>JBIOJM010000179.1:0-19762 GCA_044450785.1 Isosphaerales bacterium
ACCAGCACCTGAACCAGAAGTTCGAGGCGTCGGTCGACGGTCTCAGGGTTTACCGCGAAGTCATGGGTTTCGAGAAGACCTTCAACAACGGGGACGGCTCGCTGGGCATGGCTCTCCCGATCAACACCGTCTCGGCCAACTCGACGATCACAGGGAAATTCGCGAAGCTGGCCGGAACGAGCACATCCACCGGTGATCTCTCATTCTTCGGCAAGTATGTCTTCGTGCGCGACCCTGCCAGCGGAAGCCTGGTCTCGGGGGGCCTGGCAATCAGCACGCCGAACGGCCCGGCGAATTTTGCCGGGGCGAAGTACCTGGCGAGCCTGGACAGCACGTTCATCCAGCCGTTCGTCGGCTACATCTGGAGCCGGGATCGGTTTTACCTCCATGGCTTCACGGCACTCGACACACCCGCGTCACTCCGTCTGTCGACCATGCTCTTCAACGACGTCGGCATCGGCTATTTCGTCCTCAGAAGTACCGACCCGCAAGACTGGCTGACCGCGATCGCACCCACCTTCGAGGTTCACGTCAACACGCCCCTGACCCACGGCGACTGGACCAACCGCAACGACCCCGGTGGCGTGCCCAACGTCGTCGACCTGACCTACGGCATCAACTTCGAGTTCAACCGTCGCTCCATCCTCACCTTCGGTCTCGTCACCCCGGTCACGGGCCCCAAACCCTTCGACTACGAGGCTTTGATCCTGTTCAACGTGTTCTTCGGCCGCACCCGCCGAACAATGCAAGGTAATCCACCCATGCTTGGAGGCTGAGCTTGCATTGTCCCTGACTTAGGTTAGGATAATTAAGCAGTCTCGCTTCGATTTGCCAGGACCTCCCATCCTCTCGAGTCACACCGATGCGTACCAGACGGTCGAAAACTTCCGGGTTCGCTGAACGGGGCCGGCGGCGATCTTATCTGCCCGGTATCGATCTGTTTGAAGAACGATTGCTGCTGGCGCTGTTTACCGTCACCAGCGCCGGTGACCCCACCAGCGGCGACAACAGCGGCACGCTTCGTTATGTCATCAATGAGCTCAATCAGTCAAAAGACTCCAGCAATACGATCAAGTTCTCCATCGGGAGCGGGCCCCAAACGATCACAGTGCAAGGGTCACCGCTGCCGGCGATCATGAAGCCGGTCTTCATCGACGGGACCACCCAGGCGGGATTCGATCCCACCAATCCGGTGCCGGTCATCCAGATCGACGGCCAGTCAAAAATCATGGGCGACGGTCTGACGCTCGCGGCCGGCTCAAGCCTGACGCTCCCGGGCGGCTCAGTCGTGGGCAGCACGATCCGGGGACTGTGCATCACCGGCTTCAACGACGGCGCCGGCATTCATATCGAGTCGTCGAACGGGAACCTCGTTCAGGGCAACTGTCTGGAGGCCAACCTTGATGGCCTCGTGATCGATCATGCCGCCGATAACACGATCGGTGGTACGACGGACGCCCAGCGCAACGTCATTGCCTTCAGCGGTAGCACCGGCCTTGCGATGACGAGCGCGAATGGGACCCAGATCCTGGGCAATCGGTTCGGCACCGACATCACGGGCGCGGTTTTTCTGGGCAGGAACTCCGGCGATGGCATCAGTCTCGTCAACTGCAGTGACGTTACGATCGGCGGCACGGTTTCCGGAGGCGGCAACGTCGTGTCCGGCAGCGACGGCAATGGTATCTTCCTGTCGAATTCCTCTGATGTCCAGATCCTCGGCAACTGGCTCGGCACCGACATCAACGGAACGAGAGGAACACTCCAGGATGGATTCGACAAATTCTACAACCAAGGGGACGGCATTGATGTGGCCAATTGCGACAAAGGCGGCATTACCATCGGCGGCGCTGCGCCTGGTGCTGGCAACGTCGTGTCGAACAACGATGGCAACGGTATTTCGCTGACGAACTCGAACAACACCCAGCTTCTGGGTAACTGGATCGGCACCAACGTCCATTCTGACCCCGTCCCCAACTCCGGCGACGGAGTATTCATTGGTGGTTTTCAGGCAAGCTCCAACACGATCGGCGCGATCAACGAACTGAATTCCGGCGGTACCATCAAGACCCTGCATGGCAACATCATCTCTCACAACTACGGTAGCGGGGTTGAGATCGCTGGCTTCAAGGCAACTTCCAATATGGTGCAGGGCAACGAGATCTTAGCCAACTCCGGTGATGGTGTGCTCATCGGCGGTTTGGACCCCATCCTCAACACGATTGGCGGGAGCATTTCCGGCGCGTCCAACACGATTTCTGACAACGCCGGCGACGGCGTGGATCTCGCCGGCGACAACTCCGCCGTTGTCGGCGACGGAACGGGCAACTTGGTGCAGGGCAACCAATTGACTGGGAATGACGGCGACGGCGTGTTCATCGGTTCCTTTTCATTCTTCAACACGATCGGGGGAACGATCGGGGGAACGGAGGCTGGCGCTGGGAACGCCATCTCGGGGAACCTGAGCAACGGCGTCCAGATCACCGGCAATCTTAACACTGTTGAGGGCAACTTCATTGGCGGCCTGTCGGGGCGGTCTCCCAACATTGGCAATGGCGTGTTAATTATCGCCCAGGGGCAGTTCAACACGATTGGCGGTACGGCCGGCAATGCAAGAAACATCATCTCGGGCAACTCCGGCAGCGGCGTTCAGATTCTTGGCAGCGAGGGGCTGTTCGCAGACACTACTGTCCAGGGCAATTACATAGGAACCGACGAGAGCGGCAGCAAGCCCGTTCCCAACGGTCAGAACGGCGTTTCGATCATCGGCGGTAATCCCAAACCTGGGAAGCACATCACCATCAGCGACAACGTGATTTCCGGCAACGGTCAGAACGGAATCTCGATCAACTCCTCCACTGGAGTCCTGATCGCGGGAAACGACATCGGCACCGACCAGAGCGGCACCGTCGCGCTTCCGAACATGCAATACGGAGTCACGGTCGGCTATAGCTCGGGCAACACAATCGGCGGAACGATCACGAGCGGCAACACCATCTCAGCCAACCGCCAAAGCGGCATCGTGATCCTGTCATCGACTGGAACCCTGGTGGCGGGCACCTTCATCGGCACGAACAAGAGCGGCACCGTTTCGCTGCAAGCGCAGCAATACGGCATCTGGGTCATCAACAGTTATTCCCCGAATGCCGACACACCCGCCAACACAATCGGCGGAACGACCCTCGGGGCCGGCAACGTTATCTCGGGGAACAGCAACGCCAAGAACGGCTTCGGCATCCTGCTCACGTTGTCGTCTGGAACCCTGATCGAAGGCAACCTCATCGGGACCGACATGACGGGCCAGAAGCCTGTGGGCAATAACGTTGGCGTCCTGATCTTCAATGCCTTCCAGAACACGATCGGCGGATTGACCGCGACGCCGGGCACCAGCGCGGGCAACGTCATCTCGGGCAACACCAAGTACGGCATCGAGATCATTGGCGATCAGTCCACAGGCAACCGGGTCCTGGGGAACCTCATTGGCCCCAATTCGTCGGGTCGCGCGGCGTTTCCATCCGGCTCGAAGGATGCCTCGACCCCCTGGCTCCAGTCAACCGGCGTCCTGATCAGCGACTCGGTTGGAAACACGGTCGGGAGCACGACGGCTGCCTCCGGCAACGTCATTGCCGGCAACAACGTCGGTGTCGAGTTCTCCGGTTACGACCCCTCCCTGTACGACTCCTCGAATTACAGCAACGTCCTCGTCGGCAACAACATCGGGATCGCCAACGATGGGACCGGGATCGGCAATGCGGTCGGTGTCTGGGTGAATAACGTGCCAAAGACCCGGATCGGCCTGCCAGGCGCCGGCAACACCATCTCGGGTAATTCGCAAGGCGGCGTCTACATCATCGGCGCGAACGCCAGTGGGAATCTCGTCCAGGGCAACAACATCAGCGGCCTGGGACCGAACGGACAGTCCTACTACCCGGAACAGGAGAAAAACTCCGCGTACCAATTCCCGATCGGCGTCTACATTGAGAATGCCTCATCGAACACGATCGGCGGTACCAAGGAAGAGGGAAACACGATCTCCGGCAATAGTGTCGGGGTTTACGTCCTTGGCAGTGCCGGCTCGTCCCAGGGAAACACGATTTCAGGTAATGTCATCAACTCAGGTAATGTCATCAACAGCGAGCGCTATGGTATATTGCTGTACAATGCTCCGTACAACACCACCTCGCCCAACCAGATCGGCTACAATGGCATCGCCAAATTCCGCGAGTTCTCCGGCGCGGTCCGGCGGACGCAAGCCTCGAGTACGGGCAAGGGCTCGGGCTCAAAGGCGAAGAAACCGGCTCACCATTCCAATCATGTCGCGCAGCAATCCCCACGGCGCACGACACTCCACGCGGCGGTCACGGTTGATGGCCGCCAGGTACCAGCGGGCCCGATCCGGAAACCCCGTGCTCGAGTCAGCGAGTGAGTGATCCGCCCTCGTGATCGGTCGATCGTCACGGTGCGGATCAAGAGCGTCACGGCGATCACCCGGACCGCGGAGGCTCCAACGATTGGTGCAGCCGACGGAAATCATCCCGCTCTTTGAGCTGATGGAACTCCTTGAAATCGAGTTGCTTGGCGTCCTTGATCAAACCGTTTTCCACTGCTTTCTGAAGGATGACCACGGCCCGCCGGCCATAATCTTCGTCATGCGATGCGTTCATGCACTTCGTCAAGATACTAGCAGCGTTGTAATAGGACTTAAGGTCCTCGGGCAGGAGGCGCGGAAGTTCCTCGGCGGCCTCGGCCGCCCTGGCGGTCTCTCCCAGCTCGCGGAGAATGATCGATGAGTCCTTGATGGCTGCGTGGAGATTGGCCCGGTACATCGGGTTCTCTGGGCTCAGGTCCAGCGCCTTTCGACAGTAGCGAATCGACTGCTCGATCGCCAAGCGGGCGTCGTTCCGCTTGTTGAGCTTCGTCTCAAACAGCAGGGCCATATCCTGGTAGGCGCGGCCCAGCGCGTTCAGGTAACTCGGAACTGGGGGTTGATGATCGGCCAGCCTGTCCAACGACCCGACGGCCTCACGGGTGGTCGTTTCCGCCAGTGCGGGGTTGCTCGAAGCGAGGTGGTACGCCAGCTCGTTGGCCAACTCGGCGAACTCCAGGCGGTGATCGGGGAGGTCCGGGAAGTCGGCGACGAGTTTCTTGAGGAGTTGCCGTGCTCGTTCCAGATGTCCCTGGGCCTGGGTCGGCTGCCGATCCTGCTCCTCGAACTGGCCCAAGTGAAGGCAGACGGATGCGAGCTCTTGCCGATACTGCGGCACGGTGGGAAATTCTTGCGTGAGGGTCTCGAGCTGGTCCTGCGCTGCCCGCAGCAATTTCAGCCCCTTCTCCGCCACGGTTCCTTGCTTGGCGAGCAACCCTCGTTCGGCGAGCAGCCCCAGGTTGTGCTTGGCCCGGGCCGACTGCCATCGCTCCCCCGGCAACGTGGGCGGATCTTGAACCATCGCGAGCGCCGCGCGGAGCTCTGTCTCCGCCGCATCCAGCCGGCCCGTGGCGTACAGGAGCTTGCCCAGGTTGTTCCGGTACCGGCCCAGTCTTGCACGCAGGTCGGCTCGGTCGGGTTGTCCCTTGACCAGCTCTTCCTGGAGCCGAAGAGCATCACGGTAGGCCTGCTCGATCACCCGGGCGCTTTCGGAATTGCCTGTCGCCAGGGCCCCGCGCGCCTCGGTGTCACGTGCCCAGAGCACGCCTCTCTGATAGGCAAGCTCCGCCCGCCTCTGGCGATCGGCCAGGAGGGTCGAGGAAGCGAGCGGCTCGATGCTGGTGCCGGCGGCCTGCAACTGCTTCTCGGCTTCCTGGTAGCGGTGCAATTCCTTGTAGAGCACACCCAGCCCGAGCTGGCTTCTCACAAGATCGCGGCGGTAGTCGTCCGGCGTGGGAGATTCCGCCGAGAGAGCCGTCCTGGGAGCTTCCGCCGAGAGAGCCGAGAGGAGCCCGATCGCCTGCCGATAGAATTCCTCGGACCCGGAGTAATCCCCCATCATCTCGAGGATATCGCCCAGCCGGCTGTCGGACCTGCCGACGACCCAGCGCAACAGCGTGCTCGCTCCAGCAACCCTGTTCTTCCTGAGGTTCTCGTATCCTTCCTTCGCCTTCTCGAGCAGGCGTAGGCGTACTGGCTCCATCTGCGGGATATCCGCCAGGTCAACATCGGCGACCTCGGTCAGCAGGTCATCCAGTCCCTGACAGGCGACACGGAGGCTCTCCTGGGCCTTCTTCTCGTTGGCCTTGGCCCAGGTTTCGCTGAGCCGGGCCTGGGTTTCGCTTTTCATGGCCCTGGAACTCTGGTTCAGGGCCACGAGTCCGATCGCACCAAAAACGATGGCGGCACACGCAGCAGCGCAGGTGCCGGCCAGCAATTTACGGATCTGCTGCCGTCGTTTTGCTCGTTCGCGTTCCAATTGGGCTCTCTCCTGCCGGTGACGTTCCTCCTCGTCCTGTTCAGCCTGCCAGGCCGCGGCGACCTTGGCCAGGGCATCATGGCCCAGGCGGATGAACGGGCGAGGCTCAGTTCCCTCGACGCGGAGCTCGTCCTCACGCAGGAGGCGCACCGACACGGCCGCCTCCAACACTCGGGCGAACGGTACCGAACCGTTCCAGGAACTTTCCAGGGCATGCCGCGGCGCCAGCCAGGTCGTCAGCGTCCCGTCGACTTGCCGGCTGTAGAGCCGGGTGAAGAGGGCCTTGAAGGCCTGTCGATCAGACGGGCCAAGCCCGAGCGATCGTTCCAGGGCTTCCTCGGCGAACGCTTTCAGACCCCCTTCCACGCCGCGGATCGCCTCCAGGTCCTCACGGGTGATCACCCCGTCCGAGTCCCGCTGAGACCGCTTCCGCTCGTAGAGCTGGGTGCAGATGACCTGGATCAGCGGAAGGACGCTGTCCTGGTGCTCTGTCCTCAAGCCTAGGCCATCTTCGGCGATCTGGGCGGCGACCCCCTCGCCGAACCGGAAACCGTACTTCTCTCGGGGCGATGGTTGCCCCGGGGCAATTGGTGAATCCAAGGTCGGGCGCTCGATCGCCGCGATCAACGAGGGCAGGGAGAAATCACGGAGCAAGTCATCCCTCACCCCCGAGAAATCGCGGCGGCCGGCCCGCAGGTGATCGAGCAGGCGGCCGTAGTACTCGGTCCGGAGCGAGACGATCAGCTTGACGTCGGCCTTGATGTCGACCAGGCGCTGGAGCATCCTGAGCGTGTGGTCCCGATTGCTGACCTCGGCAGGCGTCCGTGCCATTGTGAAGAGTTCCTCGGCCTGGTCGACGATCAGGACGAGGGCGTGGGGCAATCGGGCGGCCAGCCGGGTCAGCAGGTCTTTCAACAGGCCGGCATCCTGCGTCAACGCCGCGCGGAGCGCGGTGTAATCCGCAGGTCGCCCCAGCACAAGATCGATCGCCTGGCGCAGGTCGATCCGAATCGGCTCGCCTGAGGGCGTCTGGTACTCCAGCGGGCGCCCCGTCGCATCGAGGAGGGCCTGTGCGATCTGGCCGATGGGGTCCTTGGCCAGGTGGATGATGACGATCGTATCGTCGTCCCGGCGGAGGAAGCGGTAGCCGAAGCACTCCTCTTCCAGGTAGGGAATCAGGCCGGCCCGCAGGAACGACGACTTGCCCAGGCCGCTCTCGCCATGCAGGATCAAGATCCGCGTATCCGACCGGTCGAGCGTCGCGGCGAACCGGACGATGTCGCCGTCGCGGCCCGTGAACAGGGCGCGGTCGGCGCGGTCGTAGTAGCCCAGCGAGCGGTACGGTTGGGCGGGCAGCACGGGAGGTTGGCGGACCGCCCTCGCCATCATCTTGAGGGCCGGCGCCTGGAGCCGGACGCCGGCCACCGGACCCATCTCATGGATCGAGAGCTGGTCCGCTTCGGGGCCATCGTCGCCGATCTTCACGCGGATCTCAGGCGGGCAATGGGCGCCGTAGAGCAGGCCCAAGGGCGCCATCTTCAGCCGCAGCCCGTGGAGCAGCTCGCCCAGGGGCCGCCCCTCCAGGAGGAAGCCGCGCAGAAACTCCAGGCCCAGCTCGTTGGCGAAGTTGTCGATCGTCTGCTGCTCGGTCGCGATCGCCCCGGTGAATCCGAAGCTGTGGAGCACGTCCAGGAACGACCCGGCCTGCCCGGCCTCGGCCGTCTGGCAGGCGTTGAGGAACGCCAGCATCCCCTCGGGCCGTTCGCGGTCGTCGAAGCTACGGAGCAGATTCCTCAGGTCGCTCGGGGTGACGGTCTCGTGATTACCCAGCGTCAAGTAGTCCGGGGTGGCATGCCCGAGGTAATAGAAAAGCTGGGGGTATCCTTCCTCCATCGCCTGCTCCAGCTCCGCCATCGAGCCGACCCGCGTGATCCCCGTGTCGCTCAAGAACTGGTCGAGCTTCTGCTTCTGATCCTCGTGCATCTCCTCGTAGATATCCGGGTTGATCGCCGCGATGACCCGGGGATTGCTCCAGACCGGCAGCCTCCGCAACGGCTCGACCCGGCGCCCGCTGGTCAGGTTGTAGCGGATCGACCAGAACGGCCGCCACCGCTCGGCGCCCTTTCCGCTCTGGAACGCCGGCTTATGCTTGGCCGGCCGCTCGTCGTAGACCAGGTTCCAGGGGACGGAGAGGTACGCGCGTGTGTCCGCCGACTGCTCTTCGACCACGATCTCCAGGCCGGTCAGGCTCGACTTCCGCCGCAGCTCCTCGATCCATCGCCGCACCTTCTTGGCCGTATCCTCCTCGGTCGGCAACAGGCAGTTATAGAGCCGGAAGCCCGCCTCGGCCAGCCCGTACGACGGTTCCCAGGGCACCGGCCCGTCGCCAGACTGGTTCAGCGCGTAGACCATCTCCCCCAGGGCCTTGCGGACCGTCTGGGTCGCCTCGCGCAGCTCGCCCAGTTTCGCCCCGGCGATCACGTAAGGTCGAAAGAAACCCCCGCCCGAGGACCAGATCAACTCAACCTGGCTCTCCCGATTCAAGACCTGGCAGACGATCTCGCCCATGCTCGGATCTCCCGTGGTGTCCCAGGATCGTTGCCAAGACGCCGAGCTCCTCGCCAGAGCCCGCCGGCCTGTGCTGGTCCCTCGCCAAATCCCCCGAGGTGGTGTTCCGCCGCCTGATCGACCCGTCTATCGTGACGCGATCGCGACTCATAAGTAAGCCCCGAACAGGTTTTTTTTCCCCGACAGTTCGCTCAATAGGCGGTCATTTGAAGATTTTCAAAAATCTTCCTGTTTTTTTAAAGATTTTGCTTGAATTGACCCAGTGCGAGTTCAAATAATCTTCTCCGTGATATCGGTGGAGGTCCGATCCGGGCCCGGAGGTGCCGGCAAACGCCGCTGGTTCAAGGCGGTCGTGGGGCTGCCGCCCGGTGGGCTGAGGTCGTGGTTCGGGAGCGTCGCGGGCATTCGCGTACGTGACGAGGTTCATCGTAACTGGAGACGAGGTTCATGAAAGGCGAGCCGCTCAAGGGCAAGAAAGTTGCAATCCTCGTGGAGAACGAGTACGTTCCCGCCGAGATCGCCGCGTATCGGAGCCAATTCGGGGCGCTCGGGGCCGAGGTCCACTTCATGTCCCGGCTCTGGGGCCAACCGAAGTCAACATTCGTCAGCGACGTGGACGACTACAAGGGGGGCCTGCAAGCGTCGCGCGACTATCTCGAGACGATGGAAGTGAACGTCGACTTCGAGAAGGTCAACCTCGACGACTACGCCGCCGTCGTGATGGCGGCCAACTACACCAGCGTGAGGCTCCGCTACTTCGAGCCGCCGCCCGGCCAGACGATCAGCGCGGACATGGTACGGTCGGCGCCGGCGGTCCGGTTCTTTGCCCGGGCGATGCGGAACCCGCGGATTGTCAAGGGGGCGCTCTGCCACGGGCTCTGGATCCTCACGCCCAACCCCGAACTGCTGGCGGGCCGCAAGGTGATCTGCCACGAGGTCGTCCTGGCCGACGTCAACAACGCCGGCGGCCTCTACACCACCTCGCCGACCAACGTCGTCGTCGACGGCGACCTCGTCACCGGCCGATCCTACAAGGAGGCCGCCGCCCTCGCCGACGCGATCGCCGAGCAGGTCGTCCGGCTCGAGCAGGAGCGGCAGAAGGCGCCCGCCGCTCGCCCGGACGTCGCCGCGGGCCAGTCGCCGGCCACGCCGGCCGCGGGGAAGACCAAGCGCGTCCTGATCGTACTGTCGGATTGGGGCTACTGGGGCGAGGAGTTGCTTGGCCCGCTGGAGACTTTGGTCGCTGCCGGCTACAAAATCGATTTCGCCACGCCGACCGGCAAGCGGCCCAAGGCGCTCTCCGCCAGCATGGACCCCGAGTTCGTGGATCCCCCGCTGAACCGCCCCGTGACGACCGAGGAAGTGGCCCGCAAGGTCCGGGAGATCGACGACACCTCGCCCGGCCGCTCGGAGCGCTCCAAGTGGCTCGACAACCCGATCAGCCTCAAGGAGCTCATGCCCCAGCGCCCGTACTGGAGCGACTCGAGCTTCGTCCGCAAGATGGAAGCCTACAACCGGGCCCTCGACGCCGTCCAGCCGAAGCTGGCCGTTTACGACACGATCGTCCTGGTCGGCGGCAGCGGGCCGATGCTGGACATGGTCAACAACCAGCGCGTGCATGACCTGATCCTCAGCTTTTACCGCGCGGGCAAGCCGGTCGCGGCCGAGTGCTATGGAGTCGCCTGCCTGGCCTTCGCGCGCAGCACCGAGGACCGCAAGAGCATCATCTGGGGCAAGCACGTCACGGGCCACTGCCTCGAGTACGACTACCAGGCCGGGACGGGGTTCGAGGGGCAGCACGCGGTCGACGGCAGCAACACGGGCTTCGGCAACGGCTACATCGACTTCGGCCCGCCGTTCTACACGTTGGAGTACATCCTTCGCGACGCGACCGGGCCCGACGGCGCGTACATCGGCAATTTCGGCCACGCGACCTCGGTGATCGTCGACTACCCGTTCGTCACGGGTCGTTCGACCCCTGATGCCTACCTCACCGGGCAGAAGCTGGTCGAGGTGCTGGAGCAGGGTCTCTTGCGTTACGGGTGGTGACCGGGTGTCCCGAGCCCTCCGACAAAAACGTGGTTTAGACGGGGTCTTCCATGGCTGCAAAGACGGGTCACGAGGCTGTTGTCGAGCAGTTGCTGGCCGACGGTTTCACTCACATCTTCGGCAACCCCGGGACGTCGGAGGAGGGGCTGCTCGACGCGATCGAGCGGCGTCCCGAGCTGAAGTACGTCCTGACGCTCCAGGAATCGGTCGCGGTCCTGGCGGCCGATGGCTATGCCCGCGCCACAAATCGGCCGACCGCGGTGCAGATCCACAGTACTCCGGGCCTGGGCAACGCGATTGGGGCCCTTTATCAGGCCAACCGCGGGCACTCGCCCCTGGTCGTCATCGGCGGCGACGCCGGCATCCGCTACCAGGCCATGGACGCCCAGATGGCCGGCGACCTGGTCGCCATGGCCAAACCCGTGACCAAGTGGTCGACGATGGTCCAGGACCCAGCCTCGGTGCTGCGAGTCCTGCGCCGGGCCATCAAGATCGCGGCCACCCCGCCGCGCGGCCCGGTCTACGTCTGCCTGCCGGTGGACGTGCTCGACCTTCCCGCCGCGGAGGAAGTCTACCCCACCTCGATCCCCTCGACGCGAGTTGTTCCCGACGACCAGGCTCTTGCCCGGATCGCCGCGCTGCTCGCCTCGGCCCACAAGCCGATGATCTTCATCGGCGACGGGATCGCCGAGTCCGAGGCGAACGAGGAGCTTACCCAGGTGGCCGAGCTGCTGGGCGCCGAGGTATGGGGCGCGGATACGGGCGAGGTCAACATGGCCTTCGGCCACCCGCTGTTCCAAGGCATGACCGGCCATATGTTCGGCTATGACAGCCTTCCCATCACACGAAAGGGAGACGTCAACCTCGTTTGCGGGACCTACATGCTGCCGGAGGTGTTTCCCGAGCTGGGCGACATCTTCGAGCCCGGGGCCAGGACGATCCACATCGACTTGAATGCCTACGAGATCGGCAAGAACCACCCTGTCGACATCGGGCTGGTGAGCGACCCGAAGCTCACCCTGGGGCTGCTGGCAGAACGGCTCAAGGCCACGATGGCGCCCGGCCAGGCGCAAGCCGCCCGGGCGCGCACCGAGGAGATCGGGCGGACCAAGCGGGCCAGAGACGACCCCGCGCGGGAGAGGGACCGGGCCGCGCGCGAAGCGGTTCCCCTGGCGTTTTCCCGGTTCGCGGAGGAGCTGGCCAGGCAGCTTAAGGGCGACGCGATCATCTTCGACGAGGCGCTCACGAACTCGCCTCCCGTGACCCGGTACATCGACGTGAG
The DNA here is from genome assembly GCA_044450785.1 of Isosphaerales bacterium. Lineage (GTDB taxonomy): Bacteria > Planctomycetota > Planctomycetia > Isosphaerales > Isosphaeraceae > JBIOJM01. Next base: position 12,301 of record JBIOJM010000179.1, read on the forward strand.
CCGTCCGCGGAGCTACTTCCTGACCCGGGGCGGCTCTCTCGGGGTGGGGATTCCCGGAGCGATCGGGGCGAAGCTCGCGAATCCCCACAAGACGGTCGTCGGCATCATCGGTGACGGCGGCGCCATGTACACGATCCAGGCGCTCTGGACGGCGGTCCGGCACGACCTCGATGTGAAATTCGTGATCTGCAACAACCGGTCCTACCGGCTCCTGCAAATCAACCTGCTGGCTTACTGGAAGGAGCGTGGACTGGAGCCTCACCCGCATCCGCTCAGCTTCGACCTGTCCAAGCCGGAGCTTCACTTTGACCAGATCGCCCGGAGCTATGGCATTGCCGCCGCGCGCGTTGAGCGACCCGCGGAGGTCGAACCCGCAATCCGGCAAATGCTCGAACATAAGGGCCCATTCCTCGTTGACGTCGCGCTTGAAGGGGAGGTCCATCCCGAGTTGATCGGGGTCCGGTGTGGACAATGAGAAGGTAGAATGGAATTCATTCCGTTGCTTTTAGAAGACGGTGAAAGCAGCAACTGTGGACCGTCGCGGAGACTTAGCCTCGCGGAGAGACCTATGACCGAGCAGGCAGCACCGACCAAGAAACAAATCGACGAGTTCGTCGCGGCCTGGTTCCGAGCGCTGGACTTTCACGTCCCGGTCGAAGAGGCGGCAGCGCTCCTTGCCGACCGGGACCTTCACATGGAATTTCCGGATGGTGACATCAGGGATTTCGCCAGTTTCAAGAAATGGTACGATCGTGTGACGAACCTCTTCTTCGATGAGAACCACAACGTCCAGAGCGTGCAGGCAAACATCAGCGGCGACCAGGCCGTGCTCGACATCGTGGTCGGCTGGCAGGCGAGCTGGTGGGAGCCGCCGGCCGCCAAGAGCAAACGTGTCTCCATGGATGCCACGCAGCGCTGGACCGTGCGACGATCGACGAAGAACCGCTATGGGCTGGAGATCGTCACCTACAACGCGACGGTGGAGCCGTTCAAGTACGCCCCCGGCTTTGCCTCGTTATAGAGTCTCCAGCCGGCGCGGCTGTTGGCACGAATCAGCAGAAGATCATTCAATCCAAGGCAACCCACCATGGCGACGCCAGAAGAACACAAAACCCTCACCATTCGCTATTACGGTGAGCTGATGAGCCAGGGCGACCTGTCCTTCGTGGACAAGTACATGGCGCCTGAGTTCGAGTTTTCCAACCCGACGCATCCCGACCCGTACCGGGGCCAGGAATTCAAGGACCTGGTCACCATGCTCCGGGGCGCTTTCCCCGATGTGCACTTCACGATCGAGCACCTTCTGGCCGACCGCGATACGGTTGTCGGGCACTGGACGGCGCGCGGGACGCATACCGGGACCCCGCTGCACACGATCCGCGGCGAGATCCCCGCTCGCGGTCGTGCGTTCGTCATCGATGGGATGTCGTGGCTGCGGTTCGCCGGCGGCAAGTTCGTGGAGGCGCGAATCAATGAGGACACTCTCGGCTTGCTCCAGCAGATCGGCGCATTGCCAGCACCCGGTCCCGAACCCGCGCCGACCTCGACCCAGGAGAACCAGGCCCTCGTCGGGCGGTACTTCAATGAGCTGATGAACCAGGGAAGGCTGGAGATCATTCCCGAGATCATGGCTTCCACGCTGGCGTTCCGCATCCCCACCCTCCCCGAGGCCATCCGCGGCCACGACGGGATGAGGGGGTTCGTCACCGGACTGCGGACCGGCTTCCCAGACCTTAAGTTCACTGTCGAGCGGCAGATCGCCGAGGGCGACAAGGTGGCCGCACGCTGGTTCATCGCAGGGACCCACAACGGCGTCTTCCTCGGGATGCCCGCCACGGGGCACACGATCCAGGACCAAGGGGTCGACCTCTTCATCATCGCCGGCGGCAAGATTGCCGAGGTATGGGTCAACGAGAACGACCTGGGGCTGCTGAGACAGCTCGGGGCGTTCGCCTAGACGAGCGCGTTGCTGGCTGTGAATGCAAGTATTTCGGACGATTCAGAATTTGGCAACAGGAAGCGAGGTGATCATGTCCGCGCCGGAGAATAAAGCCTTGATTCAGCGCTTTTTCAAAGACGTCCTCAACCGAGGCGACCTGGCTGCATTAGACGACCTCTGCGCCGCCGGTTTCATCCTCGAGGCCCCTGGTATTCCGAACCAGCGAGGCCAATCCCAGGGGTTGCCGGCCCTGAAGGAGTGGATCACCTCCTACCGGACTGCCTTCCCGGACATCCGTTACGCGATTCTCAACACCGTCGCGGAGGACGCGATGATCGCAGTGGACTTTACAGCCTCGGGGACCCAGCGGGGGGCCTTCGCCGGGGTCGCCCCGAGCGGGAAATCGGTCGAGGGTCACGAGCTCTGCTTTACCTACGTATCCGGCGGCAAGATCCAGCGGATGCGGTTCTGCGATTATGGGGCCCCGATCGAGCAGCAGCTCCGGGGCTGATCCATCGACGAGTCGAACCTGACCACCTTCCGATTGGAAAGGAGATGATCATGTCTGCTGCGCAAAACAAGGCGACCCTACAACGCGTCTTCGAGGAGGCTTTCAACCAGAACAAGCTCGAGCTCATCGATGAGACCTACGCCGAGGACTACGAATTCGACGCCCCACGGCTCGCCGGCCAGGCGGTCACCACGGGTCGTGAGGCGTTCAAGCGTCGAGTCCAGTCCTTCGCGGCGGCCTTCGGTGACGTCCATTACACGATCGAGAATGTCATCGCCGAGGGCGACTTGGTGGCCACGATCTTCACGTTCGGCGGTCTCCACCGCGCTGCGTTCGCCGGCTTCCCGCCAACCAACCGGCGTGTTGACATAAAAGGCGTCCACTTCGCCCGGTTCGTCGACGGCAGGATCAAGAAGACATGGGCCGGCTTTACCGACATCGCGGAAGTCCTGGGTGGCCGGAAGTGATCTGACCGGCTTCGATCGCTCGCACCGAGAGCAGAGACCATGGAATCGTACGACATCGTGGTGATCGGCAGCGGCCCCAACGCCTTGGTCTGCGCCGCCTACCTGGCCAAGGGGGGCTACAGCGTGCTGATCCTCGAGAGGAATGACCGCCCCGGCGGTGGTCTTCGCACCGAGGAGCTCACTGTGCCCGGTTTCCATCACGACGTCTACGCCGGCTTCCTCATCCTCTTCGCCATCTCGCAGCCCTATGCTGACCTGGGTGCGGAGCTCAAAGATCGCGGCCTCACGCTGCTGAACTCCAAATTCCCGGCGGGGGTCTCGTTGCCCGGTGGCGAGGCCGCCGTCCTCTCCACCGACATGGAGGCCAACATCGCCGCGGCCGAGCGCCTGGCGCCGGGCGACGGCGCCGCGTGGGCGCGGATGCTCCAGGAGCTGGGCCAGCAGGCTCCGCAGTTCTTCACGCTCTTGAAGACCGACCTGACCTCGCCGGAAGGGGCGGCTCTCTTCCGTGAGCTGATGCTGACCTCTGATGGTACGAGTCCGTCCCAGTTCGCCGCGGAATCTCTGCTCACCGCGCGAGACGTGCTCGAATCGACGTTTCGGTCGCCGGTCTGGCGCGGCCTGCTGGCTCCCTGGGTGCTGCATAGCGGCCATGGGCCCGAGGACGCCAACAGTGGCCTCTGGGTCCGGGTGTTCGGCATGGGGGCCCAGTCGGCGGGGCTGCCGGTCGGCGAGGGAGGGGCCGAGCGGATGGCGAGCTCGCTGGCCCGCTTGATCCAGGACAACGGTGGCAAGATCTACACCGGGTCCACGGTGAGCCGCATCCTGCTCGAAGGCGGCAAGGCGGTCGGCGTGCGTACCGAGGCCGGCGAGGAATATCGCGCGCGCCGCGCCGTCATCGCCACCGCCAATCCGGATCAACTCTACCTCAAGCTGCTCGCCGACGCCGACATCGTGCCGCCCGTGCTCCGCCAGCGCGCCGGCAAATATCGCTATGGGCACAGCGTCTTCGTCGTCCACCTCGCTCTCTCGGAGCCGCCCCACTGGCACGACGAGCGGCTCGACGGTGTGACTTACACGCACATTATCTCCGGCCTCGACGGCGTCTCGCGCAACTACAACGAATCGACCCGGCGCCTGCTGCCGGCCGATCCGGTCATCGGAGTGGGGACTCCGACCACGCTCGACCGGTCGCGCGCGCCGGCGGGGAAGGCCGTCATGGTGCTGCAGGTCCTGGACGTGCCGTTCCAGCTCCACGGGGACGCCGCGGGTGAGATCGACGTGGGGGACGGCACCTGGACCGAAGACCTCAAGGAGCGGTTCGCAGACCGAGTGCTGCGAATCGCCGGCCGGCGAATCCCCAACCTGTCCCGCTCGATCCTGGGCCGATCCCTCATCAGCCCGCTCGACCTGTCTCGTTACAACTTGAATTGGACAGAAGGCGACCCGTACGGCGGATCTCACGCCATCGCCCAGAGCTACATGTTCCGGCCGATGTGGGGGCAGGCGGGCTACTCGACCCCGGTGCCCGGCCTGACCATGATCGGCGCGGCGACTCACCCGGGGCTGGGCCTCGGCGGCGGCTCCGGCTACATCGTCGCCCAGCAGTTGCTCCGCCGCGGCCGCGCGGTCTGAGTCGAATCCCAGCATTCCAGATGCAGCGAGGGACTACCGTGCCGCAGCCCAAGAGCCTTCTGGACCCTTCGGATGTTTGAGTCGCTGCCTTTAACGTTGACCATCTAGACCTCCGCGACTGACCGCGGGATTCCTGAAACCTCCGGAGAGACCATCATGCCGCAGGCGACCGTTGATGGATTGCGGATCTACTACGAGGACACCGGACTGGGCGAACCGGCTCTGCTGCTGACGCCGGCCTGGTGCATGAGTCACTCCGGCCTGGCCCAATTGCCGGAACGGTGCAGTGCCTATCGGCGGACCCTGACCTTGGACTGGCGCGGCCACGGCCGTTCCGACAAGCCGGCCGGCGACTTCGGTGCCAAGGAACTGGCGGCCGACTGCCTGGCGGTTGCCAATGCCGCGGGGGTCAATCAATTCGTGCCGGTTACTCTGCACCACTCCGGCTGGGCCGGCATCGAACTGCGACGACAGTTCCCCGACCGCATTCCACGCCTGGTCCACCTCGACTGGACGTTGCTGCCTCCGCCGCCGTTCTACATGGACATCGTCCATGGGTTGGCGGCGCCGGACCGCTGGCAACGAGCCCGCGACGCGCTCCTGGGGATCTTCGCCTCGGCGGGACTGCACGACTACGACTACCAGCACATGGTCCAGGAGGAGATGGCTGGCTACAGCGGCGAGATGTGGATGCGTTCCGGCAGGGAGATCAGCGCCAGCTTCGCCAAGTGGGGCAGCCCGCTGGAGGCACTGTCCTCCCTGAACCCTCCGGCGCAAACGCTGCACATCTACGGTCAGCCCGAGGATCCCGGCTACTTGGCCGCCCAGGAGGCCTTCGCGAAGGACCACCCCTGGTTCCATGCCCTGAGAGTGTCGGCCCGTAGTGCCTATGCGTGCTATGAGATCCCCGATTACCTGGCAGCGGCCATCGACAAGTTCGTCGCCGACAAATGAAGTCTGCCATCCTGCCAAGTGAGGTATTCCATGCAAAAGAACCTGGAAGTCGTTGAGGCGATGTACCAGTGCTTCCGCACTGGCGACATGAAGAAGCTCAAGGAAGAGGTCTTTGCGCCGGACGTAACCTGGACCTTGCCGGGGCGCAACCCCATCGCCGGGACCAAGGAAGGCGCCGATGAGGTGCTGGGTTTCTTCGGTGCCCTCCGGAAGGCGGGCCTGCAGGTGACGCCGCTGGGCTTGGGCGAGGTCGGCAGCGATGGCGTCGCCGAGGTGTATCGCGGTCACGGCGAGGTCAACGGCGTCAAGCTCGACGCCTACAACGTCAACTACTACAAGATCCGCAATGGCAAGATTGCGGAGGTCCAGGTCTTCATGGCCGACCAGCACGGTTACGACGCCTTCTGCTGGGCGGCATTCAAGCTCAAGCCGATCCCGGAACGCTTGGCCTGACGGTTGGCCAGATCCCAATTGCCGAGGAACCTACGATGGAAGCAATCAAGTTCGAGCAACTGTTCCAGCTAGGGATCGCAGATCCCTTCCCCTTCTACCACCGTCTTCGCGCCTCCGACCCGGTCTACTGGTGTCCGGACGTGCTGCCGGGGTGGTACATCTCGCGCCACGCCGACGTCCTGGCGATCACCGAGGACGGCAAACGGTTCGGCAACAAGGACATCGTCACCTACCCCCTGCAGCAGGAGACCAACGGGACGTTCTGGCATTCGCAGGCTGACGGTATCCTGTTCCGTGACGGCGCCGATCATGCCCGGGTGCGCCGCCTCTGCAGCATGGCGCTCTCGGAGGACCTGGTCCAGGGAATGCGTCCCCGCACCGAGGCGCTGGCGAACCAACTGCTCGACGGCCTCCGGGGCAACGAGGCCATGGATGTCGTCAACGACTACGCCGTGCCACTCAGCCACACGATCCTCCTCGAGCTGGTGGGAGCACCACCTCGGGACGTCAAGCTGCTGCGGCGCTGGGGCATTGATCTGCACAACGGCCTGGATCTTCTTCCCAATCCGGAGACAGCCCGTCAGGGAGAAGTGACCAACCGTGAGCTGGTCGACTATTACAGGCAGGCCATCGCCGAACGGCGCCGCAATCCGGCTCGAGACCTGATCAGCGGCATGATCGCCGCGGAGTCCGAGGGGGCGAAGTTGACGGAAGCCGAGATGATTGGCACGCTGATTCAAATGACGCCCGGCCCCGACGCCGTTACCATGCTGATGAGCAACGCGGTGCTGGCCCTGATCCGGCACTCCGACCAATTGCAGTTGCTTCGTCAGAATCCGTCGCTGATGCCCAACGCCATCCAGGAGTTCTTGCGCTACGAGGCCCCGGTGGGGGTCTTTATGCGCGTTGCCACCGAAGACGTGTCGTTCCGCGATCAGCCGATCAAGAAAGGGCAGATGATCTGCCTGATGTTCCGGGCGGCCAACCGCGATCCGGAACGATTTGCTGACCCTGACCGGCTCGACGTCACGCGCGAGCAAATCATCCATTTCTCCTTCAGCCAGGGACCGCACCGATGCATGGGCTACCATTTGGCGCCGCTGATTGCCGAGATCGGCATCAACGCCTTGGTTCAGCGACTCTCCGACCTGACGCTGGCGACGGACAAGCTGGTCTATCGCAAGAGCTTCGTGATGCGGGCCCTGGAAGCGTTGCCCGTGACGTTCTCGGCCCGGTAGTTTTTCAGGGGGCGAAGGGGGAACGTCCACCCGGCGCGGAACTCGCCAGCGTTCCGGTCGCCGCCCCGCAGTCTGGCGACTTCGGCTGCGAGTCGCAGAGCTCGCCCTGAGATGAGCAGGAACATGCGGAGAACACACCAATGGCATCTATCGATTCGGTTGCCTTTGTCGTGATCGGCAGCGGCGCCGCGGGCAGCGTGGTGGCCAACCGGCTCAGCGCCGACCCGGCGACGCGCGTGCTGGTGCTGGAGGCCGGCGGCGCTGC
>JBIOJM010000180.1:0-19754 GCA_044450785.1 Isosphaerales bacterium
GGGCGCGGGTCTCCTGACCCCGCCCTCCATGCCTCGCGCGCTGGGCGCGGGCCTCCTGACCCCGCCCCACCTGCTCGGGTTCCGAAGGCACAACAGGCCGATCGCTGGCATCGGCCCAGTGCGTATCTGCCGGTCCAAGTCGACGACCTCTTGTCATTGCGCGTCCGCGCCACCCCGCGTTCTTGGCTCGCCACGGGAGAAGGTCCACAACAACGGACCGTACCATGATCAGGACGGGAGTGAGGCGCTGACGGAGAAGGGATTGACGAACCGGACACCTTCGACTTCGCGGCCGTCCTGAAAGTCCTCCGTATCAACCAGGGCGCCCTGGCTATCGATCGAACTGATCACATAGTTCCTCGCGCTTGGGATAGGGAGGCCCCCCGAGGTGGATTCCCTCCTTCATCCGCGCGAAGGCTTGTTGGCGGAGCGTCTCGCGGTGCTGGCCCTCGACCAACATCGTCTTTTCACGAAAGCCGTTCGAGCGCAAGAAGGTCACGAGCACGCGCCGCTTCGTCGACGGCGATGAAGGCGGCGCACTCCGTAAAAGTCGCCAACGGTGATCATTCCGATCAGGCCGGAGACGAGCGAGGCCGGCTCGGGTACGGACGCGGGCCCGATCATCAGGGTTCCCGATGTGCTGGATGTGCTGGTGGAGAACGGAACGGCCGAGGTTTCCAGTCCTGTGTTGGCGAAATCCACCACGTCGAAAACCGTCTTGCTGCTGCTTTTCATCGAACCATCGCCGCTGGATGGTACGAGGCTGATCGAATAAGAATCACCGGCACTGGTGATCGTGGCGTCCAGCGTGAGGGCCGCCAGAAGCACCGGCGTAGCGGTGTTAGCCGACGTCAAGGAAACCGGATTGCCGGAGGCAGTGGAATCGTTGCCGACGAACGTGTCGTTGGGGTAACCCGTCATCGAGCTCGTTACGGTTACTCATGAACATGTGTTCATATGATCGACGCTGTCGCCGAAGAAGACATACTGGCTGTTCGTCAGATAGGCGAAGCTCTGCGTGGTCGAGAACATCAGTTCATTCGGGCCCGTTATCTGGAGCGTGAACGCGAAGTTGTTGAGGAGATCGGGTGACAACGAGCTGGCGGTGCTCGTGAGCCACACGTCAAGCGTGCCGGTGCCTCCCTGGGGAACCGTGGGGCTTCCGATCGAAAGCACGAAATCGGCTCGGGCCGGACCCGCAAACAGCAAGAGCACAACGGCAAGGCACCAGATCCACGTTCCTCGCGGCACGACGGATATTCCTTCAAGGTGAGCCGGCAAATACGTTCAAACCTCAAACGCACACGGTCGCACACGGTTTTGGGGACTTCTCGTTGAAGACCACCAGCAAACCCGCCACTCGCCGGTCCAAAGCCGCGACGAGCGTCGTCCCACATACCAACCCGAAGCGTGAGCGAGGACGCTGGCGCCGCGCCGCAAGAGACTTGCGGCATCCCTCGCTCACGCTTCGGGTTAGTGTAGGCCTTTCCCCTCGACCAGGTGGTGATGAGCGAGAAGTCTCATCCCAAAGAAAGCCCTGACCCCAGCTTCCGCCCCTTCGACCGCGTGGCCAGCGTCAGGTCGAACGCCGTGACGGTGCCAGCGCCGGTTACATCCGCACTCAGCGGCGTCCAGCCCACGGGCGACGTCTCGCCGATGCTGGCGGCGATCTCGTTCAGGTCGTTCTGGTCGACGATCGTGTCGCCGTTGACGTCGCCCAGCAGCCGGTAGAAGTGGTGCACGGCGGTCTGGCCGCTCGGCAGCTTGATATCCACTTCGTAGTAGCCATCGGCCGCCGTCGTGTTGGGGTTGCCGCCGATGCCTCCCGCGCCGAAGTCGATCTCGATCGCGTGGTCGAGCACGTCGAGCATCGTTGGGCTTGAGAGCGGGACCGCGGTCTTGCTCGATGCATCGCCGTTCAGGTCGTACTTGTAGATCTGGATCTCGGGCGACGACGTGCTGATCGACTTGACGATCGAGGTCAGCTCGCCACCGCTCTGGCTGTCGCTCTGGTTGAACGCGAGGTCGAGATAGCGGACATAGGACCGGCTCGGGCTGCCATGCTCGACGGTGAACCCGATGACCTGAAGCTGGCCGGGCTGAGCAAAGACCTGGTTTGCGAAGGTCACATTCGGCCCGGACGGGGCACTTTGAAGGTTGCCGGCGGAGTCGAGACCAATGCTATAGAACGAATACGTGTGCGACTGGCCATCGGTGAGTCCCTGATAGATGATCGTCGAGTGGAAGCTCCCCTTGCTGTCGGCTGCGCCCGCGGGAATCGCGTAGGGGCCGAGTTCCTGGTAGGACGCTCCATCGACCGAGGCGAACACCGTAAAATACGTCACCAGGCCGCCGCCGGGATCGCTGCCGGTGAGGTCGAGTGTGAAGGTGCCGGTGGACGAGTTGACCGAGCTCGGGTTGGCCCCCGTCGTGCCATCGACTGAAGTCAGCGGCGGCGTGAGGTCCGGCAGGTAGGTGCTGGCCTCGATGAGAGGCTTCTTGCTCTCGGTGTTGCCCGCGAGGTCGTGGGCGATGCTGTAGAACGCGTAGGTTGTGTTGCTCTGCCCGGTGAAACTTGCCGAGGGGTTGGAGGCCGGCACGGTCGTCCAGAGCATCCATGGCCCGCCGTTGGTCGACGAGTAAATCGTGTACGACGCCACCCCCGAAGGAGGCGACCCGCCGTCGGTCCCGGTGGCGGAGACGGCGAAGACGAGGCTGGTCCCGCGCTGGGGCAGAGCATTCACGTGGCTGGTAGGCGGGGCCGTGTCCATCAGCCATGAGGTTGAGAGAGTTCCCGAGCCGGGGTTGCCGTTCTGGTCGTCGATGCCGGCGGCGTTCACGCTCAACGTGTAATTGCCGTTGTTCGCGGTGAGGCTGCTGAGCCCGTTGATCTGGTAGGTCGACCCGGAAACGGACGCGAACGTGACCGCGCTCGTGATGAGGTTTCCGCCGCCGTTATCGGTGAGCGTGACGTTGGAATCGTTGAACGTGCTGAGCCTGATCGGCACGCTGAAGGTGACGTCGATGCTGGAGACGGCCGTGTTCCGGGGATTGGGCGAGACCGCGGCAATCGACGTGAGACTGAGGGGCGAGATGATCAGCACGGTCTCCTGCGCCGCGGTAGGCGTGGCCTGGACGTTGCCAGCGTTGTCGGTCGCCACGCTGTAGAAGCCGTAGGTGTGGCTGGCCTGGCCCGTAAACGTGGCGAATGGGTTCACGGGAGTGACGGTCGTCCAGAACGTGAATCCTCCGCTGTCTTCCGAGTCGTAGACGGCAAACGACGCAACGCCCGAGGGCGTGCTTCCGTTCGCTCCAGTCGGATCGCTGCCGGTGACCGAGACCACAAAGCTTGTGGACGTTGTCTGCGCCGGCAGCGCGTTGACCGTACTCGTTGGCGGGGTCGTATCCATCAGCCAGGAGGTCGACAGCGAGCCGCTGCCGGGGTTGCCGTACGTGTCCTTGATGGCCGCGGCATTGACGGTCAGCGTGTAACCGCCTTCGGCGGAGGTCAGTCCTGACAGTCCGCCGATCTGGTACGTCGAGCCAGACACCAGGCTGATCGTGACGGCGCTCGTGATCACGTTCGCCCCGCCATTGTCGGTAAGGGTGAGCGCGGTCGTCGAGTACGCGGTCAGTGTGACGGGCTCACTGAATGTGACATCGCGGGTCGAGACCGGCGTGTTTCGTGGGTTGGGCGAGACCGGCGCAACCGAGGTGACGGAGAGGGGTGCCAGGATCTGAATCGTTGCCTGGGCTGCGGTCGGCGTGGTTTGGACGTTGCCCGCGTTGTCGGTCGCGATGCTGTAGAAACCGTAGGCGTGGCCGGCCTGTGCGGTGAACACTGCCGAAGGATTGGTGGGCGTCACGGTCGCGAAGAGGTTGTATGGCCCTCCGTCGGTCGAGTCGTAGATCGCGATCGAAGCGACGCCTGAAGGTGTGCTGCCGTTCGACCCGTTCGGGTCGGTGCCGCTGGCGGACACGAGGACGCTGGTCGATGTGGTCTGAGCCGGCAGCGAGCCGACCGTGCTGGTTGGCGGCGTCGTGTCCATCAGCCAAGAGGTCGACATCGAGCCGCTGCCGAAATTGCCGGCGTCGTCCTGGATGCCCGAGGCGTCGACCGTGAGTGTATACGTTCCTTCGGCGGTCGTCAGCCCAGACAGGCCGCCGATCTGATACGTCGAGGTTGTGCCCGGGACGAGGCTGATCGTCACGGCGCCGGTGATCAGGTTGGGACCACCGTTGTCGGTCAAGTTCAGGCCGGCCGTCGTGAAGGTGGCGGCATTGATTGCCTCGGAGAGGGTCACGTCGACCGACGCAACCGGCGCATTTCTCGGGCTCGGGGTGATGGCGGCGACGGAGGTGATTGCCGGCGGGGTTTCGCCGGCGATCACGTTGAAGGTGCTGGTCGGCGACACGTTGCCCGCGGCGTCCGTGGCCGTGACCTGGAGCTCGTTCGCGCCGGCGGGGAGGTTGAGCGCCATCGAGAACGTGGTGCCGCTGACGGTCGCGTACCCCAGGTCGGTGTGCCCGTCCATCACATCGACCGACAGGCCCGATTCAGCGAGCGAGCCGGTGAGTGTGACCAATCCGGTGTTGGTGACGCCTGCGGAGGCACCGGTGTTCGGCGAAATCGCCAGGTCCGTCGGCGCGGCGGGGGCAATAGTCACGAGGTCCCAGCTCGTCGAGAGCAAGCCGGTTCCTGAGTTGCCGTACAGATCCATCACTCCCGCTGCGCTCACCGTGAATGTATACGTCCCGTCGATGGGAAGGAGGAAGTTATTGAAGTTGGAGACCGCAAACTCGGTCGGCGAAAGTTCGGTGATCGTGATGCTGGGCAGAATCAGGTTCGGCCCGCCGGGCTTGGAATAGGTAATGTCCTGATACGTGAACGTGCTCGGGACGATCGGCTCCGAGAAAATCACGTCGATCGTGGGAACGACGATGTTGCGCGGCGTCTGGATGTAGGTCGGGAACGACGCGACGGTCGGGCCCACCGTGTTCATCGTCCAGTTTTCTGAGAGGAAGCCGACGCCCGAATGGCCTGCGCCGTCGACCAGTCCGCCGGCGCTCACCGTAAGACCGTCGTTGCCGTCGGCGGTGGTGAGCGCGCCCAGGCCGCCGATGCGGAAAGTCATCGGGTCGACCTCGGTGACGGTGACAGAAGAGGTGATGAGGTTGGGCCCACCGTCCAGGGTCAAGCTGAGCGCTTGGTAGTTGAATGAACCCGGGACGATCGGCTCGGAAAGGACGACGTCGACGGTGTCCACGGGCGTATTCCGGAGGCTCGGCTCGCCAGCGCCCACGCTCACGACCACCGGAACGTCGGTGCCCGTCGCCCACGAGGTGGATTGTGAGCCCGTTCCGACGTCTCCGAAGAAGTCGCTGACGCCGGTTGCGCTGACGGTCAAAGTATAGTTGCCGTCGCTGGCCGTGAGCGCCGAAAGGCCACCGATCGTGTAGGTGGTCGGCGAGTCCTGCGTGATCGTCACGTACGAGTTGATCAGATTGGTCCCGCCATTGAGCGTGAGATTCAGATTCGCGGTCGTGAACGTGGTGGCGTCGATGGGCTCCGAGAACGCTACATCGACCGACCCGACTGCACCCTGTTGCGGGCTGGAAACCGATGAGATAGAGGCAACCGTGGGCGCGGTCGCGCGGGTCGGTCGATAATAGACGAGGTAGGACCCGGTGCTGTTGTCGTCGAGGAGGTGCAGCTCGTAATCGACCGTCGATCGGCCCGTTGGCGAGATCGTGCGATCGGTCGTCCAGGCCTGGTCAGGAACTGGGATGGCGCTGCCGTCGGAGCGGACGACCTTGTAGAGGGTGTATCCCGCACCCGGGTCGGGGAGTTGTACGTAATCCCAGCCGCTGGTGACGTTGGCGGTGACCTGAAAGGTCAACGCGCTGCTCGGACCGACCTGGCTTGAGGCCGCACCGGACGCGACGTTGACCGCGGCGGTCGTCCCGTCCGAGAAGTAGATCGTATCCGGCAGGCTTTCCGGGTTGGGGACATTGTCGACCAGGTAATCGGTTGCCCCGGTGCTGTCGGGAAAGTTGAAATCGCCGGCATGCACCAGGGAGTGGGTCACGACGCTGGTGATCAGGCTGGTTGCCTTGCCGCCCAGGGCATCGGAGTGGCTGAATGTGGCGGTGAAGTTCTCGAACAAGCCTTCGAGCGACGACAGGAGCAAGAAGCTCGCGTCGGCTGTCTGCCCGGGCGCGATGTTGCCGAAGTCGACCGTGAGCGACGGCGTCACTGACTGATTGCCGACCTGGGTTCCGATGATCTGGAAGGTATCGAGCAAGCCCTTCGCGTTCTGCACGATTTGCGGCTGGGCCGTGGTGATCGACAGGTTATTGGCCGTGCCCCCGCCGACATTCGTCACCAGCAATCCGAGGACCGCTGGTTCGGGTGTGATGACGTCTTGCGGCGTGAACGGGTCTTCGCCGATCACATCGGTCTGCAAGAAGTAATTGAGCTGGAGCTCTGGCTGCGGATTGACGGTGATGGTGGATGGGAACACCGGAATCGTGACGGCTCCGCCGGCGGGATCGGTGAACCCGATGGTGCCGCCGATGTTGTACTGGGTCGGCCCGTGTGACGCAGCCGAATCATCGGGAATGAACGTGAACGCGATGGTTCCGGTGCTAAAATCCGGGAGCGTGGCGACCCCATTGACGACGTTGAAGGCGCCGCTGTAAGCCGGGCTGGAGATAAAGAACTGGCCGTTGGCCGGGTTCCCTTGGGCGTCGGTGATGTTGATGTCCATCACGACGTTGCTCATCGCGCCGGTGCCTTCGCTGTTGGTGATTGTCAGCGTGCCGCTGAATGCTGAGCGAGTGAGCGTGGCGCTCTGGTCGATTTGCAGCTTGATCGTCGCGCAGACTCCTTGCCCCTCCAGGTCGCTTTCAACCTGCTTGAGGGCACCCTGCACTTCGGCGCCCACGTCGCTGTATCCGTTCACCTGACTCCACTGCTCGGCGGTCACCGCCGCGTTGAAGGCGGTCTGGATCGCGCCCAAGTCGAGGAACTCGGTGCTCTGGCCGGCCGGAACCTGAGCTGCGGTGAAGACGCCCTGGCTCCAGTATTGCACCGTCCGATTCCAGTGATTGAGGAACTCGGTCGCGTCGGTGACCGAAACCGAATTGGGCAAAGTGGTCGCGAGGAGCTGCGCCATGTCGGCGGCGCTGATCGCCCCATCACTGGAATTCTGGGCATCCGTGAAGAACGCCGTCATCCATTGCTGGGCTGTCGCCGATTGGGTTGTGTTAAGCCAGTTGGCATCGCCGCCGAAAAGCGAGTTCTCGGCGGTTGTGACGGCTTCGAGCCTGCTGTCGACTTGTTGCAAGAGGTTGATGTCACCGGTGATACCAAGGCTCGCGCCCTGGCCCGATGCCGTTATGAGGATGCCTGAAATGTCCGCTTCGACCTGATCGAGCGTCGCGATTGTCGACACCATTTGAGCGGCCTGCGCGGGGGAATAGCCGTCGTTCCCGCTTTGGCCGTTGATCAACCCTAGATTGCCCAACGCCGTCGCGACAAACGCCAAGGGGGACAGATTCCCGTTCGTGCCCGCGGCGTTGGCTGCGTGATCAGTGCCAGCAACCGGTGGGGCCGTGTCGATCGGTGGGTCACCTGCGTCCATTAGACCATGCTGGTCTTGCTGGAGGATGGGAGGGATCGCCGGGTTGCAGTTGGATGCGATCAAAATCCCTGGTGGAATTCCCCCGCCTCCTCCCCCGCCCCCGAATCCGGCAATTGCAGCCGCGACGGCCTGCGAGCTGCAACTGCGTCCCGAAGCGTGCTGAATCGTCACGGCTTGGCTCGTTACGTCATGGCCGCCGCACTGGTAAGACCACGTGGCGCCGAGGGGAAGTGCACAAAGTCCGCTAGGCGGTGGTGGCGGAATGCCCGGCGGGGAGAAAGGCGGGCACGGCACTTCCTTCTGCAGAGGTTTATAGGGGTGTTGATTCTGAAAGGTGATCCATGCCAGGAAAAGTGTCAGGTCACCGACGAATTGCGCGGCGCCCTCGGTCGACACCCCAAAATACTTACTTAACCATTCCAGGCTCGCATGAGTCTGCTCATGTGGAAAGGTCCCAATATCTGCGTAAGCCTCATTAATCCAAATAGTGTCCGTCTTAGCATCATACCAGCCGCCGATCCCTAAGTTTTTCGGATTGGGCAATCCCCAATTATAATCAAAGCATTTTTTCACCTTAAAGAGGCCAGTTGGATCAGTATACTCAATTGTATTATTCCCCGCATACTCATATAAGTTGTCGCTACCGCTGCTCGGTCCGAGCGGGTCACGAGAGATAAAGTGCGCGATCGACGTACTGTAGACGCGAGCACGCATGTAGGACAGGTCGCCAGCAATCTGCATCACACCATATTCGCCGACGAACGTAAACGGATTGACAACGCCAGTACTGATCGCCGCGACTTGACCGAAGGGATCGAATGTGTACCGGTTAACGAGGCTCCCCTGAGCATTCGTGATGCCCGTTGTCGAGCCCTGGAGGTTGAAATCGTAGTAGTAAGCTACGCCACCTGTATTGACTTGGCTAGTCAGGCCGAGCCCATACGCGAAATGGGCGGTCAACGTCCCTCTGCCGTCGAATGAGGCGACCACTTTGCCAAGTCCAGCCGGATCGATCTGATAATCCGTTATCACCCCATTGGACGTCCGCGTGATAAGGTTACCAAGCGGATCGTAGCCATAGCTTGCGGTCAAACCCGGCCCGTTGACGGCGGTCAACTCGTTTAGAACGTTGAACGTATAGGTCGTGGTGCTTGCTCCTACACTCTGCGCGATCAGGTTCCCAGCGAAGTCGTATTGATAGCTCGTTGTGACGCCGTTGGTCGTGGAGCTGGTGTACTCGTTGACGTTGTTGGCGACATACGTCGTTGTAACGCCGTTGACCGTCTCCGATATTCGGTTACCGGCTGCATCGTAGACGTATTGAAGGTCTTGGGCTGTCAGGCCGTCCGGGTTGGTGCTGTTTGGTGTGAAGACCGCTTGAACAAGCTGGCTGTCGGCGTCGTAGTTGTAGACCCATTCGCCGTCCTGGTTGGTGTCGGTCAGGACGTTACCGAGCGCGTTGTAGGTGTAGTCGTCGAACGAGTTGACCGTGACATGGTCGAGGGCGTAGTTCGTGATCGAGAGGACATTGCCGTCGCCGTTGTAGGTGTAGGCCGTCCGCGTGCCGTTGCCCATGTCCTTCTGGATCAGGTTTCCGGCCGCGTCGTAGGTGTACTGGACGATCAGGTTGCCGCTGCCGTCGGTTAATTCCGAAAGCCGGCCCAATGAGTCATAAGCGTAGTTGGTCGTGAAGCCGGTTTGGTCGACGCTTTGGGTGCGCTGGCCGACGATGTTGTAGCTGAACTTGAGCCACGTGCCGTCCGGGTAGTCGACCTCAGTGAGCAGATCGGGATTGTTTGGGTTGCCGTACAGGAAGCTGGTAACGTGGCCCTGGGCGTCGGTGGCGCTGGTCAGGTTGCCCTGTGCGCTGTAGCTGTACGAATAAGACGTGCCGTGGCCGAAGTTTTCGGTGACGACCAGGCCCTGGGCATTGTAGGTATAGCCGATGGCCTGCCCGTTCGCGTTCAGGTACTGCGTCGCCTCTCCGAGCGGGTTGTAGGTGTACGCGTGCTCTGTCCCGTTGGCGTAGGTGATGGAGAGGAGGTCGTTCGCGGAATTGTACCCGTACTGCGTCGTGTTGCCCTTGGTGTCCGTGTAGCTGGTCAGGTTATTGGCGGCGTCGTAGGTGAAGTTGGTGGTCAGTCCAAGTGGATCGGTCTCGCTGGTGAGATTGCCGTTGGCGTCGTAGGTGAAGGTGTGCGTGTTCCCGTTCGGGCCGACGACCTGGGTCAAGTTCAAGTTGCGGTCGTAAGCGGCGCGGGTGACATTGCCCAGGGGATCGATGGTCACGGCGGGATCGCCGAAGCGATCGAAGTAAACGGTGGCCTGGTTGCCGTTGGCGTCGGACGTGACGTACCCGCCAGGGCTGAGGTAAGTCCACGTCTGGTCTTCCTGGCCGCCGTCGCGATGCTGGTCGATGAGCCGGCCCTGAGAATCGTAAGCGAAGTAAATGTGGGTGTTGTCGGCGTACGCGATCCCGGCGAGAGCGTTGTCCTGGGCGGCCGACTGGCCGGTTACGTAGGTGTAGTTCGTCGTGCCATAGAGGTCGGTGTAACTGGTCAGGAACTGGCCGGTGGGGTCGTAACCGTAGTTCTCGGTCTGGCCATTCGAGTCGGTCAGCGTGGCGAGACGCCCCTGGGCGTTATAGGCCAGGTCGAGGTACTCGCCGTTGGAATCGGTCAAGGAGGTGAGCTGGCCCTGGGCGTTGTAGCCAGCGGTGATGCGGTTGCCGTGCGTGTCCTGGACGTAGTTCAGGGTGCCGTTAGTGTTGAACTGGTAGTCGATGCCGTCAGGCGCGACGAGCTGGTAAGCGCCGCCGCTGGAGGTCAGCGTGGTGCCCTGGTCGCCAGCCTCGGGCGCGAAGCTGCCGTTGGGCTGCAAGCTGAAGTACCGGGAGCTGCAACACTCGAGGATCGCCACATCGCCGTTCGTCATGGTGGTCGCCGAGATATCCCAGTTCGTGGTCCAGCCAAAACCGAGGATGCCGGAGGTATACCGGTCGGAGATCGATGCCTGGAACGATTGCGTGAAGCTCAGGTTCAAGCCGGGGGCAGGCAGGCTGTCGGGCGTGACGCTGACCAGCGTTTGGGCCGTGAAGGCGGCGTTGGCCTTTTCAACCTCGAACGACAGCAGTTGACTGAGATCGGTGGTCGGCTCGCCGATGCCGGCGAGATAGGCGGCATCGTTGTCCAGCGTCTGGACATACTGGCCCCACGTCGACCCAATCTGGGCTGCCAGAAGGGGCGTAATCGCGTCCCAGGCGGCCACGTTGATGGAACTTGGGCGCACGCCCGGCGCCACGGATGGCCAGTCGATGGGTTGCGAGTTGTCCGCAGTCACCTCGCTGAGGCTGAACGTGACCGGAGCGCCGCTCCACTGGGAGGACAGCCAACCCGCGAAATAGACGGGGATGGTCTCGCTTTCGCCGGGTTCGAGCATGCCGGGGGTGGCACCGCTGGCCAGGAACTGTACGCTATCGCTGAAACCGGAAGGTGTGGCGTTCGCGTTGTAGGCGAGCCCTGCCAGGGAGGGATCCAGAGACAGGAAGGCCCCCTGGCTGCTCCCTTGCGTCGCCGTCAGCACCAAGAGCGGCGCCGGTATGGCCACGGTCCCCGTATTGGAATAATCCACGTACACCGTTGAGGCGGTATCAGAAGTGACGGGATTGGGTACGACCACGTTCGCGGTCAGCGTCGTGCCGCCGTCGCTGATGGCCAGCGACTGGGGCGCCACGCGCGTCACCGTGATGGGAACCTCTACGGAACTCATGGCCGGCACCACGCCGATGTCCGTTGATAGGGCCGTGAACGTGTACTCGGGATCGGAGGGCATGTTCAACGTCACGCCCTGCGCCGCGATCAGGCCGTGGTTGGTGATCGTGGCGTTGAACGTCCACGATTGACCGGGCACGAGCGTGGGGATCGAAGCCGGCGCAGTAATTGTGACCACGGGCGCCGGCACGTCCGTCGCAAAGGTGGTCTGGAGCTGGATCTGGTACGTGTCCTGGATCGTCGTCTGCACCACGTTCCAGGTATAGGTGACGAACTGGCGCTGGATGAATACCTCGTCGCTATTCGTGATGCCCGGAACGACGGTGAACGAGTTGTCGTAGCTTCCGTGTCCAGGCGCCGTCACCTGCAAGTCGTACGGCCCGGCAGGCAAGTTCGTGAAAGTGACGGCGCCGGTGGCGTCGGTAACGCCTGTCGCGATGACATGGGTGTTATCGTACGGGTCCAGCAGGCTCACCGTGGCGCCCTGCACATGTGGCGCACCGGCTACATCAAACGTGTAATCGTCGTCCACCAGCACATGAACATCGCCCGTGGCGGTCGTGATCGCGCGGAATGTGAACGGCACGCTCATGCCGATTCCTGCGCCGCCAATGCCGATCGTCCCGGCGTACTCTTCCAGCGGCAGATTGGACGGCGGCGTCAGCTCGACCGTGACCGTCGAGGACGCGCCGGGAGCCAGCGAGGGAATCGTCGCGGGGGACGCAAGCGTCATGTAGGTAGTGAAGGGCAGACTGACCTGGAGGTTGCCGCTGGGCGCACCGCCGTTGTTCTCGACCGTGAACGAGACCAGCGTCTGACCGCCGACCACCATGCCGGAATCCAGGTAACCCGGGTTCGCCGCCAACACCGGCTGAAGCGGCCTGACCGTAACGCCGACCAGGATGTCGAGCGTGGCCCCCTGCGCAGTCGTGAGCTGAATCGTCACCACGCCGGAGGCAGCCTGCGTCGACGTATCGTCGAGGCTGTAGCCGAGCGTGGCGGTCCCATCGCCCGCGATCCCGGTAGGGGTGGTCAACTGCACGGTGAGGCCCGAAGGCGCGCCGCTGGAGGTGGCCGTCAGGCCGGAGAGCGCCACGTCGCTCAGGTTCGTCAGCGTGAAGGTGCCCGTCAGCGGTGTGTTGGGAACGACCGTCACGTTCGCGGTGGCCGGAGTCGCGGTCATCCCGATGATTTCAAACTGGGCCTGCACCGCGGGGTTGGTGACGCCCGGGTCGGCGGCGGTGACCGAGTACTGGCCCGCCTCGTTCGGGAGCGGCTGGAAGGTGACGCTGTAGTCACCGTTTGAGTCGGTCGTGGCCGTCAGCGTGCGCGTCGTGCCGCCGACCAGGATCTGCACCGCCACCGGCTCATCGACGGCCGGCGCGCCGTTGCTGGTCATGGTCGCGACGCCGGAGAGCACGACCGGCGTGCCGGCGGTCACGGTCGTCGCGGAGGGGCTGACAGTCGCGGTGTACGCCGCCTGGTCGTTGAATGGTTGGGCCGCAAGGCCGGTATTGTTGTTGAAATTCAGCTCCTGCACGCTTTGACCGCTATCGGTCACCACGCGCACGAAGAACAGGCCAACGGCCGAGGGGGACGTCATCGTGTCGGTCTGGGTATAGCTCTGGCCGGCATTGACCGTGCCCGTGAATGTCACCGAGTCGGCCGGGCTGCTGCTCTGAGGCCCGCCAGCCGGGTCGAGATAGATCTGATCAACCCACGACCCGGACGCGGGATATTGGCCGCTATTGGTTACTGTCCACGACACGGTCAGCGGCGTATTGTCGTACCCGCTTGCGGGGGCCGTCACATTCGAGACCACCAGGTCGGGCAGCTCCACGTCGGTGATGCCAAGTGTTGCTATACCGGTGTCGAGCCCCGCCGTTGTCGCGGAGATCTGAACGTCTTGCAGGCCCTGGGGGACGCCGTTCTGGACTGCTTCGACCGCGAAAGAGACTGAGGCCTGGCCGGGGGGAATGGTCACGGTTGGCTGGACGGCCGCCTCGGTCGGGTCACTGCTCAAGAGGGTCACGACCAGTGAGTTGCCGGTGGCGGTGTTTCGAGTGACGGTCGCCGTCGCCGTGGATCCCTCGAACACGGTCGGCGCGGCGAAGCTCAGGGACAGAGCTGGGCCGTTGACGTTCTCGAGCACAAGGCTCGCTTCGGCGGAGCCCTGAACGACGATGACGCCGGCATCGGACTCCACGTTGGCCGTGATGACCGCCGACTCATTGGTGGTGTTCAGACTGTTATCGATGGCCGCGATCGGGAAGCTAGCGGATTCCTGCCCGGCATCGATCACGACCGAGGTGGGTACAGTCGCGACCATCGTGTCGCTGCTGCCGAGGACGATCGTGATGGGCCCGCTCGTGGGGCTCTTGATCGAGACGGTGCCCGTCGTGGCGTTGGCGCCGGCGGCCTCGCTGACGGTCGACTGAGCAAGCGCCAGAGTGAGCGACGGGACGTTGTCGTCGACCACCACGGCGCTATCGGAGCCGCTCTGGAAGCTGCTGGCGGAGGCGGTGATCGTGGCTGTCTCATTGCCGTCAATCTGGCCGTCATTGACCACCGCCACCGGAAACGTCGCCGAGGTCGCTCCCGCCGGGATCGTCACGGTCGCCGGGACCGTGAGCTTGCGGATCTGGTTGCTCAGAAGCGAAACGGTCAATGCGCTCGTCGTCGGTGTGTTGCGAGTCACCGTGCCGAAGGTGGCCGGATTGGTGTCCGTCTCGTTGACGGTATGGCTGTTCAACACCACCGTCAGCGTGGCCACATTGGTTTCGGTGACGGTGAGCCTGTCGCTGCCCGAGACCAGGCCCGTGGCGCTGGCCGTCAATGTCGCCGTCTGGGTGCCTTCGACGACGTGGTTGTTGATCGTGCCGACAGCGAAACTGACCGACGTGGCGCCGGCCGGGATGGTGACAGTCTGCGGAGCCGTGACGTCGTTCGGGTCGGAGTTGGTGATCGTCACCAGCAGCGAATTCGTCGTGTCGGTGTTGCGGGTGACGGTTGCCGTCGTCGCGTCGTTGCCCGCGGCATTGCTCTCGGTGTCGGAGGACAGAGTGAGGCTCAACCCTCCCGCGATGCTCGTGGGCTGGGCGGCGATCGCCGTGTTCTTGGTGGTGTCCAGCTCGAAGAGCTCGCCGAGCGGGTTCTCGCTGACCACGATCCAGTAATTCCCGGGGGGTAGACTGGGAATCAGCACGTCGGCCGACCGAGCAACCGACTGACCGGCGGCCAGCGAGCCGGTGAAGGTCTGGACCTCGACCAGCGTCGGGTTGTCACCATTCGAATCCGTCGCCAGCGAAACCTGCTCGGTCCACGGCCCGGCGGCCGTGCCGGAGCCATCGTTGGCGAGCGTCCAGTCAACAGATATCGGCTGTCCGGGGTCGGCCGTGGCCGGCGCGGTCACGTCGCTGGTAACCAGGTTGGGATACGAGGCCAGCGTCGACGTCTCGGTCAGCGTCGCCGTGTTGGTCGGCTCGCCCGCCGGTGTCGAAACGTTCTGGTGGTAATCGGCCGTGACGGCGAACTGGATTTGGCCGGCACCGGGGTAACCATTGGGGAGGCTGAAGGCGTATTGCTGCGCCACCGACGCACCGGCGGCCAGGTTTCCCTGGCTCGCCGCATTGTACGGAACGGTGCCCGTGGCCAGAACGTCGCCGGTGGTCGTGTTGGTGATCACGACCTGGTCAATAAACGATCCGGAGGCCGGAAGCGTGCCCGTATTCGTATCCGTCCACTTGATGACCAGGCTCGAGCCCGATTGCAAGCCCGTTGCCGGCGTCGTTGCCAGGCCCGAGACTGAAAGGGAAACGGTCTTGAAGACGCCGAAGTTGTCCCCTGTGAACGTGGTCCCGCTGGAGGTGGTGACGGTCAACCCGCCCGAGCTGGGCGCGGTCTGTATGTATCCCGCCTGGATAACTTCGACGACGTTGTACGTGCCCGGCCCAACGCCGCTGAACGAGTAATCGCCGCCCGAGCCGGTCGTGGTGGTGGCGACGACCTTGCTCGCGCTGTTCAGGAGGTTGACGGTCCAGCCGGCCTCGCCCGGGTCGCCGGGGTCCAGGTTCCCATCGTCGCTCAAGTCGTCGAATAACTCGCCGCTCACCGTCGCGAGCTGAAAATCGCCGAAGTTCAAGCCGGCAAGGTTCTGGCCCTTGACGACCTTCACGTAGTAGATTGCCGGCGCCGTCGTCTGGATGTATCCGCTCTTGGGCGATTCTTCGACCGTGTAGGTACCTGGCACGACGCCGGTCAGAGTGTAATTGCCGTTCGCGTCGGTCTGGGCGCTTGCGACCACGCTGTACGCACTGTTGAGCAGGTCGACCGTCCAGCCTGAGAGGCCAGGATCGCCGGAGGCATACGTCCCGTTGCCGGCGACGTCGTTGAACACCTGGCCGCTGATCGTTGAGCTCTGGAACTCGCCGAGGTACTCTCCCGGGATGTTCGCACCGCTGGTCGGCGCAATGGTGACCGGCGAGTTCGTCGCGACCCACCCCGTTTGCTGAACGACCTCCAGGGTGTAGCTCCCTGGCCCGACGTTGCTGAACGAGAACAAACCACCCGATCCTGAAGTAGCCTGCAGGACCTGCGATCCCAGCACCAGCTCGACGGTCCAGCCCGAGAGGCCGGTGTCGCCCGGGACGAACTTGCCGCTGTCGTTCGGATCATTGAAAACTTCGCCGCTGACCACGACCGGCACGAACTCGCCGAAGTTCACGGTGTCTGCTTGACCGTTGTCATCAGTAAGCGTCACGCTGGCCGGGGACGTGGCGACGTATCCCGACTGCGACACAACCTGCACCGTGTACGTTCCCGGCAGCAAGCTGCTGAAGGAGTAGTTGCCGCCGGAATTGGTCGTGGCCGTGGCGATGACCGCGTTCGAGCTATTGAGGAGCTGGACCGTCCAGGCTTTGAGACCCGGCTCACCGCTCTCGAGAGTTCCATCGCCGTTCAAGTCGTTGAACACGACGCCGCCGATCGCCGCGGTCGGGTGATCGCCGAAATTCTCACCCGTGATGACCTGTCCAGACGAGATCGTGAGCGCAAAAGTGCCTGGTGATGCCGGCGCGGTCCGAGCGAACCCGGATTGCAACACTTCGGAGAGCGTGTACGTACCGGCCTGGACACCGGCGAAGGCATAATCACCGTTGATATCGGTTGTTGTCGTATAGGTGGCGTTCGTCGCGGTATTCTTGAGCTCGACCGTCCAGCCCAAGAGGCCCGGATCGCCCGAGGCGAACTTCCCACTGCCGCTGACGTCGTCGAAAACCTCGCCGGTGACGATCGCACCGCCGATGATCGTCCCGTGGACCTGCGCGGTGTGAATATAGAGGTTCAAACCGTTGAGGTTCAGGGTCGTGCCCGCCGGCACGATCAGGTTGTCGACATAGAGCGCCTCGGGGTTGCCACCGAGGTCGTCCACTAGATTGACATAAGTATCGTTGGCGAGCTCAAGCGTGTTGTAGGCGAAGTTCTGCTGGAATCCCGCAGCGGTGCCGCCCAGATCCTGGGACATGACCTCCAACTGCTGCGGCGAGCTGCTCGTGCCGGTGCCGTCAAGCACCACCGTCCCGAGAATGTTGAACCCGGCGGCGTTGGTGGTGTTTCCCAGGAGGTTGCCGCTGACATTGAGGGTGCTGCCCAGGCCGACCGAAAGAGCGCCGCTGCCGTTGATCGTCAGACCACCCGCGATGTTGACCGTCGCATTGGCGGTGATGGTCGATCCCCCGAGAGGGTAATATCCGCCGTTCGCGTAGGTCCGGAGATTCGCGTTGACCAGCGAGTTGATGTTGACCTGGACCGGGCCGTTCGGCGTGGCGACCGTCGCCGCTGCCATGAAGGGTAATCCGTCGGGGACATTGCCGTAGCCGAGGAGGATGATGTCAGTGAGGGTCGCCGACTGAAACGCCGCCGGCAGGACGAAGCCTTGCTCGTCCAGACGAACCTGGCCCCCGCCGAAGGAGGCGCCGCCCAGATAGGTGTCGCCGAGGGCTCCGAGCCCAATCGAGTCTTCGTAGCCGTCGTTGTTGTGGTCGCGGATATTCTCCCCTTCGACGAGGTCGACGGTGTAGGTCAGCCCCCCTGTCGCCTCGAACTCGACAGCTCCGACCGTGTCGCCGTATTCTCCATAGGCCGAATTGATCAGGGTATAAACCTCGGTCGGGTCGGCGATGTTGACCGAAATGTCGAACGAGCTGGGACTGGACTGGCTCGCCGACTTGGTCTGGATGATGCCGGTGCCTCCGCCGGCATAGTTCGCCAGGGTGAAGGCCTGGCTCCCGCCGAGGACGACACTGCCTTGATCGACGACGGTGCCGGTTGTGATCGTCGACGCTCCGGCCGAGAACGAGACCGTCTGGTTGGCGGGCACGGTCAGCGTGGCCGTCGAATCGGTAGTGAGCGCCACGTTCACCAGAGTCGACAGACTGGGCGTGGATACCAAACCCTGATTCGTGTAGGCCAGGTAGCCGTCGACGGCGAAGTCGAGCGTGGTCAATTCCGGGAGCTCGATTTCGCTGCCGCTACGATAGGCCGAGATATCCACGTACGAGCCGACGATGCTCGTCAGGGCGGGCAGGCTGAACAGCCCGACAGTTTCGTAATAATACGGCTCGTAGGACTGCAGGTAGGTCCAACGACCGCTGTTATTCGTGTACGTGGTGACGGCGGGCAGAGTCAGGCTGCCTCCTCCAAAGACAAAGATGCTCGAGGCGTCGATGTCGGCGAGATTGGTGAATGAATTGTCGGCGGTGGCCGCGCCGGAGGTGGGCGCATAGTCGCCGCTTTCGATATTGAGCACGCAGAGGGTGAGGCTCGTCCACTGGCTCACGGCCATCGTGCCCGTGCCATCCAGCGTTACCCACACGTCGTTCAGGGTCGTCAGGTCGCCGTCCTCGATGGTCGCGCTTGCCGTGACGCTCAAGGATCCGTAGGAACTGCCGTTGAACGCGGTCAGCGCAGGCAGCTCGATCGCGCTGCCTGTCCCTGCCGCCACGACAATCACGTCCGCACCGGAGATTGCGGTTAGCGCGGGCAGGCTGAGCACGCCGACCGACCCGGAACCGTAATAGTTTTGGGTGGTGTAGTCGTAGTCGGCGTACTCGGCGGCTTGCAGGTATTCGTAGCCATTATTGTTGGTGTAGGTTGTGACGGCGGGGAGGGTCAGGCTGCCCCCACCGTACACACGGAGGCTCGAGCCGTTGATGTCGGCCAGGTTCGGGAACGCGGACGAGTAGTCACCCTCTGCGACGGTGATGCCGCCGTCGGTGATGCTAATGAACTGGGTGGTGGCGGACGAGCTGGTGCCGTTGCTCAGAGTGCCGGTGCCGTCAAGGACGATCGTCACGCCGTTCAAGCTGGTGAGGCCCGCGGCCAGCAGGACCGTGCCGTCATCGGTAACGCTCATTGCGGAATAGCCCGAATCGGTCGGGCTGAAGGAAGTGAGGTCGGGCAGTTCGATCGTGCTGCCGCTCCCTTGCGCCTCGACCTGTACCCCGTAGTCGCCGCCAATCGAGGCGAGGTTTGGCAGGCTCAACGTGCCCACCGTCGGCGTCTGGCCGTAGGACGTGTTGGGCTGATAGGCCTGGAAATACCGGCCGCCGCTGTTGTTCGCGTAGTTGGCCACGGCGGGGAGGGTCAGGCTGCCCGCACCGTACACGTAGAGGCTCGAGCCGTTGATGTCGGTCAGGTTCGGGAACGCGGACGTGTAATCGCCCGCTTCCACGGTGATGCCACCGTCGGTCACGCTGGCGAACTGGCTGGTGGGGAGGGTGCCGGTGCCGTCGACGACGATCGTCACGCCGGTCAAGCTGGTGAGGCCTGGATTCAGGTTGATCGTGCCGTTATCGACGGCCTCCAGTTGGCCGCCTTCGTCGATGTCGAAGCTGGTCAGTGCCGGGAGATTGATCTGGCTTTGTGCGCCCGCGGCCTCGATCGTGACGCCATAGTACCCGGAGACGGTCGTCAAGTTAGGCAGGTCGAGCGCACCCCCCGCCGAGGTGTCGACCACCTCGAGATAGGTGCCGCCGTAATACTCACCGTTAGCGATGGACGAGACGCCGGGCAAGCTCAGGCTCCCGCCCCCCGAGACGTACAGGCTGGACCCGTTGATGTCGGAGAGGCTCGTGAACGAGTTGTCGGAGGTCGCGGCCCCCGAGGTCGGCGCGTAGTCGCCGCCGGTGATCTTGAGGCTGCTGTCTGTGAGGCTGGTCCACTGGCTGACGGCGATCGTCCCCGTGCCGTCGAGCGTCACGGCGATGTTGTTCAAGGACGTCAGGCTTCCGTCCTCGACCGTCGCCCCCTGGGTCACACTCAGCGCGGAATAGCCCGAGTA
>JBIOJM010000181.1:0-19490 GCA_044450785.1 Isosphaerales bacterium
GCCGTGGGCTCGGCTCCAAGCGCCACCGTAGCGGTCACGCACAGACCCGCCAGCGCGATCGCGAAAAGCCGGAATCGTGTTCTGGGCATCGTCGGTTCTCCTATTGGTGTTGAACCAGTCGGCATCCACTGTTGCCGAACCTTGTTCTCCGAACCCGCCATTATCGCCGCTCGGGCCGAGGAATCAACGAGCCAGTCACGAATCTTGCGAGGAATCCCATTCCCGCGACGTTCAAATCAACGACTGTCGCCGACTTTCTTATAGCGGAGTTTCGCGTAGCGAGCGTAGGATGTAATACTTGGTGACGCGCAGGCGAGATCGGTGAGCACGAGGGGCTTGACATTGCGTGGGTGAATGATATTATCGGGTGCCGTTGACGCCACCGGTTCACAGTATTGGAGGCCCAGTCATGGTCTCGATGATCTTGATGTGCTGTGGGTTGCTGGGCGCGGACGACACGCGACCCTCGGCTGGTCCGTCCGGCAAACCTGCCGTCGAGGCGTATCAGGCGGCGCAGGCCAAGGCCGGCAAGAACGCCGCCGACCAGGTTCGCCTGGCGCTCTGGTGCGAGGCGCACGGCCTGTCGGCCGAGCGGATGAAGCACCTGGCCTTGGCGGTCGTGTACGACCCCTCCCACGCGCTGGCGCGCGGGCTGTTGGGGCTGGTCTCATACCAGGGCGAATGGAAAAAACCCGACCAGGTCAGCCGCGCGGTTCAGGACGATCCGGATACGAAGGCGCGGATCCAGGAGTATCTCCAGCGTCGCGCCCAGCTTCGCGAACGGGCCGATGACCATTGGAAGTTGGCGCTTTGGTGCGAGCAAAACGGTTTGAAGCAGCAAGCGACCGCCCATTTGTACCAGGTGTTGCGGCTTGATCGATCGCGTGAGGCGGCGTGGAAGCACCTGGGCTTCAGGAGGTTGGGCGGTCACTGGGACAAGCCGGAACGGGTGGCGGCGGCCAAGGCCGAAGCCAGAGTGCAGCAGAAGGCCAACAATCACTGGAAGCCCATCCTGGAGAAGTGGAGAAATGCCCTCCAGAGCAAGGATGCCTCACGTCATCATGAAGCCGAGAGAGGCCTTTCCCAGGTCAACGATCGCCTGGCCGTGCCGATGGTGTGGGCAACCTTCGCGAAGGGGAGTTCCTCGTTACAGAAGGTGGCCGTGCAGGTGCTGGGTCAGATCGATGACGCGTCAGCCTCGCGGTCGCTGGTGATGCTGGCGGTCTTCGGCGGCTCGGTGGAGGTGCGCGCCCTGGCGATCGGACAGTTAAAGCGCCGCGATGCACGGGAGTATGCGCGGACACTGATCGCGATGATCCTGCAGACGATCAAGTACGAGGTGAAGCCCGTACGCGGTCCTGGCCAGCCGGGCGAGCTGCTGATCAAGGGACAGGGCTCGACTCCGAATCTGAGGCGCATCTACGCGCCGCCGCCAGGGCCGTCGACGAATCCGCAAGCCGGCGATCGGGTCTTTCTGGACGAAAATGGGCTGCCGGTCATTGATCGAGTGGTGGGCTACTCGACGCTTCAAACTCAGTGGATCAACCTCATGGCGACGCAGCAGCAGCAGTTGTTGGGGGCACAGCAGCAACTGAACGCGGCCCCCCACTTTTTGGCCCAGAGCGGCCTCGGCGGACCCGGCCAGAAAATCGGCCATTTACTCATCAATGCGTTCGAGTCCTATGAACATCAGTTAGCAATTCCTCAGCTCTCAGCCAACCCCTTCATCCAGATGGGCGTGTTGTCGCAAGATGGCCTCGTTCCCTTGAATCCAGGATCCCTTCTGACCTATACCATCGCAAACGGCGTCCAGATACCGGTGGGCCGCATGACGATCGAGGCCCAGAAGACGGCCGCGGTGGCCCAGCGGCAACTGCAAGACGACGTCGACGCCATCAAGCAATTCAACGCGTCGTTCGATGAGATCAACGATCGCGTTGTTGCCGTGCTCAAGGACATCTCCGGCCTTGACATCGGGCCTGATAGCTTCGCCTGGCTGAAGTGGTTCAACAACTTGGTGGGCTTCAACCAGTTGCAGGCTTCGGAACCCTCCACGGTCATCGAGAACGTCCCGCTGGCGTACCAGCCCGAGCCGATTCCACTGGGCACGTTCTCCGGTCCGATCAGCGTCAAGCGGATGAGCTGCTTTGGTGCGGGGACGATGGTGCGGACTCTTTCCGGGTTGGAGCCGATCGAAGCACTCAAGGTCGGCGACGAGGTCCTGGCGCAGAGCAGCAAGACGGGCGCTCTGGCATACAAGCCGATCCTGGTGGTCCACCACAACCCGCCCAGCAAGACTTATCTGATCAAGCTCGGCGAGGAGACGATCGTCAGCAGTTACTTCCATCGGTTCTGGAAGGCCGGATCGGGCTGGGTGATGGCCCGCGACCTGAAAGTCGGCGATCCGATCCGCACGTTGAGCGGCACGGTCAAGGTCACGGCGATTGAGGAGGGCAAGGTCGTGCCGGTCTTCAATCTCGACGTGGCGGACGACGGCGACTTCTTCGTCGGCGAGCTGGGTGCCCTGGCTCATGACAACACCCTGCCGAACCTCCGGGAAACACCCTTCGACGCATTCGCGACACTGTCCAATGCCGCCGCGGCTTCCTCGCGCGACTGAACCCCAAAGGAGGGTCCTCGCATGTTCGTGACCCTGTTGATGAGTTGTGCCTTGCTGGGCGCTGACGACACGCCACCCGCGGCGGGTCCGTCCGCCAAACCGGCCATGGAGGCGTATCAGGCGGCGCAGGCCAAGGCCGGCAAGAACGCCGCCGACCAGGTTCGCCTGGCGCTCTGGTGCGAGGCGCACGGCCTGTCGGCCGAGCGGTTGAAGCATCTGGCCTTGGCGGTTGTGTACGACCCCTCGCACGCGCTGGCGCGCGGGCTCTTGGGGCTGGTCACCTACCGAGGCGAATGGAAGAACCCGGATCAGGTCAGCCGGGCGGTTCAGGACGATCCGGATACGAAGGCGCGGATCCAGGAGTATCTCCAGCGTCGCGTCCAGATCCGCGAACGGGCCGATGACCATTGGAAACTGGCGCTTTGGTGCGAGCAGAACGGCTTGAAGCAGCAAGCGACCGCCCACTTATACCAGGTGTTGCGGCTCGATCGAACGCGTGAGGCGGCGTGGAAGCACCTGGGCTTCAAGAGATTGGGCGGTCATTGGGACAAGCCGGAGCGGGTGGCGGCGGCCAAGGCCGAAGCCCAGCAGCAGCACAAGGCGAACAAGCACTGGAAGCCGCTCCTGGAGAAGTGGAGTGAGGCGCTCTCGAGCCGGGACAAGACGAGACGCACCGAGGCGGAGAAATCACTCTCCGAGGTGACGGACCCGCGCGCTGTCCCCATGATCTGGGTCATCTTCGTGCCAGCCGGGCTGGAGCGTCAACGGGCCGCCGTGAAACTGCTGGGCCAGATCGATTCACCGGGTTCGTCGCGGGCCCTCGCTCTCCTCGCGCTCTTGAGTCGATCGGCCGAGGTCAAACGAAGCGCCACCCAGACCCTGAGGAAGCGCGATCCGCGCGATTTCGCTTCGGTATTGATCGCCCTGCTCCGAGACGCGATCAAGTACGAGGTGCGGCCCGTGAACGGTCCGGGCTCGCGGGGAGAGCTGCTGGTCAAGAGTGACGACCGCAACGTCAAGCGGCTCTATTCTCCCCTCCAGGCGCCCCAGATTCCGTTATTGCCGACCGATCGTGTTTCCCTGGACTCGAACGGGCTTCCCGTCGTTGTTCGCGAACTGGGCCAGTACAACACGGGCGAGATTCCTCTTGGTACGAACAACCTGGCCGTGGCCGCTGCCATGTTCGGTGTGAGCACTCCGAGTACGTCGGCTCCGATTTCCAGCCTCCTGAGCAGTTCCGGGCTCTCCCCGACGATGAGTCGGAAGCTGGGCGCGGAGATCGCTCACAATGCCAATTCCGGGGTGAACTTGGCCGGAGGTTCGCCGAACGCTCCTATCTGGGCAAACGCGATCATCAATCGAGAGCTCGACATCCCAATCGGCCAGATGATGCTCGACGCTCAGAGGATGGCTCAGGTTGCTCAGCAGCAGCTCGCAGGCGACGTCCAGGCGATCGACGCCTACAACGCTCCGATCCTGGAATCGAACCAGCGCGTTCGAGAGGTCCTGCGCGACGCGGTTGGCGCCGACCTTGGCGCGGACCGAACGGCCTGGCAGAAGTGGATGGTCGATCTGCTCGGCTACGCCTTTTCCGCTGCCAAATCGTCTGACGATCAACCCACGGTCGTCGAGCAAGTCCCGCTGTCTTATCAACCTCAAGCCGCACCAATCGTCAACGATCAGACCCAAACGGTTACTTTCGTCCACCATTCTTGCTTCGGCGCGGGGACGCCCGTCCAGACTCTGGATGGTTTACACCTGATTGAGAAACTCCGAACGGGCGACGTGGTCTTGACCCAGGAACCGACGACCGGCGAGTTGAAATACCAGCCGCTGATCGCGGTCTACCACAACCCTCCGAACACGACCTTTCGAATCGAACTGGACCAGGAAGCGATCGTCGCGACCGGGATCCACCGCTTTTGGAAGGCGGGACGGGGCTGGGTCATGGCCCGCGAGCTGAAGCCGGGAGACGCCTTGCGAACCCTGGGAGGTCTGGCCGTTGTGAAGTCGGTTGAGAAGGAGCGAATCCAGCCGGTTTTCAACCTCCGGGTCGCCGAGGGCGAGAGTTTCTTTGTGGGACGAACCGGCGTGCTGGCGCACGACAACAGCCTGGTGAATCCGACCCCGAGGCCATTCGACGCCGTCCCTGAGCTCGGCGCACCGGTCAGTCCGTGAGCGGTGGCGAATCGGTACATTGACCAAGCGGAACCGGGAATCGCGCGGCTCGAAACAACCCCTTCTATCCAGATCTCAGGATGCACAGAGCCGCTGGCCGTTCGCGCGGACGTCCACGCCGTTTTCGAACAGGAACTCCAGGCAGCGCCTGGGCAGGTGGCAGTGCAGCCGTACGCGGTCGTCGTCGTAGGTCCGCTGGTGGATCTGGGCGTGTTCAGCCAGATAGGCCAGGATTCGTCCGTCGGCGACTCCGGTCACGACCTCGGCCTCGAGCGCGCGTTCGGAGAGCGCGAGGCGGACGGCCGTCTCGAGTCGGTCGAGCCCGTCGCTCTTCGCCGCGCTGATGACGACCGACTCGGCGTGATGGGCCTTGAGCACGTCGAGATACGAGCGGTCGGGGACCTTGTCCGACTTGTTGAGCACGAGGAGCGTGGGGTGGTCCTCGAGGCCGAGCTCGGCGAGGACGCTCTTGACGGCCTGGATCTGGCTCTCCGCCTCGCGGCTGGAGGCGTCGACGACGTGCAGGAGCAAGTCGGCCTGGCGGGCTTCCTCGAGCGTGGCCTTGAACGATGCGACCAGGGCATGCGGCAAGTCGCGGATGAAGCCGACCGTGTCGGAGAGCAGCGCGTGACCGCCGCCCTTGAACCGCCAGCGCCGGGTCCGCGTGTCCAGGGTCGCGAACAGCCTGTCTTCGACAAGGACGCCGGCTTCGGTCAGCGCGTTCATGAGAGTACTCTTGCCGGCGTTGGTGTAGCCGACCAGAGAAACCGTGGGCGCATCGTCGCGGCTGGCGACTTCGCGCTCCTTCCGCGCCTGGATCTTGGCGAGTTTCGCCTTCAGCTCCTGAATCCGGTGCGCCACCAGCCGGCGATCCTCTTCGAGCTGCTTCTCGCCGGGGCCCCGGAAACCGATGCCTCCCTTGTACCGCGACAGGTGGGTCCACATCCGCTTGAGCCGAGGCATCGCATATTCCAGTTGCGCCAGCTCGACCTGGAGGTGCGCCTCGTGAGTCCGCGCGTGCGTGGCGAAAATGTCGAGGATCACCTCGGTGCGGTCCACGACCTTGACGTCGAGCTGCTTCTCGAGGTTGCGCATCTGGGCGGGGCCCAGGTCGTTGTCGAAGACGACGACGTCGGCTTCCTGGGCCACGACGAGCATTTTGAGCTCCTCGACCTTGCCCGAGCCGATGTAGGTGGCGATATCGATTTGCTGGCGCTTCTGGATCAAGGTGCCGGCGACCACCAGGCCGGCTGTCTTCGCCAGGCCCTGGAGCTCGTCCAGGGGATCGTCGGGCGTCACGTCGCCGTGGGGCAGGATGACCCCTACGAGAATGGCACGTTCCTGACGCCCTGAACGCTCGATGCGATTGGTATCGATCAAAGCGGAATCTGACCTCACTTTCGTGGGTTTTTCGACGGAGAGGGAGACTGAACGCGTCTCCACACGCAGGGATTCTATGTCTCCATCATGCCGGCGTCAACGACGAACTTACTGTACAGGCGATTCGATCATTGTGATTTCTCGATAATCAGATCAGCACTTTCCTGGGCTGGAGCCACCCCTCGTGGAGATCGAGATCGCCCAGAGCGACCAGCTTCCCGGCCGAATCGAGCAATGCCAACCGTCCGGCGGGGAGTTGCGGACTGCCCAGCTCCGCGGCCGAGAGCCGCCGGCCGTGGACAATGGACTCGATCTGGGTCGGATCGAGCACGAGCCTCGGCACGTTTGGGACCGCGTCGAGGGCGGGCCTCAGGTGCCGATCGATCGACGCGGACGAGAGGTCCTCGGGGCCCACGGCCTGCTCGAGCGTGAACGGCCCGACCCGGGTACGGACCAGGGTCTCGACGAACCCGCCGCAGCCCAAGGCCTCGCCCACGTCGCGTGCGATCGACCGGATGTAGGTCCCGCTGCCGCAATCGATCTCCAGCTCCAGGCGGGGCCACGCGTAGCGCAGCACGGCGATGTGGTCGATCCGGACCGGGCGGGGGGTCAGCTCGACCGCCTGGCCGGCCCGGGCCAGGTCGTAGGCGCGCCGGCCCTTGACCTTCAGGGCGGAATAGTCGGGCGGCATTTGAACGATCCGGCCCAGGAAGGGCGGCAAGGCGTGCTCGACATCGAGCGGAGAAGGAACCCGAGGGCACGGTAGGGCGACGATCCGTCCATCGGCATCGAGCGTGTCGCTCCGCGCTCCCAGTTGGACGACCGTGCGGTATGACTTGGGCAGCTCCTGTAATGTCTCGACCAGCCGGGTCGCGGCTCCGACGCAAACGATCAAGATCCCCGACGCGAGCGGATCGAGGGTACCGGCATGACCCACCTTGATC
Organism: Isosphaerales bacterium; assembly: GCA_044450785.1. Classification (GTDB taxonomy): domain Bacteria; phylum Planctomycetota; class Planctomycetia; order Isosphaerales; family Isosphaeraceae; genus JBIOJM01. The sequence continues at coordinate 7,123 of JBIOJM010000181.1, forward strand.
CGCGGGAACAGACGCGCGACCTGGTCCACCAGCTTGCGCGAGGTGATGCCGGAGGGCTTGTTGAGGACGAGGATTCCCATCACCGCAGCGGGTTCGGCCCGTTTTCGCGCTTCATCGGTTTCCATGGCCCGGCTCCTGGAGGACTTGCACGAGGGACTCGATCAGTTCGAGCTCGAGACTCGACATCACCGGTCTCTCTTCCTTGACGAGGGTCCTGTGTTTAACTAAGTTGTCATCCGAACGTGACAGGGCCGCGACCAGAGAGTCGGGGGACCGAGCCTCCTCCTACAAAAGAAAGACCCCTCGCTTGCGCGTCGGGTTAGTGGAGAGGCCGGCTCTGTCCGGCGATCCCATTATCCTTCGAGTTTTGATCCCGAGCGACGCCATGCCGATTCTGCCGGCCGAGCCTGACTGTAATCCGCCGACCCTCTGGGATGACCCTGTGTCCCTTCCGGCCGACCCGGAGGTGTGCTGGTGGTGCCTGCATACCAAGCCTCGCCAGGAGAAGGCGACCGCCCGTGACTTACGCAAGGCGGGGATCGTCTATTACCTTCCCCAGGTATCAAGAGAGAGTCGCACGCCCCAGGGACGGAAGATCCAGTCCGTCGTTCCGCTCTTCGCGGGCTACATGTTCCTCTTGGGCGATCGCAACGATCGACTCGTGGCGTTGCGCGCCCATCGGTTGGTCGGTGTGCTCGAGGTGGCCGATCAGGAGGCAATCGCTCGCGATCTCCGTCAGATTCATGCGATGCTCACCTCGGGCATGCCTGTTTTCGAGGAACCGGTCGTTCCCGTGGGTGCGAACGTCCGGATCGCGACGGGCCCGCTCACCGGCATTGTGGGCAAGGTGGTCCGCCGAGGGAAGAAAGACCAGTTCGTGGCCGTGGTCCACTTCCTGGGCCGCGGCGCCACGGTCGACCTGCGAGACTGGCAAGTCGAACGGGTTGGCTAATCGACGCGAATGCCGGGAAGCCCGAGATCCTGGATGGCCGTCCCGCTTCTTCGGATCCGCCGGGCGGCCTGGGCATAGCGCTGGGACTTGTCGAGCCGCTCGGTCGGGTCGTAGCGGTATCCCGCGACGCGCCTGTAGTGCTCGCTGGTCCGTTCGCACACCGTTGCCCACCGATCGAGGTCCATGCCGAAGTGTCGGGCGCAGGCGGCCGGATCAAGGGGTAGGTCGAGGAATGGTGATGGATCGAAGACCTTTCTGTTTTCTAACTCTCGGAGGACCGCTCCGGCCAGGGCGACGTATCCTCGTAGCGTCGGATGATGCGTGTCCTGGATGACGTGGTCGCCGAGCAGGCCGGTCGGGCTGGCCGCGGCCAGCTCGCGACGTCCGTCGATTAAGATGCTCCGGGGGTGCCGGCGTGCCACGTCTTCGTAGACGGCGCGAAGGGGTGCCGGGCAGCGGATCGGGAGTCCATCGTGATCGAGCGCAGCCAGGTAATGGCGGCCCGCCTCGGTCAACCGGCCCTGCTGTTCCAGCAGCCGCGCCAGCCGGAAGTGGGCTTCGGCGAAACCCGGGTGCCGCGCCAGGATCGCCGCGAACCGGCCCGCACTCGCAGCCGGCTCGCGTGACTCGAGGGCGCGGGCTTCTTCAAATTCCTGAACCAGCCGATCGCGCTCGCGCGGCCCCACGGTCGGAGGAAGCGTCGACCGGCTGGGCTCGTAGCCCGCTTCATTGGCGGGAGGGACGATCAAGATCGGCACCGCGCCGATCTGGTCGCAGTAAGCGACGATGACCTCGAGTCGCCGGCTGAAGCCGGCCTGGATGTCGGCCCACTCGGACGGGCTGCAGAGCGGCGGATCGATCAAGTGATGCCGGCCGGCAAGCGGAGGACTGTCCAGCCGGTTCTGGCTGATGACCTCGTAGACCAGGCGGCAGAAAGGCGAGCTCAGGCTGGCGCGATAGGCTCGCTCGAGCAGCCAGGTGCCCGGTTCCTCAGCGAGCCCCGCGTCTCGCTCCTCCTCGAACCGCGCGGCGAATTCGTTGTGCCCCGAGTAGATGATCACAATGTTCGGACGTCGCTCGAGTGCGGCCAGCTTGTGGTGCTGGATCTCCAGTGAATCGCCCAGCCATGCGAGGACCTCGCATTCGAACCGCCGGCCGGCGATCGCCTCCTGCAGCCGCCAGGCGACGATCTGGCCCACCGACAGCCAAGGGCGGTACGGCTCACCCAGGGCACTCGATCCGCCCAGGACGACGATCCGGCATTCCTCGGGGGGCGCGGCCACGAACTTTACCGGCAGCGCGGGGAGACGGTGCATCCAGGCCCGCCAGCCGGTCGAACCGAGCTCGAGGAGAAACAGCGAAGCCAGAAACGACAAGCTGATCAGGAAGCCCCGCGCGACTGCCGGACGGACCTGCCGCCGGCGCCGCGCCCGCACCAGCAGCCACCCCCAAAGTGGCGTGCCCGCAACCGACGTGAGCAAGACCGCGCAGTAGACGATCAGAATGGTCCGCAACAGGACTTCGACGAGCGCCCTCTTGACGGACCGCGGCAGCAAGGGAATCCAGCCGGGAATCACCATCATCACCGCGGCCAGCACGGCGATCGCCAGCGCCAGCGCGGCCAGCCGAAGCCGCCGTGACACCAATCCGGTGCCTGACGCCGCAGCGCCCGTTCGAGCCGTCCGGGAAGGGGTCGCTCCCTGGGTCATCGATCACGCCAGCCCGGCCGATTTGAAGACAGCTTCAATGGAGAATTCCAGCCCTGTCAGCAGCTTTGGCCGGTAGATTGCGGGCGGCTGGATCGTGGTCTCGATCCATCGGCCCCGTGCACGCCGCATCACGATCATGCTCCGCTTATCGGCGTCGACGATCCAGTACTCCTTGACGCCGAACCGCAGGTATTCTTCGGGCTTCTCCTTGTAGTCTCGCTTCCGCGAACTGGGTGAAACGACTTCGATCACGATCTCGGGGACCCACCGGCGCCAGAAGTTTCTATCCTCGTGCTCGGGAGGCGGCGTCAGATAGACCGAGACGTCGGGATGGCGCTCCGAGTCGAGGTCGTCGACCAGCAGTTTGCATTCGTTTCCGCCGGCGATGAGCTGGATGAGATCGAGATGCAACATCTCGTAGGCAGCGAGCTGCCGACGGATCCCGCGCACCAGCAGAAGATGACGTTTTCTGGGTACATCAGTCACGGTAATGATCCCCCGGCTCAACTCGTAAAGAAATCCTGCCTGGCCCTGGGCTTCATCGAATTCCTCGAGGCTCATGGGGCGGCCGTGGTCGGCGGGTCCGATCTTGGTGATGGTCTTGTTCATGGATTTCCTCGGGTGAAATTTGTTTCAGCGTCCCACGGAAACGCTCAAGGGAATCTCCATCTTGGCCGGTGCCTCGCACAGGCGGTCGTTGCAGGCTTGATAGCTCAGCTTGAACTTGAGCACGACCGGGCCTGGGTTTGCGTCTTCCGCGATCCGGAGGCGAGCGAGGATCAGGACGTCCTTTTCATAAAGGGCGACCTTTTCCGTGCCGAGCGATCCCAGGACCTTGGCCTCGCCCGCGGGGTACGCGACCTTGAGCAAGGTCGCGATTTTTTGGGACGGGCGGTCGAGATCGAGGGTTGTGGGTTTCATCTCGGGGAGTCCGGTGGGATTGGCATAGATGTGCCAAGAGGGTTGGATCGTGACGCGGATCAAGGCCTCGAACTCGCGGCCGGGAGCGATCGCGGCCGGCGTCCCGTCGGGCAGTCGTGCCGAGGCCGCCACCACGCGGGCCTGTGCATCGCCGGCTGCGCCGGGTGTGAGCGGCTTCCGTGAGTTCAGGCTGGGTTTCGCGTCGAGGTATTGCTCGAGCCCGACCAGGCCGAGCGGCATTGCGGCCGGGAGCCGGGACAACGATGTGCTGAACGCGTCGAGCGCCTTGCCCGCATGCTCCAGATAGGCCGGCTTGCCGGTTGCGCGATGAAGCTCGAGCAGGTTGAGGATGGCGATGCTGTTGCCGCTGGGCAAGGCGTTGTCAAAAGGGTCCTTGGCGCGCGCGAGCAGGCTCTCGTGGTCATTGGCGGTGAAGAAGAATCCTCCCTGCTCGCGGTCCTCGAAATCGGCGAGCATCCGCTCGGTCAACGATTCGGCTTCCCGCAGCCATCGAGCGACGCCGGTGGCTTGGTGAAGCCGGAGCAGGCCCTGGACGAGGAAGGCGTAATCCTCCTGGTACGCGGGGAGCTTGGCCTTGCCCTGGCGGTACGTCCGGAGGAGGCGTCCGTCGGGCGAGCGCAGCGTCTCGAGCAGGAACCCGGCGGCCTTCTCGGCGGCCTGGCGATACGTCTCGACCTTGAGAGCGCGATAGCCGTCGGCATACGCGGCGATCATCAGGCCGTTCCAGGCGGTGATGACTTTGTCGTCGAGCAGGGGAGCGGGCCGTTTTTCCCGGGCCGCCAGCAGCCTGGCGCGGAGCGGCCGCAGGCGTGCCTCCAGCTCCTGGGTCGTCGTTTTGAGGGCGGCGGCTTGCTCGGCCCGCGTGCGGGGCTCGTACAGGACGTATCGTCCGTCCTCGATCTTCGGCTCGCCGGTCAGGCCATACACCCGGGCGAACGCGTCGACATCGGGGCCCTCACCCAGGACGGCTTTCACTTCGTCGCGGGTCCAGACGTAGGTCGCTCCCTCCACGCCCTTGGTCTCGGCGTCCAACGCCGAGTAGAAGCCCCCCTCGGGCGCGGTCATCTTCTGCTCGATGAACGCGAAGGTGGCCTCGGCCTCCCGGCGCCAGCGGGGATCCTTGGTGATCTCATGGGCGGCCAGGTGGACCGTCGCGAGCTGGGCGTTATCGTACAACATCTTCTCGAAGTGCGGGACGATCCAGTACCGGTCCGTCGAATACCGGTGATACCCGCCGCCAAGCTGGTCGCGGATGCCTCCGCGAGCCATTCGATCGAGAGTCAACAGGACCATCTCGAGCGGGCCCATGGCTTCGTTCGACCGGGCGCCGCGGCGGTGTTGATCCAGCAGGAACATCAAGTCGACCGCCTGGGGGAACTTGGGCCGGCGCGGATTATTGGGGTTGAAGCCGAAGCCGCCGTGCTCCGGGTCGAATTGCCCGCCGAGCTCCGCGCGTCCGTCGGCCGAGGCGGTCCGCGCGAGCGGCAGCCTGCCCAGGCTGCTCGAGGCCTTGAGACGGCGGCGCGCGGCGTCGGTCACGGCGACGGCCGCCTTCTCGATCTCGTCGCGCTGCATGGCCCAGGCCCTGGCCACTTCGGTGACGATCGTCAGGAACCCGGACGACCCCTGGCGGTCCCGCGGTGGAAAATAGGTCCCGCCGAAGAAGGGACGGCCGTCGGGCGTCAGGAAGAGCGACATCGGCCATCCGCCCGGACCGAGGGCTTGAAGCGCGGCCATGTAGACCTGGTCGACGTCGGGCCGTTCCTCGCGGTCGACCTTGATGCAGACAAAGTTCGCGTTCAGGACCCGGGCGATCTCGGGGTCCATGAAGCTCTCGCGCTCCATGACGTGGCACCAGTAGCACGAGCTGTAGCCGACCGACAGAAAGATCGGCTTGCTCTCGGCCTTGGCCCTGGCGAGCGCCTCGGGACCCCACGGATACCAGTCGACGGGGTTGTGGGCATGCAGCAAGAGGTAGGGGCTGGTCTCCTTCGCCAGCCGGTTTGCAGGCCGGCCCTTGGTCTTGGCTGCGTCGTCGTCGGCGCGGCCGATGCCCGGTGGAACCAACAGCACAAAGAGCCCGATACGGACAAGCGACGAAGTCGAGCGGTGCATTACAACGTCCTTCGTGTCGGCGGAAGTCGAAATCGTCCTGGGCCCCACGTCATCTCGAAGCAAGCTTGCAAGTCAGTCAGCGCTCAGCTCGGGCTGACCTGGCCAAGGAGGAGCGGCGTTCCCTTACCCCTCGATTGTACGCGGAACGCAGTCGTGCTCCTACGAGTCGCACGGCTGATGACGTACAGAGCGTGTCCCACTCACGTGGCGCGTGGGCTCGGCCGAGATCATGGACATGGGCAACGGGTCGGACACGTTGACCGAAGCGGCAACATGAGTGATACTCGAGATGGCGATGAGTTTCCAATGTGGGGAATCGACACTTCTTATGGGGATGGAGCCATGGGCAAGAATCCGAGGGCCAAGAGGCCGGCGAGCGAGATGGATTCGGCTCTCTTCAAAGGCGGCACGACGCCAGCCCCCGAGGTGCGCGTTCCCGACGCGGAACCCTCCCGCGTCCTTGGCGATAGTAAGGCCGGAAACGACAAGAGCAAGACCGACGGCCCCCGGTTGGTCCATCGCAAGGGTGTGGCTTACCTGGAGGGGTGCGACGTCCCGGTCTGGCGGTTGGAGATGGCCCGCCGAGCCGGCTCCGGCCCCGCCGCGCTGACCGCGTCCTTTCCCGGTCTGACGTCGCCGGGGCTCGACTTGGCGTTCGCCCACGCCCGGCGGCACCGCGAGAAGTTCGATGCGCTGATCCGGCAGGAGGGAGCCGCCGCCGTGCCTGCCGGTGACGAGGGAGCAGATGGCGCGGCCGCCTTCGAGGCGGACCTCGAAGCTCTGCTTGACAAGAACGCCGAAGTGTTTCGCCGCCTGGCGCTATGAAGTACCTGACCGCCCTACAGATGGTTCGGATCCACACCCGTTCGATCGAGCAGTCCGGGGGCGACGCCGGCGTGCGGGATCTGGCCATGCTTGAGTCGGCGGTTGCCCAACCGCGTGCCAGCTTCCGCGGCGAGGACCTGTACCGGGAGCTCGCCGAGAAGGCCGCGGCGCTGGCGTTCTCGTTGGTTATGAACCATCCCTTCACGGACGGCAACAAGAGAACGGGATACGGGGCCATGATGATGTTCCTGAGCCGTAACGGCCACACGGTCGCCGCCCCGTTGGACGAGCACGCGTCGGTTTTTCTGCGCCTGGCAGCCGGGGAGCTGGACCGCGACGGGTTCCTGGCCTGGGTCCGCGCCTGGATCGCCCGGAAGTGAGCGAGGGCCTCGTTTTGGAGGGCCACCGAGGTCCGGCGGAGATCAGCTCGAGGCGTTTCGCCGGTTCCTTTGAGATGGGCACTGCGCGGAAACAAGGAAACTTTTCTACTTAGGTGCCGCGGCGGCTCGTCGCGCTGACGTGACCTTGACACCGGCCATGTCCTCGAATCGGTCGGGCAGGTCGTCGTGGGTGACGAAGACCTTGCAGGTTGCCAGTCTGGGCTCTTCGCCCACGACTCGCACCAGGATGCCCAGAATGATCTCCTTGTTCGGCCCCAGCTTGGTGATTTGATCGAACACCACCGTGTCTTTTGCGGTTGATATCTTCACATTGATATCCTTCGAACCGCCTCCGGCGGTTTCGGCCTGGAGGTTCTTGGTGAGGGTCGCCATGACCTGAAGATTGGTGGCTTCCTTGGTGCCGTAGTTGCGCAGGCGGATCTGGAACTGGGTCGTGCCGCCCACGTCGAGGACCCGCTTTGATTCGCTGACGACGAGATCGACGTCGGGCATGCCGACGACCTCGGTGGTGCGGCGGTCCCAGCCGGAGAGCCCGCCGTCGCCGGTCGCATCGGCACGGACCTCGTAATGGCCTATTCCACCCATGCGGACCTGGAACGGGAACGTCATCGCCTTGGCGCCCGGCTCGAGTTGATCGATCGTCCAGTAGAGCCGCCGCGTCGTGCTGTCGTAGCGAGCATCGGCTGGCACCTTGACCAGCTTGCCGCTGACCGGCAAGGTCACGAGGACCCGGACCTTGCGAGCGGGTGCGCTCCCCGGGTTCTCCAGGCTGATCTCGTAATCACCGACGGTGTCGGTGTAGCGCGACTCGGGTCCCTTCAAGGCCAGCTTGACCTTGGGCTCGACGACGGCGACGGTCTTGGTGACTTCGGCATCCTCTTTGTTGAATACGACGTCGTCACTTTTGGCGACGACGGTACAGCCCTGGTCGCCCCCGATCAAGGCGTCGGCCACCAGCGGGTCGAGCCGCTCGGTCTGGCCCGGCATCAGCTCGGGGAGCGCCAGCTCGTAGAGCATCTGTTCCTCGCCGTGTTGGCCCGACTCGTGGCGGAGCCCGGCCGTGAGCCTGGCCTGGATCGCGACGTTCCGCGCCGGCCCGGTGCCGTTATTCGTCACGCTGACCTTGAACTCGACCGATTGCCCCTTGAGCACCTTGCCGACGGTCGGGTTGGCGATCACGTCGACCTTGAGCCGGGGCTCGAGGACCGTGGTCCGAGACTTGCAGCCCGTCTCGAATCGGACCGTCGCGGCATGGTCGAAGGGCCCGGTCTGGGTCGGCTTCACCCGGATGGTGATCACGCGATCGGAACCGGCCGGCAGGGTATTGATCCGGAGGCTGAGGTGCGAGTCGTCCGTCACGTGCATCTCGGGCTGGCTGGAGACGTATTGCAGGCCCTCGGGGAGCTCGTCCTGCACGTCGACGTTGAGCGCGTCGGACGTGCCGGTGTTCCGGACGACGAGCTTGAGGGACGCTTCCCGCTTCAGGTTCATGTTTGCCGGCGCTTGCACGTCGACCGTGACGGCGACCGACTGTTTACCGAGAGGCAGACGATCGACCGCCGCGCGGGGCGTTTCCGGCCCGCCGGCGACTCCACCGGGTGCCGTGGCCGGGACGGGGGTGGCCGGCGGCTGGGCGGAGGACGGAGCCGGTGCCTGGGTCAACACGACGTTTTCGTCGGATCGCTGTCGGGCAGGATCGTCCTTCCATGTCGGGCCGCCCGGTTTCGAACCGGCCTTCGCGGCCGGGTCGTGCCTCGCCGTGACGTTTTTCTTCGCCGGGAGGTCGTTGGGTGTTGTCTTTTGAACATTCTTCTCTTCCGGGGGCGTGGTCCGCGGCGCGGCCGACACGTCGGATTCGGAGCCCGCCGGCGCACCCGGCAGTGCCAGGTCTTCCGGAAAAGTGGCCGGAGCCAGCGGCGAGACGACTGGCGTGGGCTCAGGCGGCGGAGGCTTGCGATCCTCATCCTGCCCGTGCGCAACCGGAGCCATCGACGATGCCGACAGCATCATTCCCAGAATCACCAAGAGTCGCCGGCCCATGGATTCGATCCCCTCCTTGGGAACGGCCCCGGTCGACGCGACGCCACGCGAGTAGGATGGGACTTGAGCGTCCGAGCTGCGTCAAGACAGGGAGAAGGTAAGCGACCCTCTTGGTCGAAGGCGCACGCCCAGCGCAGACCAAGAAGAGAGGCAGTTCATGCCGCCGTTTGATAACAGATCGGCCGGAATCGAGAAAGGTCAAGTTTGGAAGAAGTTTCGGAATTCGGAATTACGGATCGTGCGACCGGCGTCCTCAACCTCAATCCGCCGCAGCGGTCGGGCACGGACGCGACCTGGCCTGCTCGATCGTCCGCGCCAGCCGGCCGGCGATGGTCTCGGGGTCGTCGTCCGGCGCCACGGGAAATGAGCGGACCTCCTCCAATCGTCGGAACCAGGTTGCCTGGCGCTTGGCGAACTGGCGAGTGCGGGCCTGGACTTGCTCGATCGTCTGGCGGAGGTTCGCCTTACCCCCGAGCATCGCGATCACCTCGCGGTAACCGATCGCCTGGGCGGCCACGTCACCCAGCGGCCGAGGGCCGGCTTGCAGGGCGCGGACTTCGTCGACCAGTCCCGCGTCGAAGAATTTGATCACGCGGCGATTGATGCGCTCTTGCAGAATCGCGCGGGGGAGATTGAGGGCAAGGATGGGCACCGCGGCCGGAGCGGGTCGATCGTGCTCGGCCTGAAGGACGCTGATCGGCCGCCCTGTCAGCTCGATGACCTCGAGGGCGCGAATGACCCTCCTCCGGTCGTGAGGATGGAGCCGGGCCGCGGTCGGCGGATCGAGGGCAGCCAGTCGGTCGTGGAGCGCGTGCTCGCCCTGTTCGACGGCATCTCGTTCCAGGCGAAGGCGCAGCGCGGCATCGGCCGCCGGGCCCTCGAACAACCCGCGCACGATCGCTTTGAGATAGAGAGCCGAACCGCCGACGAACAGGACCTGTCCGCCCCGCCGCTCGACCCGTCGGACCGCGGCTCGCGCCCACTCGCGATACGCCGCCACGCTGGCTGATTCCCAGGGGTCGATGACGTCGATCAGGTGATGCGGGATCCCGCCGCGCTCGTCGATCGCCGGCTTGGCCGTACCGATATTCATGCCTCGGTACAGGGTCGTCGAGTCGAGCGCGAGCACCTCCGCGCCCAGCCGCCGCGCCAGGGCGACGCCGACGGCCGTCTTGCCCGACGCCGTCGGCCCCGTCAGGTAGACTGCCCGATGAAACGCGTTCTCGTGCATTGGCCCGTTCATCCGGCCCCGGTATCGCGGTCTGGGGAAAAGATGCATTGCCGCGGAGTGAGCGACAAATGTAATATGCGGATGCGGATCCCCCTGTCTTCACGCATCGCATCATATCGAAAGGGACGCGTCATGGGCAAAAGGATTGAGAGCACTGGTGAGGGTTGTATCCGGGAACGGTCGCCGGCGACACTGGGGGCCGGCCTGGTTGGGGTCGTCTTTTTCAGCATCGGGATCGGCACCTGGATCAACGAGGCGGTCGCGGCCGGCGCTGACGGGCGGAAGCCCGACCAGAAGGCGCTGGCCCAGGGCCGCGAGCTCTTCGAGCGGGAATGGCTGCCGGGCGATTCGCGCAGCCACGGTGGAGACGGCCTGGGGCCTGTTTACAACGATAGCTCGTGCGTTGCCTGCCACAACCAGGGCGGGTCCGGCGGTGGCGGAGCGGCCAGCAAGAACGTCGACATCATCACCGCCTCGCCTGGTGGCGGAGTGATGTTCCGAAGCCCGGTCCCGCCCGGGGGCCTTGGGGTCGAGCAGGGCTTTCTGGCCAAGGCGCTGGGGTCGCTCGTCGGTCTCGACGCGCCTCAATCTTCCAGGCCAGCGCAGACTGGAGCGGCGCAGCCGGCGCGGCAGGCGAACACGCCCTCAAGGGTGCCGGCTCGGCGCAAGATCGACACCGGACCGCTGGTCAAGACTCACCCCGGCTTCCGGACCTCCCGCAGCGTCGTGCTACACCGCTTTGGGACCGAAGGCGGCTACGAATCCTGGAGGCAATCAACCCTCGGCTTCCATGCCGGCCTGCCCCCGCAGATGGATCGGCAGGTCAAAGACCAGTTTCTCGCGCAGAATTCCATCAATTTCGAGCAAAACCAGATCCTGAACAGGATCGGCGAGTTCGACATCGTCCGTTCGCAGCGCAACCCCACGGCCCTTTTCGGCGCGGGGCTGTTGGATTCGATACCGGAACAGGTGATCGAAGAGGCGGCCAAGGTGAAGCATGCTGGATTCCCCGCCGTCTCGGGCCGGATCAGCCGGCTGAAGGACAAGCGGATCGGCCGGTTCGGCTGGAAGGCGCAGACGGCTTCGCTCCAGGATTTCGTCTTGACGGCGTGCGCCGTCGAGCTGGGACTGGAAGTGCCGGGGCGTCATCAAGGTGGTTCGCCCCAGAAACCCGAGGCCCAGGCCAAGGGGCTCGACCTGGCTCTGGAAGAATGCAACTCGCTCGCAGCCTACATCCGCGAGCTGCCGCGGCCGTCGGAGCGAACGCCGGCAACCGCCAACGAAGCCCATGAGATCGCGGCGGGTCGCGCGCTCTTCGCCACAATCGGCTGCGCGACCTGTCACACCCCGAAGCTCGGCGACGTGGTGGGGATTTACAGCGACCTCCTCCTCCACGACCTGGGCCAGCAGCTCGGCGATACCGGCCAGTATGGCGTGTTCGACCCCAGTTCCTCGGAAGACGAAATCGTCGATGAGGTTGGGCCGATCGCCGATGCGGCGGGTGGGCTTCCGCCCCCGATCCGGGTCAGAAGCAGCGCGGAGTCGGTCGCTGTTTCGGTTACGCTGGACGCACGCGCACGTGTTGTCGCTGTTTCGGCGCCTGCGCCGCCGGCACCCCTCGGAGCGGCTGTCGCTCCGGCACCGCCGCCAGAGGCACCGCAAGTGCCGGCGCCTGCAGCACCGCCGGCGAGTGAAATGGTCGTCCAGCAGTCGGCGGGCGGGATGATCCGTATCTCGTCGATGATGCAGGGCAATGTGACCGCGGTCAAGCGTCCCACGACCGGCCCGGCGTCGCGATTCGAGTGGCGCACGCCCCCGTTGTGGGGGTTCCGCGACTCGGGCCCGTATCTCCATGACGGCCGCGCCGAGACGCTCGACCAGACGGTGGCCCTCCACGGCGGCGAGGCCGCCATGATCGCCCCGAAGTACTTCCGGCTCAGCGGCAAGGAACGGCGGCAGGTCGAGGCATTCTTGAAGTCGCTGACCGCGCCGCCTCCATCCGAGCTCCTGGCCCACGCAGGGAGGTAGGAGTGGGGCGCGGGGAGTGCGGAGTGCGGAGGAACGAGACTGCTCATACAAGATCAAGAAAGGGACACGTGATGAGACCGCGGCCGGTGCGGCGGGGCTGGGCGGATGAAAAGTTGGGCTCGCAC
>JBIOJM010000182.1:0-19482 GCA_044450785.1 Isosphaerales bacterium
CCGCACCAAGATCGACGTGTTCGACTGGCTGATGCGCAACGAGGACAAAAGGGTTGGCAAGAACCCTGCTGGCTATCTGGTAGCCTCGATCCGATCCGATTACCAGGTGCCTGGAGATTATCGGACACAAGCCTCCGGGCCGAAGCCGGCCGGAGGCGAGGGCAAGGAGAACAAGAGCAATCTGCGGCAATTGCAAATCGCGCAACGGCGGGTCAGCGACGAGGTTCAGTCCCAGCGAGACAAGATCCGTGAGGCCAAGCTTCGTGCAGCCTGGGAGCGGCTGCCTGAGCCTGAACGCGAGGCGATCCTGACTGTTGTCAAGGCCGAGAATCCTGGGTTGGGACGCTGGAAGAACATGCTCGAGCCCCTCTGCCTGTCCGTGCTCGAGACCCGGATGAACGAGACAAGAGCCGACACCGGTCAACGGCTGCTTTTCCCCGACGCCGAACCTGTGGAGTGAGCTCCGCCTCACAGTGGGTCGGAAAGCAGCCGTTGGCCCTGCGTTGGGGAAGCACTTGTTGGGGGATTTACCGATTCGACAGGTCAGGCGTGGGAATCGCCGTCCATCTCCCCGCTGCGCTCTGAGGCCAGTTCAGTGTTTCGGCTGCCGCGGCGATCCCTGGAGTCGTAGAGTACCATGGAGGCGACGATGGGGCGCAGCAAATCGTTGACGACCTCGGAGCGGTCTTTACCCAGGTGGATGGCGTAGAGCCAAAGTTTCTTGTCCAGGTCCTCCTCGATGGCGAACATACGCTGGACCCGCCTCGGCTTGGTGGGCTTGGCGCGCGCAGCCCGTTGTCGGGAGGAAACGACCGACGGGGTTCGGGAAGCGGTTTCGAGCTCGACCGAGAGGTTAGCGTCGGTGGGTTCGCTCAGGGACGGGAGCTCGACCGTAGCCGGCTGGGTTCCGAGCCGGCGCTCAAACTCGGCCTCGGTCATGCTCGGCCGCGTCAGACCGGTCCGGCTCTCGGGGCCAGGAATCCCGCCGCGTCGCATTGCACTGCTCATTGCTCACCCCCCTGCCCGGTTTGCTTCGGGCCGTTGTATTAGCCGGCACTCGTCCATCCACTTTGCCTTGTCTGCTTCCTTGATCGGCGTTGGTCAAATTTCCCCTGTCGGTTACCGTGCTCGGTGGCAGGCCAACCAGGGCCTGGGTCAAGAAGCCTTCAGGAGTTGGTCATCTTCCCCGGCAGGCAGAGCGATGCAAGCAGCCGGCGAGACACGCGCGAGATACGTTTGGGCCACCGCCCGGTATGCCTCCGCCCCGGCGCTGAAGCGGTCGTAGTGGATCAGCGGGGTCCCCCGCGCGAAAGCCTCCCGAAACTTCACCGATCCCGGGACCACACGCTCGTAGACCAAAGGCCCGAAATAGGCCCTGACCTCCGACTCGATCTGCTTGGAGACCAGGGTCCGGTCTGCCCGTGTGATCAGTACGCCGGCGATGGTCAGCGGCCCGGCATCCGTGAACTCAGAGCGAAACGCGCTAACGGTCTGGACGAGGTTCTCCAGAGCGCGGACACCCGCCAAGGCCGCGACGCAGGGGTCGATCGGGATCAAGATCTCGGCGACCGCGTAGAGAATCGCCACGTTCAGCGGTGTCAGGACCGGGCTCGTGTCGACGATCACCACGTCATAGCCGCTCAGTCCCTTGAGCAGGTGGCGGATGCGGAACTCGCGCCCCTGGCCCAAGCCCTGTGTACTCCCCATCTGCTCGGAGCAGGTGCTGAGCCGGTCGCCGGGGGGAACCAGGTCGAGCCCGAGGTAACTTGAGGCGAGCGCGACATCGTCAAGCCGTAGGCCGTCCAGGAGCGCATCGGCCAGCCCGACCGCCGGGGCCCCTCGTGGAAAGAATCCCAGCGCGGTGTTTCCGGACGGGTCGGCGTCGATCAGCAGCACGCGCTGGTCGAGCTCCACCAGCGCAGCCGCCAGATTGATCGCCGTCGTGCTCTTGCCGACACCCCCCTTTGCGTTGGTAACCGCGAGGCTTCGCACGCGCACCCCCCTTCCCCGCCATCCGGCATGCTGCCGCTGTTTGCTTCAAACCACTGGATCACCATGTGTTATCGGCCCGGCCATGGTTCCTGGTTGAATCGTTTCCTCGTCACCAACATCGCTTGCTTCCCAGGCACCTCAAGGTCAAGCCATCACGCTTCCTCTGTTTCCTGGAGACTTGACAAGTTATTCCCCTGTTTCCCAGCTTCCATTTGCCCTCGATTTGTTGGCACCTCGCTTCCCGCCGTCACTGGAATCGAGGTTCCAGTAAATCTACGGAGCATGAAGCCCTGGGTCATGGTTGTCTTGGTTCGTCGGTCACCTTGATAGCACGTTACCATCTCAATAGGGATCCCAGTAACCAAGGCGTGCACATCGGCAATCTCTTGCTGGAAACTTGCCATCAATGTGTCATCGAACATGTTGGCCTCGGGTTGGAATTGGTATCTCATCGACCTGGGTCCCATGGTCTCATGCGGGCAAGTCGCCGATTTGACCAACGTTTCCAGCTTTCTGGTCTTCATGGTGTGCAAACGGCCTCGTTTCTCATGGTTCCTTGGCATCAAGCTGCTGGCGCTGGATTGGCCATCATGGTTCGCTGGGCTACTTGGCACCCTGATCGATTGACTGGCTCGATCTCCAAGCTGTTCGAGGTTCCCATGATCTTCGACCTCCTGGGTTTCAACTTGGTTAAGCGACCGTGATCATCCAGGTTCCTGTACGTCTTGGCTTCTTGGTCGCGATCGACCTTGGTACCATGTTGTGATAAGCCTCACTCGCGTCATGGGAACGATGGTTCGACGTTCCATGGTTTCTACTTCCCATGACGCCCCTGCCGGCTTGAGTGCCATTGTTTCTTGAGAACCAAGTTGCTGATGGAGACCATGGGTCATGGTCTCTAGAGCCATTGGCGTCATGGGTTCGTTGGTGACCATGGTTCCTTGGAACCAAGGGACCAGTTCGTCAGGCATGGCTGGTTCTCCTCGATGCCTTGATGCCAGTGTGGCGTGATCGCTTGCGGGACTGATCCCTTCAGCACGTTGATTCGCAATCTTCCATGGTTCCAAGTTGTCGTCTGTCCCATCGTGAGCTGGCTCATTGGTACGATAGGCTCCTTGGAGCGTTGGAAGCTGGTTGACCGGTTACTTGGTGGCCACGTTACCTGGTGCAGCGACAGGCAGAGACGATCAACGCCCGAGCAGGGCAGGGGGCCCACGGCGCGAGACCATCCCGCACCTCGGCATCACTCGGAGGAAAGAGTCTTCTGGAGAGCCGGATATCGTTCGCCTCATCCCGCTCGTTTCGCTTGCTCTGAAGCCTGCAAACCTTCCTTCAACCGCAAACGGAAGAATTTTGAGGCCCCCTCTTGACACGGCCAGGATCGCGCGTGCATGATAGCAAGGTGCAATGCAGGCATCCATGAGTTCAGTGGAGGATGAGATTCGCAACGGTGAGGGGAACTTGGGCGTGGGGCGCCGGCATTTCGGGCGAAATGAAAACCGCGCGTCGATGGCTGATAAATTTGACACCGACTCATTAAGCCTGCATGTTTTCTCGATTCCTTGAACTTTATCTCGTCTCAGTGGCTAACCCAGGCTGTGTAATCGGGATCATCGCCACAAGCTTCGCGGTGCGAAAAGCGACCAACGACAGTGGGAGACACGGTTATGCGTACGGGATCGTCGGACACCCAATTCCGAGGACACCGCAGCGGGCTTCGCCTGGACACCCGGCTCAAGAAAGCCCGGAAGTCGCGGAACTACCGGATCGACCTGGAGGGGTTGGAGCTTCGCACGCTGCTGGCCACGATACCGGCCGCCACAGTGGTGGGTGCGCCGGTGAATCTTTCGTCGGCTTTCGGAAACGCTGGAGGTTTGACGACGAACGAAAGCAGTTCGACGATGGTCGTCGACCCCCTGAATCCGCTGAAGATGGTCACAGTCTGGCAGGACAATGACCCGGCACTGGTAACACCTTTCCGCGTCCAGACCGTCCTCGAGGGGGCTTTTACGATCGACGGCGGGCAGACCTGGACCCCCTTGAACGCTGAGCCGGGAAATGGGCTGAATATCCCCATCGCTCCCGTCTTGTTGGATCCCAACACCACCATGCCGACTGTTCCCTATCTGCAGACGACCAACCCCACCATGGCGTTTGACCGCAGCGGCAACTTCTACATCCTGGAATCCCAACACAACGCCGGCAACTCCAGCGGCGCGCTGGTCTTGCAAAAGTATGCCTTCACAGGGGACACGCCGGTCCCGGTGAGGTTCAAGCAGTTGAATGGGGGAGGAACGGGCGCCTTTAGCATCATCTACCAGTGGTTGCCGGGCGACGACTCTGCGGTCGATCCGACACTGACGGTGGATAGCAATCTCGCCAGTTTCACGGACCCCACGACCGGCCTACTCCAAACCGATCCCACCGCGGGTAACGTTTACGTTACCTGGGCCGGCATCATCGTCCCACCGGCCGGCAATCCGCTCGACGGTCTTTTCAATCCCAACCCGATCTTGATGACCGTCTCGTCTGATGGGGGACAATCATTCAGCCCTCCGTCACCCATGAACACCACTACCTACGGCCCGACGGCAGAGCGAGACTCATCGCCGCAGGTGGTGGTCAGTCAGGGCCGGCCGGCTGGCCAAAGCGGCCAAACGGGTGATCCAGGGATTCCAGGCGGACAGGTCACTCTGAGTTGGGACAACTTCGGCGCCAACCAAAATTACATGATGGCCAACACGGTCTCACCAGGGAGGAATTACTACTTCAATCAACAGCCGCCCGGGTTCATCAACATCGGGACCGTGACGGATTTCACCCAGACGGTCTCGATTCCCAACAGCGCCATCAGCAACCTCGACTCCCTCAGCCTTACAACTGCCATCACCGACGCAAATGTCGCCACTTTGGGCCTGGTACTGATCGCTCCCAATGGAGATTCAATCACACTGTTCACGAACCAGACCGTGGGCGGTGTCACCAACCTATTCGTTGGGATCAGTGGTGCAAACCTGGGGGTCAACAATGGCTTTGCGGTCGGGACAACCTTCACCGACAATGCAGCCCGCGACATCGTCGACATCAACCCCTTCAACCCACCTGCACGTGGAGCGGCTGCGCCGTACATCGGCGACTTCCGGCCTGAGTTCGGCAGTCTGGACCAGTTTCTCAAGAACGAAGTAAAGGCCGGTGACATCAACGGCACTTGGACGCTTCAGACCATCGATACCAACACCAGTGTTCCTAGCAGTCCTGAGTTCGTGAACTTCTGGACGTTGAACTTCGCCACGGGGCAGAAGCCGGATCTTGACGTCGTGGTAGGGGCGACCACTGGCCTTGTAGTCGGCGGTTCGATCACCAACATTTTCCCCACGGCCTCAGCGGCCTCGCCCACCGGCATCGGCCCCGGTGTGGTCATGGCTTCTGACAATACGCTCGGCGCGTTCAGCCCTTATGAGGGGCGGATCTACTCCGCGTTCGTCGGCTACGTCAACATCACGGTTGCCGGCATCAAAAATCCCACCGACAACACCGATATCTACCTGATTTACTCCGATGATGGCGGCCGGACATGGAGTTCGCCTGTCCAGGTAAACGATGACAATGCGCAGACCGACGGCACAACCGAGTCGAATTCGTACTTCACGGGCAACCTGAATGATGAGTGGACCGGCCGACCCCAGTTCCAGCCGGAGATCGCAGTCGATCCGACGACGGGGACCTTGGTCCTGTCGTGGCGCGACGGCCGCGACGACGCCGCACGAGCCCGGGTGGCGACCTACATCACCACCAGCATCGACGGCGGTCAGACCTTCAGTCCCCAGGTTTATGCCAACCCGCCAGTCACCGCCACGAACGGCATCACGGGCGCGACGCAGGTTCTCGGTCCGCAAGCCGACAACGAGTCGGGGGGCAACAACAACCGGGACGCCACCTTCGGCTACGGCACCCAGATGGGGCTGGCTGTCTACGGTGGCCAGGTCTTCCCGATCTGGGCCGGCAACTTCAACCTGGCGACGATCGTGAATAATGTCGTCCAGGGCCCGCCGCTGTCCATCGAATTGCAGCCGATGGTCATCGCCGCCGGGCCGCGGGTCGTCACGAGCGATATGGGGCCAATCCCGCTTGCCGAGCCAGCCAGTGGCGCGGTGAGCTTTACCGTCACTTTCGACCGGCCGATCAATCCGCCCAGCCTCAATGGTTACACCACCACCCCCACCTTTACCCTCGCCGACGTCCTGGTCTACTATCACGACACCACCAATGGCGATGCCTCTGTCCCGCTTCAGGTGCAGAGCGTCACCCCGATCATCGCGAGTGGAGTGGGCCCCAACAACAGGTTCGGCTACACGCAGTTCACGGTGACTTTCGACCCGAATTCGCAGCCCGGCGGCGCACCCAGCGGCATCGCCAACTACACCGGGACGTATAGCTACATGATCCTGCCGGACGACGGCAACGGCACAGCCATCAGCTCGCCGATCCGGTCGTATGTCAACACCCCGGTTGCCCAGCCGGTCATCGGCCCGGTCTCGGCGAAAGCCCCGCAAGTTCCGCTCCCAGTTCCCAGTTCGGGAACAGGGGGTTCGGGGACCGCCGACGACATCACGACGTCGACGATCACGCTCGCGAATACGAATTACGTCAACGCAACCATTACGGGAATCACCGTCAACCTGACGCTCGACCATACGCGCGACGGCGACCTTTTGATCCAGCTCACTGCTCCGAACGGCAACACCAGCGTTCTCTACGAGAACGCTGGTGACACGGGCCAGAATTTCATCAACACGACGTTTTCTGACCTGGCGCTTCAGTCAATTCTCGCCGGCACCGCGCCCTACAGCAACGGCCCGTACCAGCCGTTCAATCCGCTTGCGAACCTGAACGGCAGCAAGGTTAACGGCACCTACACACTCTTGATCGACGACATGCAGTCGAACAACACCGGCACGTTGGTAAACTGGTCAATCACAGTCAACTCCTCGATACCTTCGTTCGTGCTCCAGAATGGCGCCCCGATGGACCAGAACGCCGATGGCACGCCCGACCAGAACCCGCTGACGACGCCGTTCACGGGCCTGACACCGGGCGACGTCTACGCCGCTCCCGCGCCGCAGCCGTCGGTGCCGATCGTGTTCGGTCCCAACCCTCTTTCCATCCTCCAACCCCCTTTCAATCAGAACACATTGCCGTTGATCGTGCCCGGCCCGCAAGTTCTGAGCACTTCCGTGCCAGGCGGCACCGGCAGTGACAACCTGCTCGTCAACGGCACCACCAGCACCTTCAACGTGACGTTCGACCGGCCCATGAAGGTGAGCACCTTCCCTCCCGGCCAGGTGTTGTCGATCATGGGCCCGACCGGCTTGATCTCCGGCCCGCAGTACTTCCCGGAGGACAGCGTCGACCAGGCGATTCCCAACGCGACCGTGGCGACCGTACCCGGCACGCTCCTCTCGACCCTGACTGTGCCGGACTACAACGGCACGTTCACGGTTGCCGACGTCACGCTCGCACTCGATATCACGGCCCAAAACGACTCAAGCCTCAGCGCCGCGTTGATCGCGCCGAACGGGACCCAGGTTGCGCTGTTCTCGAACATCGGCGGCTCGGGGCAGAACTTTACGTCTACCGTGTTCGATGACGCGGCGGAGACGTCGATCACCACAGGCCGCGCGCCCTTTACCGGGACCTATCAGCCCGTCGGTAAGCTGTCCTCTCTGATCGGCTTGAACGCCAGCGGCAAATGGACGTTGCAAATCCTGAACAACTCCCAGAGTACCGGCGGCATTCTCGTCAACTGGTCGCTCAACATCACGCCACAGATCACGGTCACGGCTCTCGACCCCGCGACCATGAAACCGACCAATGCGCCCACCACGACCCTGTTCCAGATCGGCTTGCCGTTCCAGCAGTTAAGCGGCACCTACACGATCCAGCTTGGTTCGAACATCCAGGACACGTTCGGCGACCAGCTCGATACGAACCAGAACGCGGGCGTCGGCGTCCTGCGAGACACGGGTCAGAACAGCCCGACGGCCACCATTCTGTACACGTCGAACGACCTGCCCAAAAGGATCCCCACTCCCAATGGAGCCGGTGCGGGAGTGGTGACCTCCACCATCGTCGTGCCCGACAACTTCATGATCCAGGGGGACACGACCACCTCGGGTATCAGCGGCCTGCGGGTCCAGATCAACCTCGCCTACCCCCACGACCCCGATCTCTCGGCGACGCTGTACTACGATATGGGCGGCCCCAGCCAGGTCGAGGTTCCATTGTTCAGCGGCGTGGGCAACGGCACCAACACCGCCAATTTCACCAATACGATCTTCGACGACAACTCGGGCACCCCGATCCAGAGCGGCGGCGCGCCATTTTTCGGCACGTTCAACCCGCAGCAATCGCTCGCCAATTTCGCGAATTTGGATGCCAAGGGAACCTGGACACTGGTCATCAACAACGCGACGTCGGGCAGCGGGGGCGTCGGCACCTTGAACGGCTGGTCGCTGAGCTTCCAGAAGCCGCTGCCGACCTCGGGCCTGGGTGAGCCGGGCAGCGACAACGTCGGCGCCAGCTTCCGCATCTTCACGCTGGGCCAGACCGATGCACTGGCGAGCCAGGAGTGGACGGCGGTCGGTCCGGCGCCGATCGCTGGGAGAACGGGCCGGATCGGCGGCCTGGCGATCGACCCCTCCGACCCCTCGGGTAATACGGTCTACGTGGGAGGCGCCAGCGGCGGTATCTGGAAAACGACCGACTTCCTGACGACCAGCTCCAACGGCCCGACGTACATCCCGCTCACCGACTTCGGCCCCTCTTCCGGCATCAACGTCGGCGGCATCGCCGTTTTTGCCCGGAACAACGATCCCAACCAGTCGCTCATCATCGCCGCCACCGGTGAAGGCGACACGGGAACTTCGGGCGTCGGCTTCTTGATCTCCCAAGACGGCGGCGCGACCTGGAACCTCTACGACAGCACCAACAACGTTGATTCGAGCGGCAACTTGCTGCCGATCGAATCAGCGGCCCGCAACCGTGAGTTCGTCGGCACGACGGCGTTCAAGGTCGTCGTCGATCCCAAGCTGACTCCCACCGGCCAGGTGATCATCTACGCCGCCTTGAGTGGTCCTAACGGCGGCATCTGGCGGAGCGAGGATACGGGCAAGACATGGGAGATGATGATGCCCGGCCAGGCGACCGACGTGGTCCTCAACGCGGACAGCGGCGCGGACATCAATCCGGACACCAACACCGCCGCCAATGGCAACCTCCAGGTCGTCTTCGCCGCCATCCGTGGCCTGGGGGTCTACATGAGCCCGAACCAAGGCCAGGTCTGGAACCTGATGGCCGGCGGCGTCGGGAATCCTCTGATTCAGGATTTGAATACTGGTAAGAACGTCAACCCGGTCGCGGGTCCGACCCCCAACGGCGCTGAGGGGCGGATCGTGCTGGCGGTGCCTGCCTCCACCGGCAACGCCGCGGAAGACGCCGTCTACGAGGGTTGGCTCTACGCCGCTGTTGCCACCCCCGCTGGCGGCTTCTTCGGGCTCTTCATCACCAAGGACTTTGGCCAAAACTGGACCGAAGTGCACATCCCCACCTTGCCTCCCCTCACCGCTGGCGGGGCCGCGTATAATCAGGCCGTTCCCACTAACGATATCACCCAGCCTAATTACAATATCCTCGGCGGGGGTGGCGGCTTCGCTGCTCAAGGCAATTACGACATCACCCTGGCGGTTGACCCGATCAACCCCAACATCGCCTACCTCGGCGGCGACCACAGCGATGGCGACACCGGATTGGTTCGCATTGACGCCACCAATATCTGGGACGCCCACGCCCTGGTTGCCTTCTCGAACTTCGTCAAAGACGGCGGCACGGTGGATCTGAGCTCGACCGGCCCAGCCGCGATCGACAACGTTCTGTTGGGCATCTCCCCGCAGTCGTATCTCGACTACATCCGCAACCCCAGTGATCCGTTCGTCGCGAGCGCGACCCTGCAAGTCTTCAATTACGCTTCGTTCACGAACAACGGCGCCGGCGTCGAGTGGATCCCATTCGACATGTCCGGGACCGACTACCACCGTGTCGTCACGATGATCGACCCGACGACCGGCCTGCCACGGCTTATCTTCGGCAACGACCAAGGGGTTTGGAGCGTCCTGGATAGCAACGGGACGTTCGAGACGTCGATCGGGAGCTCGGACTCAACCCCTGGCGTCAACCGCAACGGCAATCTCCAGATCACCCAGTTCTACTACGGCGCGGCCCAGCCCAGCAACGCGGCCGCCCAGGTCGCCGGTGCCCTGTTCTACGGCAGTGCCCAGGACAACGGCGGACCGGTTTCGGCCCCCGACATCCTGACCAGCGGCAATCTCCAGTGGGCTGGCCCCGGCGGCGATGCAACCGGCGTGGCCACCGACCAGCAAGGGACGGGCACGGCTTATCAGTACTTCTGGCCCTGCTGCGGCGGCTTCAACACCGACTTCTTCCAGGTCAACGGCATCGGCCGGACCTCCGGCTTGCTCCAGCAATCCAACGGCTTGCCCACGCCCGACCCGCAGTGGCCGTTTACGGGCGGTGCCAACTTCGCCGTTAATCAAGTCGACGGCAACGAGATCGTCATCAGCTCGACCACCGGTCGGATCTTCGCTACCACAGACCAGGGGGTGACCTGGTTCGAGATTGGCGCCCCCTCGGTCTTCAACAACCCTGGTAGCTTCAGCGTTGCGCTGGCCTACGGTGCACCCGACCCCAGTGCCCCGGAGGGCATCGGCAACCTTGGCAACTTCATCTACGTCGGCACGGGGGCCGGCCGGATCTACGTCACCCAAGACGGCGGCGGCAGCGGGCAGAGCAACAACTGGCTCAACATCTCCCTGGGCCTGGATGGCTCGTCCGTCAAGTCGATCATCACGGACCCCACCCGCGGCAGCCACGCGGCTTACGCTGTCACCAATAATGGTGTGTACTTCATCGCCGACTCGATCCTGCTGGCGAACAACCCCACCAACACCAATGACGAGTGGGTCAACATCACCGGCAACCTCAAGAACTTGCCGTACACCGTTTACGGCCAGAGCTACAACCCGACGACCGATCCGAATGCGATCACATACAATCAGGCCCTCTCGCTCACCGCCATCATGGCCGATTGGCGATACGCCATCCCCAACAACCCGACCAACCCCAGCGCGGGGTATCACCCTGTGCTGTACGTCGGCGCCGATTCGGGTGTTTACATATCGACCGACAATGGCCAGACATGGAGCCTCTTCCCCGATACGACTTACGGCGCGGTCGTGGCGGGGGGCTATCTGCCTCAGGTCACTGTCACCAGCCTCAGCCTGTCGATCGGCAACATCGACCCCCACACCGGCATGCCCAACCTGGCCGGTCCGTACCAAACCTTCGCCTTTTCCGGCACACTGTCGAGCGGATCGGCGTCCGTCACGGGCATCAACAGTATAACGGGGCTGGTCGCCGGGGAGAGCGTCACCGGCACCGACATCCCGTCTGGGACGACGATCCTGTCTGTCGACAGTTTGACCAAGACCATCACGCTCTCGGCGAGCGCGAGGGCCAGCGGCATCGAGAGCCTTGTCGCCGCCAACCCCACGGCCACCCCTGACCCCGATACTCTGATGGCCTCGACTTACGGCCGCGGGGCGTTCGCCATCAGTCTGCCGCCAATGTTGCTCTCGGGTACGACCCAGCTCGACCCGGGCAGCGTTTCGGGCACCGCGCCCGACGGCACGCCGCTGGTGACGATCGCTCAGCCCGTCATCGATGGCACGAGCGAACTTACCGGCTTCGGAAATGCGACCCGGATCACCATCGTTGATGAGACGCCGGCCGACGCGACCTTCGGGCAGGTCATCGCCGGGTTCGACCCCTCCAATGTGACGGGCACCAACGTCGCGGCCAACTGGACCGACGCGTTTGGCAACTTTTCCCTTTCGATCAATGCCGGCGCGTTCACGTCGAACGGGCTGAAAACGGTCGAGGTCTACGCCACCGACAACGCGGGGTCCAAGGGCAACAAGGTAACACTCCAGTTCACGCTCCAGGTACCTGGTATCGCGCCTCCCTCCCCGCCCGTGACACCCACACTGGAATTGGCACCCTATGACGTCACAGGCGCCCCGGGGTACACGAACGTTGCCATGCCCAACCTCATCGGCGTGACCAGTCCCAGCTCGACCGTCGAGCTGCTCCAGGCCAATGGAAGCCCCTTTAACCCAGTGGTGACCACGACCAGCGATCCCGTCACCGGTACGTTCACGTTGACGTTCCCCAACCCGGCGAACCAGTCGGGGACCTTCACGGTAGAGGCCGTTGCGACCAACAGCATCGGCTCGAGCGGTGACAGTTTGCCCGTCACGTTCACGATCATCATCTCGAATCCGCCCGCACCGGGCAACTTCCGGCTCGACCCGGCTACCGACACCGGGATCAAGGCCAACCCCCTCAACGGCACCGGCGTGCCGTCGGACAATATCACGGCCAATCGGACTCCCGATTTCATCGGCACGTCCGTGCCGGGTGCGACCATCGAATTGTTCGAGGGCGGCAGCACCGTCTACAACACGGCGACCGCCGATCTCAACGGCAACTTCTCGATCCAGTTGCCGTTCACTTTGACGAACGGCACGATCTCGCTTTATGTCAGGGCCACCGACCTCGCCGGCAACCTCTCCGGCCCCAGCAACACGCTGACCGTGACGATCGTCTCCATCGTGTCCGACTACAACGGCCAAGGTATCGCCGACCCGGCCTTGTTCAGCCGCGATACCACCACCAATCAGTTGCAGTGGCTCGTTCAAACCGCGGGGGCGGCTCCGCCTCCCTGGTTCGGCCCCAGCAGCACCCCCTTCGTCTTCGGCCCGGCCAATGTCGTTCCATTCCAGGGCGATTTCGACGGCGATGGCTCAACTGACCTGGCGTACTACCAGCCCAGCAACGCGACCTGGTATATGTACGACTCGAAGTCCCAGACCACGTTGTCGTTCGCGCTGGGCACGCCGAACTCGATGGTCTACCAGCCGGGCGTGAACGTGAGTGTCCCCGTGGTGGGCTCTTTCGACCTCAACGGACCGACTGAGGCCGCGTATTTCAACAATGGCGTTTGGACGATTGCCAGCGCCTTCTCCAACATCACCAAGACGTTCGGCCAGGCAGGCGACATTCCTGAGCCCGGCAACTACGACGGCTTGGGTTACGACGAGCTTGGCGTCTATCGGCCCAGCACCGGGCTGTTCCTGGTGTTGAATCCCGTCACCAGCCAAACCGAAACCTTCAACCTTGGTGTCGGCAGCTCGCCGGACCTGAGCAGCCTCGTCCCGGCGCCGGGTAACTACGACCCCTATTACAACACGAGTCTCACGCCGCCGGCTTGGGTCGAGAACACCGAGGCGGCCGTGTACGACCCGAACACCGGGGTGTACACGATCCTCGGGCCTAACAGCGTTGTGTATAACGTCTCGGGGTTCCAGAAGGGAGACATTCCAGCCCCGGCTGACTACGCTGGCAGCGGGTCGACTCAGCCGGTTGTGTTCCGGCCTAGCACCGGGAAGTTCATCGGGGCAGGGGGGACGACGATCGCCACGTTCGGCCAGGCAGGCGACATCCCCTCGGCCGCTCCGCTGTTGTATCGTCTGCCCCCCGATCCGCCTTCAAACGGCACGGGCACAGGTACGGGCACAACGGGCACGGGAAACGGCACGGGCACAGGTACGGGTACAACGGGCACAGGCACAGGCACGGGCACAACGGGGACGGGCACGGGCACGGGCACAACGGGAACGGGAAACGGCACGGGCACAACGGGTTCTTCTTCGGGCCAGGGTTCATCCTCGGGTTCAACGACGACTACCCCGCCACCCGCCCAGAGTCCGGGATCGGGTACTTCGCACCCTGGCTCCAGTACCCACAAGAAGAAGTTGACGAAGCCGAAGCCGATCGTCCATCATAAAAAGCCGGTTGTGCACGTGAAGCACAAAGCGGTGCAGCATCACGCTACCAAGCCGAAAGTCAAGGTTCATGTTGTGAGTCATCCAGCCGTGAAGGTCGTCACGGCCTCCGCTCTAGCCAACCAACCAACGCACGTGGTCGATCTGGCGCTGGAAAATATTCACGTCAACCTGCACCGCTCGTCATCGGGCAAAGGACAGCAGGGTTAAGACGTCGTGTTGATGGTCCGCGTCGGATATCGGATAGAGGCTGTTGTGCCTCGCCTGGTTGGTTGGCGTGGGGCAGGGGGGTGATCCCACCCTTGATCGGTTGGTTCCTCGGATCACTCCCAAGGTCTCTCGGGAGATTCCGCCGACCTGATCGAAGAGACGTCGCCGTGGTGGTGGTGAGCAATCGGCTCACATCGAACCGCGGCGAACGTGCTTGACGATCTTCCCCTCTTTCATGACGAAGAAAACCCGCTCGGTAGCTGTGATATCGGCAGTGGGATCGCCGGGCATGGCGATGATGTCGGCTAGCTTCCCTGTCTCGATGGTTCCGACTTTCGCGGCGATCCCTAGCAGTTCAGCGTCGACGGAGGTAGCGGATTTGAGCGCGGCGATGACTGGCATGCCTAACCCGGTCATCAGAGCAAATTCCTTGGCGTTGATGCCGTGGGGAGAGACGGCTGAGTCGGTGCCGAAGCCGATTCGAACCCCCAGTTGAGCGGCGGTGCGAAACATCGCGGAGCGCGCAGCCAAGGCAGCCTTGGCCTTGGCTGCGATTTCCGGTGGGAATTTCTCCAGCCTACCCCCCGTCCACTCACCGGCCAGCAGTGTCGGAACCAGGAACGTTCCTCGGGTCTTCATCAGCTCAAGGGTTTCCTGGCTCAGGAACGAGCCGTGCTCGATCGAGTCAACCCCCGCGCGAATGGCTTCTCTGGCGGCACGGTCGCCATGACAGTGGGCCGCCGCCTTCTTGCGCAGCCGGTGGGCCTCATCGATCAGTGCGGTCATCTCATCGAGGGTCAATTGGGGTGTGTCCACTTCATCGGCCAGTGAGAGGACGCCGCCAGAGGCGCAGAACTTGATCACGTCGGCGCCATACTTGACCTGGTAGCGAACCGCCTCGCGGAACTCTGCCGGTCCGTGGGCGATCCCCTCCGCCAGTCCTGTCTCCCGTACCAGCAGGTCGTGGCGCAGTCCGGTGACATCAGCGTGGCCACCGCGGGAGCCAAGCCCATGGACGGCTACCAGCATGCGCGGGCCCGGGACCAAGCCACGGGTGATCGCGTTGCGCAGGCCCACGTCGAGGAGATCATCGCTCCCCACATCGCGGACTGTGGTGAACCCGGCTTCCAGGACCATCCTGGCATGGACGCTCGATGCGATCGCCCGCTCTGCCAGCTCGCGGCGGAACTGATCCACGAACGACTGCTTCCAGTCGTCAGCGTACTCTCCCGTTAGATGGGTGTGGGCGTCGATGAAGCCGGGTGAAAGGGTCGCGTCGCCCAAGTCGATTACCAGGGCCCCGGCGGGGATGGATAGGTTCATTCCCGCGGCGATGATCTTCGGTCCCTGAACCAAGACCATGCCGTTGCTCTGCAGGGCATCGGACTTGCCGTCGAACAGCCGGGTGGCCTTGAGGGCGGTGATCGGATGGGCTTTCGACTCCTGGGACAGTGCAGAGGTGGATGCGGCGGTGGCCGCAAGCCATGCGACGACGGCGAACGACAGGATCAGCCTCATCAAGAACCTCGTGTGGATCAGCAGGTCATGAGCCCCTCGATTCTGTGCAGAGCTTAGCACTGCCGGGCGCTGGACGCCACCACCTGGTTATCCCGAGGGCTTGCTCGGCTTCGAATGCGATGCCATCACTTAGGTTGCCGGAGGACCAGGGCGACTGAGCGATGCCAATCGGTGCCCTTGACGAACGTCCGATAATAGAGATTATGTTTGCTCGGGTTGAAATGCGATAATCATGTGGGTTTTGACCTCCGATCCTCTTCAGCGATGGGTGGAGTAGGGATAGCGCTTTTCCAGGTCGTTGAGAAAACGACCGATCTGCTTCATGCTTTGGCGGTGGACACCGGGGTAGCGGCGCTCGAGCCACGATTCCAGCTTGCCGAAGCCTTTGGGCCACAGCACCAATCCCCCGGCGATGATGGCGGGGGTCCCCGGACCGGGCAGGATCAAACCCACAATCCCTGCGGTGATGAGCATGACGCCCACCTCCTTGGGGAGTTGCTTGATCTTGTTGAGTTCCGCTTGTTCGAGAGTGATTTGATCTGGGTTCGAGTCGTCGGTCTTCGGGCTGGGATTTGAGGTCAACTCGGCATGAAAACCGTTGGGCAGGCTGCGGCCACTGGGCTTTTTGTGGTCGCCGGCCTTGCCGGCGAGGCTCGTTTTCCTTGGATAAGAGGACGCTTGCTTCACGCTACCCTCCGTCGGGTTCCTGAGATTTGAACTGGGTTACGGTTTTGCTCGCGTGAGGAATGGCCGGGGGTTGAACGATCTGGAGATTTGGCGCTCAAGGCCTCGGATTGAGGCTGCCGTCCGCGAGTAGATGCTGTAAGTGGCCAGATTGGTCACCACGACCGTAGCGAGCGAGGTGAAGCCCCAGGCAAAGGCCCCTGCGACGCAGAAAAGATTCGGAATCAGCGCATAGCCATGCGCAACCTTGAGGCGGCGCTGGTGGATGTGCGCGATGTCCCAAAGCTCGCCAAGCTTGGTAAGCCGGGGCTGAAGCAGCCAGATCGGCGCGGGATCATGATCCATCTCGTTGATTTCACCTTCGATGAGGGAAATGGCCACATGCGCCTCGGCCGCGATGCGAGGATCGATACGGCAGTCTCCGACGTAGGCGACTTTGACGCCGCGCCGGCGGCAGTATTGCAGAAAGTGAACCCGGTCGTCCGCCGACTGGCTGCCGATATGGAAGTCCGCCCCCATCGCCACCGCCAAGGGGGTAAGGGTCGAGGGTGGCCGTTCCGAGACGATTCCGACCTGGAGATTTCGCTTGGAACGTAACCGCCGTAGCGTGGACGCGGCCTCGAGCCGGCTCGAGTGCCGGAAGTGGATCAGACCCGCGACTCGCCCGTTGATCCCGACCATGAGCGAATTGGGTGGGTCCGATTCGATCCGGCATGGAGCGCTCTGGTCAGACGGTATTGAAGGCCCTCGGGCGCGCGGGCCAAGATCGCCGACCTTGATGCGATCGTTCCCGTGCAGCAAGGTCACATCCGTCGCGAACTCGATCGGCTGAAGGTCAAGTGGTGCGATTCCCCGGTCGAGGCATCCACTGCGAAGCGCGGCGGCACGTTCGTCGTCAAGATCGTGGAAAGCGGCAGCGGCGTAGCGGAGCAGATCCTCCTCGCCACAACCGGGGAAGACCTGGATGGCATCCACCTCCAGCTCGGTGCGATTGAGCGCGACGTGATCGTCAAGGACCAAGAGGTCGGTCGTGGCCAGCCGCTCAATTGCCTCGGGATTGCGGATCAGGATGCCGTGGCGGAGGCAAAGGGCGACGGATTGGAGTGTTTCGAGCGGGAACGCCAATCCCGGACCGGAGGCATAGTCAAGGCGCAGGATGGGAAGGGCCGTCGAGACGTCACCGACCAAGAGTCCGAGGCCGGCGACGACCATGGTCGGCGTGACGGTCCGTTCGGCGAGTATCTCACCTCGCAGGGTCGGAGTTCGCACGCCATGCATCAGTGAGGTCGCCGCCAGTGTTGCCCGGGCCAGTGTGGCAGCCCGAGTGTCTACTCCGTGTCGCAGCACCTCGATACGCAATTCGCCGAGCCGGAGCGTCGAGCCCGCCAAGACCGTGTCGTCGGGCTGTTTGCGGGACAGGCCCTCGACACCTTGGACCATCCGCTCGTCGACCAAGCCTCGACCATGGAGGACCCGTCCATCCGCCGGGATCTGTTCTCCGGCTGAGACCAGGATCACGTCATGCGGCTTGAGGTCCTCGATCAAGACCTCGACTTCGACACCGGATGGCTCCGGAGTTGCCAGCCGGACATAGCACGGCTGCTGGATGATCTGGCCCAGCAGCCTGCGCCTTGTGTTCTTCAATTCGTCGCGGTACAGGCGCTGCCAGAACCTCAGCATCCAGCTCATCCCGGCCGCCACGATGAACTGGCCGGTGGCCACGGTCGCCACCACGATGCTTGTATACAGCGCCGGCAGACCCAACCGCCCGTGGAGCAGTTGCCGGCCCGCAACGCGGAACATATCAAGATTTGAGCCTACCAGCAAGGCGGTACAGGCCGGCAGCAAGGCCGGGGTGGCCATCTCGCCGGCGAATGCCAGCACCAGCGAGGTGTTGGGCAGGCCGAAACTGACCGGTTTCGGACGGGAGGGCTCGAGGTCTGGGAATGCCGGTCTCTGTCGCGCGTGATCGAGAATTCGCAGAAGATGCAAAGCGCTTATCAAACCCGGATCAAAGCGGATGAGCACGCTGCCGGTGACGTGCGATACGCTGCACTTGAGAACCCCGGAGACATTTTCGATGACGTTCGAGATGCGACTTGCCAGGGTCGCGTCGCGACGAATCGCCTCATGGCGGAGCCGGATCCTCCCGGGTCGGTCCGCGACGATGTCCCAGGTCGTAAGAATCGTGCCAAATCGCTGGATCTTGACCCGGCCAGCGGATCGAGAAAGATCCGGCTGAATGGAACTGTCAGAGAACGCCGCGGCGTCCGGGTGAAACTGACCTCGGATGGCTGCCGCCAGGCGCTGGAGGAGATCGGTCAACCGCAACGGGCCAGGGCCATAGCGGATCTCTGCCGTGGATTGGTCACGGTCGATTTCCACCCACTTGACTTCATCCAGCGCGAAGATGCGGCGGAGAAAGACAGCACACAGGTCACCGAGCCGCTTTCCGAAGAGATCCTCGTCGCGCAGCCGAATCACACCATCGGACCAGGATACCCCGACTCGCGCGGACGAACTCAGTTTTCGGGCACGACTGGCGGTCATCTCGATCCGATTCTCGATGGCGTTTTTGAAGCTGTTTCCCCCCTCATTTACGCTGGCTCTCGGAGTACGTACGGCTTGAGCTGGCCGCTCTCGACCATGGTCTCCAGCAATGAGGCGATTTCGCTTTCTTCACGGTCGAACACGTTGAAAATCTGGCGCAGCTTGTGCCGCCGCTTCTCAACCTCGTAGCCAAAATACAAGAGAGCCAGGGCACCCACGATGATCGGCACGAGGGGAGTTTCTTCGTTCATGGAACCTCCTCGATTGAGCGAGATGGCGACTAAAGCAATTCCGTCGATGCTTCGCGGAGAATCTTGATCATACCATCGACTCCCTCTCGATACAGCTCGCGGCGGATCGTGCGATCCAGAGGAACCGCCGTTCGGTTGATGGCAACGAAGCGGAGAAATTCCTGCAGCCGGGCCAGCGCCTGCGCGGGATGCTTGATAAGGCCCAGGTTCAGTCGGAAGCCCCGATAGCCACGGGATTTTCGATAGGTGGGGGCGTAGAGGTCGTAGACCAGGATAATCGGGTCGTGCCCGATCAGGCG
>JBIOJM010000183.1:0-19472 GCA_044450785.1 Isosphaerales bacterium
CGACGTTCCGTGACTTTCAAGCCGCCATCCAAGAGGTTCTGGACGGTCTGACGACCAAGTATGCCGAGCCACTGGCCTCGTTGATGACGCTCAATTTCCAGCAATTCGATGATGTCGCACTTATGGCCGCGTAAGGTATAACAACGTCGTCGGAGCTTGCTGGGTGGCCCCGATTGAGGTCGATGACGTAAGAGCCGTGCTGGCGCTGGCCGAGGTGCAGCAAAAGGCCCAGCCCCAGGCTGCCGACGCCGTCCGCAACCTCGGCCGAACCCTCTACCGTGCAGGGCGATTCCCCGACGCGGTACAGCGGCTCGATGAGGCGCTCACGCTCCAGAAGGCCGGGGACTTCCCAACCTTCTTCGACCTGGCCTTCCTGGCGATGGCCCACCACCGCCTCGGCCACCAGGACCAGGCCCGTCGTTTCCTGGCTGATGCCGAGAAGGTCCTGGAACAGGTCGAAACGCCCGGATCAAAACCACTCCCCTGGTACGCCCGGGTCTCCTTGAAGCGGCTCAAGAAGGAAGCCGAGTCGCTCGTGGGAGGAACCCCGGCGATGCCGACGCGTGAGGACCCGTCAGTCCCCAGGCTTTGAGCAACGGAACACCGAGGTCGCCCCGGTCAGCTCTTGGCCTTTTCTTTCTTGGCCGCTCGCGCCTTTCTGCGCTCGGCCTTGGCCGCCTTGGCCTCGGTCGCGGTCGTGGTGGTGAACCGCTCCTTGAGGCGGACCGCCTTGCCCGAACGTTCCCGCAGATAGTAGAGCTTGGCGCGCCGGACCTTGCCCGAGCGCTTGACGACGATGTCGGCGATCCGCGGTGACTGAAGCGGGAACTTGCGCTCGACACCCTCTCCCTGCACGATGCGCCGCACCGTGAACATCTCACGAGGTCCCTGGCCGGACCGCGCGATCACCACACCGTTGTAGATCTGGATTCGCTCCTTGTCGCCTTCGAGGATCCGCACGTGGACGTCGACCGTGTCGCCGATTTCGAAGGCGGGGGTCGACGATTTCAAGGTGGCTTTCTCCACCACCTCCATCAGCCGGTTTTGCATTGTCGTTTCCTTTCGAGGAGAGATTCGGGCCGTCGATCACCGCCGTTTTTCGTGCCGCCAGCGGGCGATCGCGGCGTGATTGCCGCTCAAGAGGACCTCGGGGACCGCGCGGCCGCGGTAGACACGAGGGCGGGTGTATTGGGGATACTCGAGTCCTCCATCGGGCCCGAACGATTCGTCGATCGCGCTCCGGTCATCCCCGAGCACGCCGGGGATCAGGCGCACGACCGCGTCGATCAGGACCATCGCCGCGACTTCACCTCCGGAGAGGATGAAGTCGCCCACCGAGACGAGTTCGGGCTCGAGGATGTCGATAATGCGTTCATCAAAACCCTCGTAGCGCCCACAGAGCAGAATGAGTCGAGGTTCCAGGGCCAGCTCGGCGACCCGGCCCTGGTCGAGCCGGCGCCCTTGCGGCGAGAGCAGGATCACGCGTCCCTGCGGCAGAGCGGCCGCCCGCACCGCCTCGGTCGCCGCCACGACCGGAGGGGCCATCAAGACCATGCCCGGCCCACCTCCAAACGGCCGATCGTCGACCTGCTTGTGCTTGCCATCGGCCCAGGAGCGGATGTCCCATCGCTCGATGCCGACCAACCCCTTGCCGATCGCACGACTCAGGATGCTCTGGCTCAAGAAACCGTCGAAAAGGGGCGGAAACAAGCTGAGCACGTCGATGCGAAGGGGGGGCGGTGCGGACATGTCGGCGACGTCCGTTCCCGGTCACGTGGCGGCCGGCTGGGGAGCCTCCGGGGCGGGCGCGGCCGGAGCCTCGGCAACCTGCCACGGCTCTCCCGGCCCGGGTTTCTTCACGCCGAACTTGTTCAAGAGGACCTGGACCTTGTGCGAAGGCTGCGCACCGACCGAGAGCCAGTAGCGGACGCGGCTGACGTTCAGGACCGTCTGCGTCTGGGCATTCGGGCACATCGGGTCGTAATGGCCCAGCTCCTCGATCGGGCACGCATCGCGCCCCGTGCGCGAATCCATGGCGCAGATCCGGAAAAACGGGCGATGGCGGCGTCCCATCGCTTTCATACGAAGTCGAACCACGCGCGTGCTCCCTTTGGTCAAACCAGCTCCCGTATGCCCCTACTCCGGGGCGGAGAGCCTGTCGTTGTCAAGATTGTAGAGCGGCAAGATTCCAGAATTCCGACTAGCAAGATAACAACACGGGCGGCCGCCCGCGAGGCGGCCCATTCGTGCCCGTCGCCGGGCCGAGAGCTGTCGCCCCGGCTCAGCCTGATTGGCCATTTGGTGGATTCCGTTGTTCGCGGCGGCGGCGGCGCTCTTCCTTTTCGCGCTGCTTCCTCAGCTTTTCGCGTTCCTTGGGGGTGAGCCGCTTGCCGGTCCCGATCTTGGGTGCCACGATCTGGGCGGCCGGGTTCGAAGCGGCCACGCGACCCAGACCGGTCAAGGTGCGGATCTTGTCGAGCATGCTCATCTGCGCCATCTGCTTGACGACAGCCGCCATGGCGTCGAACTGCTTGACCAGGCCCGACACGTCGGCGGGGTCGACGCCGCTGCCCGCGGCGATCCGCCGCCGCCGCGAGATGTCGATTTCGCGCGGATCGCCTCGCTCTGCCGGGGTCATGCTGTCGATGATCCCCTGGATTCGCTTGATCTCCTCGTCGGCATCGATCCCACCCAGCTCGTCGAGCCCCATCTGGTTCAATCCCGGGATCTTGCTCATCAGGTCCCGCATCGAACCCATTTTTTTCATGTGGACGATCTGTTTGCGGAAGTCGTCCAGGTCGAACTTGCCCTTGGCGAGCTGTTCCTGCTGGCGGCGAGCCTCGTCCTCATCCATGGCGCCCTGGGCCGCCTCGACCAGGCCCACGATGTCACCCATGCCCAGCATCTGCCCGACCAGCCGCTCGGGGTCGAACGGCTCGAGCTTGTCGAGCTTCTCTCCCTTGCCGACAAACTTGATCGGTACGCCCGTGACTTTCCGGACCGAAAGCGCGGCCCCCCCCCGCGCGTCGCCGTCGAGCTTGGTGAGAATGACCCCGTCGAGCTCGAGCGCTTTGTTGAAGGCGTCGGCCGAGGCGACCGCGTCCTGGCCCGTCATCGCATCACAGACAAAAAAGACCTGGTGCGGCTTGACCTTTTTCTCGATCTGAGTCAGCTCGGCCATCAACTCGTCATCGACGTGCAGCCGGCCGGCCGTGTCGAGAATCACGGTGTCACAGCCGTTGCGGTTGGCCTCGACCAGGGCCTGCTGGCAGACCGTCACCGGGTTCGAATCGGCCTGGCTGTAAACCGGCGCACTGACCTGGTGGCCGATCACCTTGAGCTGTTCGACGGCCGCCGGGCGCTGGAGGTCGGCGGCGACCAGCATCGGCTTTCGCCCCTGGGCCGCCAGCAAGCGGGCCAGCTTACCGCAGGTCGTCGTCTTGCCCGAGCCCTGGAGCCCGCACAACATCAAAACCGTCGGACCGGCCTTCTCGAAGCGGATCGACGGATCCACCGGGCCCACCAGCTCGATCAGCTCATCGTGCACGATCTTGACGATCTGCTGTTCGGGCCGAATGCTCTTGATGAGCTGCGTCCCGACTGCCTTGTCGGTGATCTTGACCATGAAGTCCTGGACGACATTGAAATTGACGTCGGCCTCGAGGAGCGCATTGCGAACCTCGCGCAGACCCTCGCGCATGTTCGCTTCGGTCAGGACACCGCTCTTGCGGAACCGCCGGAACGCCGTGGACAGCCGTTTTTGCAAGTCGTCGAACATCAGTGGCCCAGGCCCCGCCCATCATCTAGTCCGTGGGAAGAACCAGTGATTATAATGCACGCAACTCAGAGTGGCAACGCGATCTGAGATCCCCTGCGGAGGCATCTCGATGTTCAGCTCGTTTGCAGCACCAGGCCGGCCGTCCGGCCGGCTCTCTGACCGCCGCCGTGCTCGGCCGTCCCTCGAAGAACTCGAGGGCAGGGAGCTTCTTGCATCCGGGTCGATGGCCTCGCGCGCCGCCGCGCTCGTCGCGATCGACCTCACGGCGAGCCACAACCAGGCAGTCGTCGTTGACGCACAACCCCCCTCGCTCGAGGACCTGGTCATCATGGCGAGGCAACAGGACGGGACGCAGTTGGCCTACACCAGTCGCAACAACATCCTGACAACCTTCCGGTCGTTAGGTTGGTGCTGTGTCGTCAATCCCGACACGGGTCGATACCAGGAAGACCTGACCAACATCATCCGGAAATATCCGAACGAGGCCCCTTCAGTCACCCTGCACTGATCGAGCGGCCACAACTCCCGCCCCTGGAGCTCGGGGCTAGTCCCGGAGCCGCCGTTTGGTAGAGTGGGAAGGAGCGTTTTCGTCGATGCCCGTGTGGATGCGTCTCACAAACCCGGAGAGATGAACATGGATCAGCAAACTCATCCTTTCTCTCGGCGTGATTTCGTCAAGGGAGGCGGTGTCCTGCTCGGTGGCCTGGCCGCATCCTCGACGCCGGGATTGGCCGCACGCGGCGTGGGTGCGGATGCGCCGGCGCCATTGAAGGTGCCCGATTCCGAGCTCGGCCGCACCGGCGCGCGGGTGTCGCGCCTCGGCATCGGCTGCGCCTACTTCCAGCGGAAGCACGTCACGCCGGACGACGTGAGCGCCACGCTGCACCGCGCCCTGGATCTGGGGATCAACTATCTGGACACGGCGCCCACTTACGGCAACCCCGAGACCGGCTTCGCCGAGGAGAAGATGGGACGGGCGATGGCGGAGGTCCGCGACAAGGTCTTCCTCGTCACCAAGACGGAGGAGCCGACCTACGAGGGGACCTGGAAGCTGCTCAGACAGAGCATGAAGCGGATGCGGACCGGCCGGATCGACCTGGTTCACCTGCACAACTTCGGCGACGAGAAGCTCTGGGGCGACACCAAGCTCGTCTTCGGCGACCGAGGCGCCATGGGCGCGCTGCGGGAGGCGAAGCGGCAGGGCGTCATCCGGTTCATCGGCGCCAGCGGCCATCTCCACCCGACCCGCTTCCACCAGGCGCTCGACAGCGGCGAGATCGACGTCCTGATGAACGCCGTCAACTTCGTCGTCCAGCACAGCTACGACTTCGAGCACAAGGTCTGGAGCCGAGCCCGGCACATGAACCTGGGCCTGGTCGCCATGAAGGTGCTCGGGGGCGCGGTGCGGGAACAGGGCGGATTCAAGGTGGACGAAAAGTACTACGAAAAGGCCATTCGCTACGCTCTGTCGATCCCCGGCCTTTCTGTCGCCGTCATTGGCCTGGAGAACATCGCGGAACTCGAGAAGGCCGCATCCGTCGTCGCCCGCGCCGGGCCCCTCTCGCCCGAGGAGGGCCTCGATCTCGCCCGGATCGGCCTCGACCTCGCCGGTTCCCCCGAGTGGAAGACCGCCTATGGCACTCCGCTGGCGTGATCGACACTTGAGGCGAGCCAGAGGGCGGGGTAGAACAGCAACACGAGGCTCCAGGCCGGCCGGAGCCGATGGAGGGCGCGAATCGCGGACCGTCGCCGCGGGTCGAGCGCACGGAACCAAGCCCGGGAGCTAGCCGGGTCGGGCTCCGTCGACTGGGCCGCTTCCCGGCCACGGAGGCCCGGGGCGGGATAACGCTCCTCCAGCGACGTGTTCAACACCTCGCCGAGCGACTTCTGGAGGTCCGACGTGAGCATGCGGGTTCCTTCCTTGTTCGGGATCGAGAGATACGGTGCCACGGCGATCGGCTCTTCCACCACGATTTCGATCCGGCTGCGAAACCGCAGGAACCGGTCGCTGTAGTTAAGCCGGATCGGAACGATTCGGACGGGGCGGCCCGCCAGACGCCTCTGGGCGGCGAGTGCGAGCCAGGCCGCGCCGAGCTTGAGGGGATGGACCTCACCAGGCCGGTAGTAGAAGATCGTCCCCTCGGGGAACACGACCAGCGGTAGGCCGGCAGTCACCAGGTCGAGGGCGTGACGGAGTGGCCCGGGCACGGGCCACTCCGTATTGATCGGGAACGCCCCGAGACGACGCATGAACCAGCCTTGCACCGCGGTGAACTCGAAGTGGGCGGCCAGGTAGCGAAGCGGGCCGCCGGTCAGGTACGACAGCATGAGCGAGTCCCACTTCGACCGGTGGATCGGGGCCAGGATCACCGGTCCGTCGCGCGGGAGCCGCTCAGAGTGGCGAATGACGATCCGGAAGTAGAGCGGCATGAAAACGCGGTGGATCGGCTTCAAGATCGTCACCAGCGGCCGAGAGATGTGAGACCGGCTCGCCATCGCGCTTGCTCCCATCGTCAGGCGCCGACCCGGTCCGGGGCCTGGGGCCGGGACTGGTCGCGGGATCGGGCGAGATGGCGCGCGAGGCCGGCGAACAACGGCCTCAGGTCGTCCTCGAGCACTTCGCCCATCGTGGCGATCTGCACCCAGCCGCGGCGACGGAGATAGCGGCTGGCGAAGGCGACCTCGTAACCCAGCGAGCGGCAGGCCGCGGCGAAGTCGTGAGTCGACCAGCCCCGCGGCGTGGCGAACGTGGTAACGACCGGGGCGGCCGACTCCTCGGCGGCGACCGGCTCGAGGCCCAGCGTCCTCAGGCTCGACCGGACGAACCGGCCGAGCTCGGCGTAGCGGGCGTAGCGAGTGGCGGCCGCGGCGGGCGTGGCGTAATCGTCGAGGGCACGGTCGAGCGCCGCCAGCATCGGCGAGGGGACCGTGAACTGCGGTCCCCTCGCGGCCAGTGCCGCACCCAGGTCGAGGTACGTCGGGACGCGTCGCGGATTGGGGACGGCGCAGGCGTCCGGCGCGGCGACGACGACCGCGACCCCGGCGTACGCCCCCAGCGCCTTTCCGCTGCTGCCGCTGGCGAGGTGCACGCCGCGGAGGTCGAGCGGCACGGCTCCCAGGCTGCACACAGCGTCGACGCACAGCCGCGCGCCCGCGCGATTCACGACCTCGCTCAGGCCGGCCAGGTCATTGAGGGTGCCGGTGCTCGATTCGAGGTGAACGCCCCACACCCAGCCGATTGCGTTGTCGGCGGCAAGCGTCTCGGCCACCTCGGCCAGGTCCCACGTGCAGCCCCATGGCTGGCGGAGCGTGCGGAACTTCAGGCCGAACCGCGTTGCCTGGCGGGCGAGTCGGGCACCAAACTCGCCGTTGACCAGGATCAGCCCAACCCCGGCGGCGCGGTCGCCAGCGAGCGTGGCGGCGACGACGTCGTTGGCCAGGGTCCCACTCCCGCAGAACAGCGCCACGCCCCGGGCCCCCTCGACCAGGCCTGCGAGCCGGTCGCGAACGCGTTCGAACTGCGCGATGAACCCGTCGCAACGGTGTGAGACCGGGGCCGCGCACCATGCTGCCCGCACCCGTGCCGAGAGCTGGACCGGACCAGGCAGGAGGCAGAGCGTGCCTCCCCCGGCCGGTCCATCCCCCACGATCGCTCCGGCAACCCGGCTCAGTCGGGCCTCCCATCGGACGATCGTCCGCCGGAAGGACTCGGGCGGCGGGTCGAGGTCGAGCGTCATCGGCACGAAAGCGACCCGGCCGCAGGCGACGGCCGGTCCGAGGGGGCGAAAGCCGAGCTTCTCGTAGAGCAGGATCCGCTGTTCCAGCCCCGAGATCAGCAGGCGGGTGTAACCCAACCGGCGCGCGTGCTCGTGGAGCGCCCAGAGCAGGCCGGGTAAGACCGGGCTCCGCCGGTAGCCGGGCCGAACGGCGAGCAGCCTCACCTCCAACGGCCGTTCCCCCGGTCGGCCGAGCACGCCGGGGTCAGCCAGGCGGTCCGCCACCGAGAATGGCGGACGGTCGTGCGCAGCGACCATCCCGACCAACTCGCCACCGAGCGTGGCGATCAAGTAGGTATTCTTGTCGTGGAACTTGTCGACCAGTTGTCCGGTTCCTGGGTCGCTGTACTGCGCGACCTCACGGACGAACGTCTCGTAGTTGAGTCGGTGGACCTGGTCGAGCTCGACGTCGGTCTCGGCCCGTTTGAAGCTGTACCGGCCGAGCCGCAAGAGAGGATCGTCCCCCTCCGAGACGTGCGGATCCGAAACCCGGTCGTGCTCCCGCTGTCCGTCCTGTGGCCTATCCACGATGGCCGTCCTTGGGGTCGGATTATGGCTCGGCCTCTTCCGGGCTGCCGCGCCCCTTCGATTCGGTCCCTCCCGGATCGATTCGCTCGAACGCGGAACGCATGATAATCAGGGCCTGTCGCACTCGCAAGGGCGCGGCGGAGAGGAACCGAGAGATCGAGTGACGAGGAATCGACTCTTGCCGTTCCTCTTCACCTCGGCCGAGCCCTTGTCAGGCCCCTGGTCAAACTCTTAGTATCGGAAGCCGATATCGGAGAGGCAAAGCGTGAGCGATTGGCTGGCCAGAATGTTCTTCGGCGGTTTCGTGCGGCTGCACATCCGATCGTGAATCACGAGGAGTGCGAACATGATGCGGGGTCGCGTGACATTGGCCGTGCTCTCTCTTGCCTTGATCACTGCCTCGAGCGGCCGCAAGCAGGCGTTGCCCGCTTCATCGCCCGAGACACCCACTGAGAAGCTGGCCGCCCGGGTGAAGGCTCTCGAGGAGCTGGTGCCCGATCAGGCACATATCATGGCGGACGTCGGCGACCACTTCGCGAACCTGTGGTTCGCAGGACGGGCCGAGAGCTGGCCGCTCGCCGATTTCTATCTGGGCGAGACCAAGTCACACCTCCGCTGGGCCGTGCGCCGCATCCCGATCCGCAAGGACAATCAGGGTCGGGACATCAACCTGGGAAAGATCCTGGAAGCCTTCGAGAACAGCGAGCTCACTCAGTTGAAGGGAACGATCGACCGCAAGGACAAGACTGCCTTCGCGAAGACGTACAGGGCGAGCCTGACCATGTGCTACGCGTGCCACAAGGCGGCCGACAAGCCTTACCTCCGGCCGCAAGTCCCCACCGAACCCGCGTCGCGGATCATGAATTTCGACCCCAAAGCCGACTGGCCACTCTGAGCGAGGGCGCTCTTCCGTCGACAACCGGAACGAGGCGCGACCTTGGGCCGAGGTGGTCGGGGCGAAGCCCATCGGGTTGGTGACCGGCTGAGAGAAGAGGCAGAATTGCACCGAGTATTCCCATCGATTGTCCCGTCAATCAACGAAAGAGAGGCTCGAATGAAAACGTGGAGTCTGATGACGAGCGGTTTCGCGCTGGCGGGCTTGCTACTCAGCCCCCTGTACGCGGGGGATGATGCAAAACGGACCTGGACTTTCGACGACGATGAAACGGGTGCCATCGCCAAAGGGTTCACCAACGATGTGGGCGAGTGGAAGGTCGCCGCCTCCGACAAGGGCAAGGCGCTGGCCCAGTCGGCAAAGAACCCGAATTCGGTCTTCAACGTTACACTCATCAGCGACACCAACGCCAAGGACGTCGATCTCTCGGTCCGAATGAAGGCGATCGCGGGCGAGCATGATCAGGGCGGCGGGCTCGTCTGGCGCGCCAAGGATGCGAAGAACTACTACCTTGTCCGCTACAACCCGCTCGAGGACAACTATCGCCTCTACCACGTCGTGAACGGCAAGCGGACGCTGATCCAGAACGTGGACATCACGCACAGCGACGGCTGGAACACCCTCCGGGTGACGATGACCGGCGACCAGATCACCTGCTACTACGACGGCAAGAAGTCCATCGAAGCCAAGGACTCGACCCTCCCCGAAGCCGGCAAGATCGGCCTGTGGTCGAAGGCGGATGCGCAGTCCGAGTTCGACGACCTGACGCTCACCACCCGTTGACATCCGCAGACGTCGCCCTGGCGATAGCTCCCCCATTCGGAAGTGATCGATGCGATGAACCCGATCGTCTTCGCCATGAGGCGGCCGCTCACCGTGATGGTGCTCGTCGTCGCCGTTGCCCTGGCCAGCCTCGTGTCCGTCACCCGGATGTCGATCGACTTTTTCCCCAACCTTAACCTTCCTCCCTGGTTGGAGCGGATCGTGGCCGGGCTGCCCTTCCGGATGTCGATCGACATCTTCCCCAACCTGAACCTCCCGGTCATCTACGTCGCCCAGCCGTACGGCGGCATGGACCCCGCGCAGATGGAGGGGCTGCTCACCAATTACTACGAGTATCACTTCCTCTACATTTCCGGCATCCACCACGTCGAGAGCCGCAACGTTCAGGGGATGGCGGTGATGAAGCTGTTCTTCCACCCTGGCACGAACATGGCGCAGGCGATGGCCGAAACGATCGGCTATGTCACCCGCTCCCGCGCCTTCATGCCGCCGGGGACCGTCTCGCCGTTCATCACCCGCTTCGACGCCGGCAGCGTTCCGGTGGGTTACCTCGTCTTGAGAAGCGAGACCAAATCGATCGGCGAGATCCAGGACCAGGCGCTGTTCAAGGTCCGGCCGAAGTTCGCGAGCCTGCCCGGCGTGTCGGCGCCGCCCCCGTTCGGCGGCAACCAGCGCACCGTGGTCGTCCGGGCCGATCCCGAGCGACTGCGGTCGTACTCGATGTCGCCCGACGAGCTGATCACGGCCCTGTCGAATGGCAACACGATCAGCCCCTCGGGCAACGTCCGCATCGGCAAGCTGATGCCGATCGTGCCGATCAACTCGCTGGTCCGCGACGTCAAGGAGCTGGAGAACATCCCCATCCGTGTCGGCGCGAACCCTTCGGTCTACATCCGCGACGTGGCCACGGTGCTTGACGCGAGCGACATCCCGGCCGGCTATGCCCTGGTCAATGGCCGGCGGGCCGTCTACATCCTGGTGACCAAGCGGGCCGACGCCTCCACCCTTTCGGTCGTCCGGAACGTCAAGGAAGCACTGCCCAGGATGCAAGCGGTCCTCCCGGACGACATCAAGGTCAGCTTCGAGTTTGACCAGTCCCCGACCGTCACCAATGCCGTCCGGAGCCTGGCGACCGAAGGCGCCCTGGGAGCGATCCTGACCGGACTCATGGTGCTGGTCTTCCTCCGCGACTGGCGGAGTGTCATCGTGGTCGTCCTCAACATTCCGTTCGCGATCTGCGGGGCGCTGGTGGCGCTCTGGCTCACGGGCCAGACGATCAACCTGATGACCCT
Source organism: Isosphaerales bacterium (assembly GCA_044450785.1). GTDB lineage: Bacteria > Planctomycetota > Planctomycetia > Isosphaerales > Isosphaeraceae > JBIOJM01. The sequence goes on from JBIOJM010000183.1 coordinate 11,053, forward strand.
GGGCGGGCTGGCGCTCGCCGTCGGGATCCTGGTCGACGAGGCGACCGTCGAGATCGAGAACATCCACCACAAGATGGAAGGGACCCGCTCGATCGCCTCGGCGGTGCGGCAGGGGAACATGGACACGGCGGTCCCACGGCTGCTGGCGATGCTCTGCATCCTGGCGGTGTTCCTGCCGTCGTTCTTCATGCAGGGGGCGGCGCAGGCGCTTTTCGTGCCGCTGTCGCTGGCCGTCGGGTTCGCGATGGTCTCCTCGTACCTGCTGTCGAGCACGTTCGTGCCGGTGCTCTCGACGTGGCTGCTCCGCAATCACGAGCGCCCCGAGGGGAGGGGCCGGCGGACACCGTTCGAGAGGGCGATTGACCTCTACGGGCGGGCCCTCGCGCATGTCGTCCGCTGGCGGTGGGCGGTCGTGCCGGCCTACCTGGCTCTGACCGCCGTGGTGGTCGCCGGCATCGGCCGAGAGCTCGGACTGGAGATCTTCCCCAAGGTGGACGCCGGGCGGTTCCAGATGCGGATGCGCGCCCCCACCGGAACGCGGATCGAGGAGACCGAGAAGCTGGCCCAGCGCGTGCTCGAGACAATCCGGGGCGACGTGGGGGCGGACGACGTGGAGATCTCGATCGGCTACATCGGGCTCATCCCGTCGAGCTACCCGATCAACGCAATCTTCCAGTGGACGGGCGGGCCCGAGGAGATGGTGCTCCGAGTCGCACTCAAGGAGGGGACCACCGTCGCCGTCGAAAGCCTCAAGGAGCGGCTCCGCGCCGTCCTCGCCGCGAAGATGCCCGAGGTGCGGTTCTCGTTCGAGCCGGCCGACATCGTCAGCGAGGTCATGAGCTTCGGCTCGCCGACCCCCGTGGAGTTCACGGTCAACGGCCCCAACCTCGCGGAGAACCGGGCGTACGCCGAGAAGGTCCGCGCGGAGCTGGCGAAGGTTCCGTCGCTCCGCGACCTCCAGTTTGTCCAGGCCCTCGATTACCCGACAGTGGGCGTCGAAATCGACCGCCAGAAGGCCGGTCTGAGCGGCGTCTCCGTCGCCGAGGTCGCACGCTCCCTGGTGGCGGCCACCTCGTCGAGCCGCTTCGTCGTGCCGAACTACTGGCCCGACCCCAAGACCGGCATCGGCTACCAGGTCCAGGTCGAGATCCCCTACCAGGTCATGGACTCGATCACCGAGGTCGAGACGATCCCGATCCAGCGCTCCGGCGGCGAGCCGGTGCTGCTCCGCGACGTCGCCAGAGTCAGCCCGGGGACGATGCCCGGCGAGTACGACCGCTACAACATGCAACGCGTGGTCAGCCTGACCGCCAACATCGCGGGCGAAGACCTGGGGCGGGTCGCGGACCACGTCGACCGTGCGATCGCCAGGGCAGGTGAGCCGCCCAAGGGGGCGACCGTCGAAGTCCGCGGCCAGATCGCCCCCATGAATGAGATCCTGCGCGGGCTTACCGTCGGCCTGGGGATGGCCATCGTCGTGATCATGCTGCTCTTGACGGCCAATTTCCAGTCGGTCCGCCTGGCGGTCGTCGTCATGTCAACGACCCCGGCGGTCGTGGCGGGCGTGATCGTCGCCCTCTGGTTGACCGGGACGACGGTGAACATCCAGTCGTTCATGGGGGCGATCATGTCCATCGGCGTGGCGGTGGCCAACGCGATCCTGCTGGTCACGTTCGCCGAGCGCCACCGCCGTGAGGACGGGGCCGAGCCGGCTCGGGCGGCCGTGACAGGGGCCCAGGGCCGGCTCCGGCCGATCCTGATGACGAGCTGCGCCATGATCGCCGGTATGGTCCCCTTGGCCCTGGGCCGGAGCGAGGGGGGCGAGCAGACCGCGCCGCTGGGGCGGGCCGTCATCGGTGGCCTGGCCGCGGCGACGCTGGCGACGCTGGTCGTGCTCCCCACCGTCTTTGCGATCATCCAGGGCGGGGCGCCGCGGCGGCAGGCGTCGATCGACCCCGCCGACCCCGAGAGCGTCCATTACGACCCGTTACTCTGGGCCGAGGCCCCGAACGCTACCGCCTCCTCGGAAGGATGAAGGATGAAGGATGAAGGATGGAGGATGGAAAAGAAGGGTGAGTCAGCCACGCGAAACACCGGGCGCCGGTTGCGTCGCGGCACCTTTTCGTCGGAGTCAGACCATGCGGCAGTCGATCCCCCGAGAACTTTTCGGCCTTGCGTCGCTCGTCGCCCTGGCGGCGACCACCGCCGGCTGCGGCCGGGCGCCCGCCGGCAAGACCGGCCGCGAGACCGGCCCGCCGGTCGCCCGCGTCGAGGTCATACGACCCGAGCGCGGCACGATCCGCCGGTCGACGGTTCAACCCGGACAGATCGAGGCGTACGAGGTGACCGCGATCTACGCCAAGGTCTCGGGCTACGTGCGGAAGTGGACGGTGGACATCGGGACGAAGGTGAGGAAGGGCGAGGTGCTCGCCGTGCTGAGCGTTCCCGAGCTCGACGCCGAGGCCGAGCAGAAGCAGGCCGTCGTCGAGGAGTCCGAGGCGAAGCTGGGGCAGGCGAAGGCGTCGGCAGAGGTGGCCCAGGCCGACGTCGCCGGCGCGGAGGCCAAGCTGATCGAGACCCGGGCCGGCATCAAGCGGGCCGACGCCGACCTTGTCCGCTGGCAGGCCGAGTACAAGCGCGTCGAGCAGCTCTCCAGGGATCGCGCAGTGACCGGCAGCGTCCTGGAGGAGACGCGGAGCAAGCTGATGTCGTCCGAGTCGGCGCGCGACGAGGTGCACGCCCAGGTCAAGACGGCCGAGGTTGCCGTGAGGCAGGGCCAGGCGATGCTCGACAAGGCCCGCTCGGACGTGGCCGCCGCCGCCGCGAGCATCAAGGTCTCCCGATTCGACGCCCGGCGCGTCCAGGCGATGAGGGGATACGAAACGATCGCGGCCCCTTACGACGGTGTGATCACCCACCGCAACGTCGACGTCGGCGACCTGATCGAGGCAGGCTCCCGCGGCCAAGCGCTCTTCACCGTGGCCCGCGACGACCTCGTGCGTATCACCGTGAGCGTCCCCGAGATTTATGCCATCGAGGTCAACCCCGGCGACCGGGCCCTGATCCACCTCCAGGCGAGCGCCGGCAAGGATTTCGAAGGCAAGGTCACCCGGACCTCCTGGACGCTCGACGCCAAGAACCGAACGCTTCGCACCGAGATCGACGTTCCCAACCCGAAGGGCACGCTCCGCCCGGGCCTCTACGCATACGCCACGATCGTCGTCGAGGAGCATGCCGGCGCACTGATCGTGCCGATCACCGCCTTGGTCCGTGAGGATTCCCAGAGCTTCTGCGTCGCGGTGGTCGATGGCCGGGCCGTGCGTCAGCCTGTCGCAGTGGGACTGGAGGACGGCACGCGGGCCGAGATCCTTTCCGGCCTGGAGGGTAAAGAGGCCGTGGTCAAGGCCTACGCGGCCTCGCTCGTGGAAGGACAGCCGCTCGCGGTGCTCGAACCGGAGGCAGCCAAGGCCAAGCGTTGACGATTCTTGCGGTCCGGTCGCGTGGAAACTCGCTGGGCCGAACGGATGAAGGACGAAAAAGACTCATTTCAGATGGAACGCTCGTGGAGACCTTCTCCGACGGGACCCTGTTCGGCACCACTTCCGGGAGCGGAACCGCCAACGGCAAAGGGAGCGCCACCGTCACGATCGACTTGGTGATCACGGGTGGAACCGGGTTCTTCGCCGGGTACACGGGGGAAGCGACGATCACGGCGACGATCACCAGCACCGGCCCGACAACGGAGTCGGTCATGGGATCCTACGTGGGGACGCTCTCGGTCCCCGAACCGAGTACTCTCGCCCTGCTCGCTCCAGCCGTAGCCGCCCTAGCGGTCGTTGTGGTCCGCCGGCAACGGCGTGAGGCGATGACCCAATAACCGCGGCTCGGTTGCAAGCGCACGCGGTTGCAGCAATATGGGTCGTCGACAGAGGGGTCGCGGGTCGGAGTGTTGAGACAGCCCTGGGAGACCGACCATGAGTGATTCTCAGGGGGGTTTGGGGGGAAAGCGCGGGCAGATTTTCGATTTTGGAATTTCGATTGCATAGATGAAAAGTTCGGGTTGACCCTGCTGAGCGTTCCTCCCATTTTTGTTGTGCGGATCGACCGCCGCCGGTTCTTAGCCCCCGGACGGGGGCGAAATTGCAGTAGCCTGGCGGCGTCAGCCCCAGGTTGACGACGGCGGACGCAACGACAAACCCACCGCGCCGTGAGGGGGCTACGGTGCGAGCCAGAAGAGGTCATTTCCGATGCATCAAAATCCCACGGGCCATTCGGTCGTGACACGCTCCTGTGAACGGCGCGGCGCTAGCCGCCGGTCAACCCGGCGATCGTCGATCGCAACACACCGGTGGCTAGCGCCATTCCGCTCAGATTCCACGGGCCATGCGGTCGTGAGACGTTCCTGTGAGCGGCACGGCGCTAGCTGACGATCAACCCGGCGATCGCCGATCGCCATACACCGGTGGCTAGCGGCATTCCGCTCAGATTTCACGGGCCATGCGGTCGTGAGATGCTCCGGTGAACGGCGCGGCGATTGCCGCCGGCGAACCCGGCGATCGTCGATCGCCAGACTCGGGTTAGTGTGGGCCTTTGCCCTCGACGGGTGGTGATGAGCGAGAAGTCTCCTTCTCTTTCTGGGCGAACCTCGGCTGGATTTGCTCGGCCCAGCTGAAGAGATCAGCGCGTTCGTGGCTCCTCGCGATCTGGGTGTAAATCGATGGGATGTCATGACCATGGTGCTTCACCGGTCGGTCCAGCAGGAGACCAGGGTCGATCCATGAGTTGGCGATGATCTTGTCCAGTTCCTCTTCCCGAGCCAGTTGATCGACCAGAACATCGCAATTCGCGATCAACCGAGCCCACGTCTTCGGAAACGAGTCTTCGGATTGACCAAAATAGCCGAGGAAACGATCGAGGAGCCCGCGCCAGTTGCTCCAGGTCGTCAAAAAATGCTCGGCGAGAAACCAGAGTTCAATCCGCTGGTCGTCCCCCAACGTGCGCCTGGCGATCACCTCGGTGCTCCAGCCGGGCCGCGAGAACGACGAGTCTCGCAGATCGTCGTGGAGACGGCGAAGGGAGGCGTGCCGCGATTTCAGCTCATTTCTGAGGTTGGCCATCGCGAATGATCCTGAGGTTGATGATCAGACGCCCCTTTTCCTTGAGCCGCAGGTCGGCCAGGTATCGAAGGCGCCGCTGGGCGACCGAGACACCCCTGCCGGGGTGCCGGCCGTGCAGTGGCCGGTGGCTGTCGAAATGCTCGTGAAAACAAGTCACGAAAAGTGACCGGTCGACGTCGATGATCGCAATTTGTCCCACAGCCGGCTCACGCCATAGGCGTCAAAGGCCGGATCGACACTGATGACCGGGATTGCCACGATCAAGGAAGGCGTGCGTGTCCAGTAGGAGGCTCACTCCATGTACTCCTTATCCGCACACGCAGGGAGACTCGGCGACCGCGGCGAGCGTGCGAGGATGGACCGACCCGGGCGAACAATCACCGGTGGGAAATCGGGATTTCGGCCTGAACAAGAACCCCACGCTGACACCATCTGACTCTGGGGGTAGAATGGGATCGGAGGATTTTCTCATGAGCTCTCAAAATGCTGGTTCCACCATCCTGGGCGAGCAAACCCAATCCGAAACCATTCCGGAGCGGGCGGCCAACGGTGCTCCCACGAACGCCACAACCGAGGAATTGGACCTGGACGATCTCCTCGATTACCAGCCGGTCCCGCCCCGGCGGGTCACGCGGATTTCCGTCCGGTATCGGCGGCTCGGCCGCGGTCGGCCGCTTCCCTACTTTCTGGACGAGGACGAAGGGGAATGACGATCGAGCCGTTTTGGGTCGAGATCAGCGAGCCAACTCTGCGCCAGGGCGATCTGCTTTTGCGCTGCCTGGTTCCGGTCCCTGAACCGGATTTTGCGACGGAGAACGGGCCGCGGGAAGGAATGGCGATCGAGTACGACCTGATCGTGCTGACCCAGAGCTGTGACCTGGAGCAGCGGAAGGTGCGTCTCGTGGCTACCTGTCCCATCTTCCCTCTGACCGAGTTCGAGGCCGCCAATCCATCTTTCGCCCGCAAAGGGCGCTGGAACGAGGTCCTGAAAAGCCGAATTGAGGGTCTGCACCTGCTTGCCTCTCCAACCGTCCCGGAGGACAACCGGCAGGCTCTCGTTGTCGATTTCAGGGAAATCTACAGCCTGCCCAATGATTACCTGACGGACCACGCCACGCGCCTCGGCCCCCGGTGGCGGCTCAAGTCGCCTTTCCTGGAGCACTTCTCACAAGCCTTCGCACGGTTTTTCATGCGCGTCGGGCTCCCATCGACGATCCCGGAATTCCGATGACCGCCTCGGGGACGAAGAGCCGGGTCGTTTCAGAGAAAGGCGTGGGTGTCCAGGAGGAGGTTCACTCCATGTACTCCTTGAAGTCCTCCAGCGGCTCGTCGAAATCGGGCGCCATGTGAATCTTCCCGGCGGCGCTACCGGCCTTGCACGGCCACGAGGTCCGCTCGGCCTTCCTGACCTGGGCCAGCGGCCGCCCTTGATCCATGATCAAGATTTCCTCGCCAGGCTGAAGATGCTCGATGAGCTGATCCAGATGTGCCTTGGCTTCCTCCAGAGTGACGGTGGACATGGCGATAACGCTCCATTCATCCAATAAGAGCACGCTGGTTCGAACGTCGGTTAGTCTCACTTTCATTGTAGCAGCCAGGACGTCTCACGTCGGGGACCACGTGCACAGGATCACGCCGACGGACGGATTCTCGTCGGGGCGGGCCCAGTGTTCTTGCGCATATGACAGATAGTTGCACGTAATGCGACCACGGGAGTGGAAATCGGCGGACGAGGACTTGGGCGCCGGGCGGCGTGGCGTTCATCGGTAGACCCGGTTTCAATAGGTCAGACACTGTCTGACCGTTCCGGGGGTATGAAAGGTGGGCAAATTGGTCAGAATCTGTCTGACCTTTCTCAATGTCGCGGTAGAGCAGGAAGAACTTTCGGAACTGCTTGAGGTTGGTCAGGCTGAAGCCGCGGCCGAACCGATGGCCCAGGTCCTCGCTGAGCCTCGTCAGCATCCCCTCCCCGTACCTGGCGCGCTCGGAACCGCCCTGCTCGTACTCGATGACGCGGCGGCCGATCTCCCAGTGAGTCGCGGTCATGACGGCGTTGACGGACCGCGCTGCGGCGCGTCGAGCCGACTCCAGCAGTTCGACCAATCCGGAGTAGACGGCGTCGTAACTCGGCGGTGCCAGTTTACTCTGGGCGCTACGGAGAATTCTGTGGCGCCGCGTTATGGCTTCCTCGCCAGGAGTTCCATCAATTCACCCCTGATTCCGGCGATTTCCAAGGACTTGGTACCGGTCGCGTTAAAACCATCCATCGCCTTTTCCCTCTCGAGTCTCGGGTCGTCCGCAGAGCGACTGCAAGGTCTTTCGTATCAATGCGAGCTGCTCGTCGGTCGGTTCCGGAGCGACGCTCGTGTAGTAATCTGCGTCTATTCCCAACTGCTTCTTGAGGTGCCGGCCAACTTCTGGGTCCACGTCAAGGACGAGCTCTTCCGCTTCGAAGTCGCGGTCGTCCCAGAGGACTCGATCCATCAGTTCATCGAGGAGACCGTCCCATTCTTCCATGTCCTCACAATTTGGTTCAGGCAGCGAAGGCACCTCCACTTTCTCGTCATCCTCGTCGCCGTAATCTGGCTCCGGAAGCGGGTTTTCCCAATCCGGGTTCGTCTCACGGAATGCCGCAAGCACGAGCGCTCGCATCGAGAATTCATGGCCCTCCGGCGGAGGATCCTCTCGTCCTAGCGCGATTTCGATGTCGATCTGCTGACAAATCGCGGCATAAACGGCGCCAAACGTACCTTCCGTCAGAGCTGTCAGTTCCGGGCAAGGCTCGTTCTCGTCGCGGAGGGCCGTTCCCACCAATGCCAGCATCGCCAGCTTTGCCGCCGGCTGCAGACGGTCGAAGACGCCGATTCCCGTCGTGCAGAGCTCCGGGGCGTCTCTCGCAACCTCGATCTGGTGGCAGAGCGACGCCAGCCCCTCGCGGAAGAGGTCCCATTCGCATCCTCGCAACGTCCTTTCGCCGATCTTTGTCCGCCACATTCCAGGGCCCAATCGAACAAGGCTCGAACGTCTACCGGTCCCACTCTCATTGTAACGGCCAGGGCATCTTGCCGACCTGAGCTCAACGCGGTGATCGCTCGAACTCGACCGGTACGGAAACGAGAATCCGATCGGGAACACCCACCAGCACGAACAAGAAGCGGACTCCGTTCTTGGCGTGAAAAGACAGAAAATTGGCAGGCTATGATGAGTTGCCCTGAGCGATAAGCTCTAAGTCCCTCCCGACGGTCGGCGACTTCGCCGTGGGCCGGGGACACCCATTGAAAATCGAGCTCAATGATCAGGAAA
>JBIOJM010000184.1:0-19354 GCA_044450785.1 Isosphaerales bacterium
GACAGGTGATGATGTTGACCCCAGTCGGGCCGGGGTGGATGCTGAACGGCGACGAACCGAAATTCCGCCACGTCCCGACCTAGACGGCGATTCCACCAACGCAAACGATCGAGGATTGATGAGAATCGACCGAAGGCAGAAGCCGAAGGAACCCAAGCGCGACGATGCGGATCACGGGATGAGTGAGGGAAGAAGTGGCGGACTGAGCGCAGTCGCCCACTCTCCTGCTCACCATCCATCCCTCCTACATCCTCGGCCACATTATCGCGGACGGGAAAAAAACCACGCCCAGTAGACGGCCACATCAAAATGGCATAACCGTAATTCTGGTTCTCCGGCGACATCCCTGACAAATTAGGTTTCCGCGGCGGCCCTCAACATCGCCACGATCCCGGCCCTGACGGCCTCGGGGAGTCGATCCGAAGCGTGGATAACGGGGGCCAGGTCGGCAAGGCCACGAACGCCACAGAGAGCCACCAAGGCGGCGCCATTCAACGGCCGAACACGTCAGCGTCGCCCCTGAAGGGTTCACGGGGTTCTGGCGTGGGCCTCGGAGCCAGTCGACGGACCGCTCGACCCACGTCTCGCACAGGTTGATCGGCCCCGCGTGTTTGACCACCACATTGCCGAGTCCATCGCCGTTCTCGAAGCGCTCGACAAGCCGATGCCGATCGGGATAGCCTCGGCGATCGGCCGGACCGAAGGCGGTCTGGCGGTGTGGTCCCTGCGCGTCCACGGTGCCGACCTCCCGGGTCGATGGGTCATCGTCGACGGGCGGTTTGCGGCGGTCGAGGGCGCGACAGCGTGAATTCGCTCAGGATTGGGCCAGGGCGGGCGTGTTGTTTTGTGAGGTTCTTTTCTCGCAATCCCTTTCCCGGGTTTCGGGTCGGCGTTCACCTGGTCTGTCATCTGCTCTGAGGTGAAGCCGAGTCTTGAAACCCCCGTCTCGGAACGGCCTGGTTTCGGGAAAACCTTGCCTCGATTAGGACCCCGCCTTGTTGTTGGCTGAAAGTGAGCCGGTTATCCTTGATATCAGTCTCGGGCATGCGGAAGGATTTATGAGCCTCATAGGTCGAGCGCTCGATGGCCAGAATCTTCCTCTCCTATCGGCGCCAGGATTCGCCCGCGATGGCCGGGCGGATCTACGACCGTCTTCGCGCTCACTTCGGCGGCGACGCCGTCTTCATGGACATCGATTCCATTCCCTTCGGAGTCGACTTCCGGGAACACATCGATGCGGGCGTCGGTCAGTGCGATTTGGTCCTCGCCGTGATCGGAACGAAATGGGCCGGGGAAACCGACGCCCATCGACGGCTGGACGACCCGGGCGACTTTGTCCGGATCGAGCTTGAATCAGCGCTGCATCGGAATCTGCCCGTGATCCCGATCCTGATCGATCGCGCTCGGATGCCGGGCGAGGCGGATCTGCCGCCTTCGTTGGCCCCTCTGGCCTATCGCAATGCAATCGACCTGGATCAGGGACGCGACTTCCATCCCGAAAGCGCGTGTGGCCGCTCTTTGCCCTCGGCGTTCACGCCTCGACCGTTCAACCCCTCCGGCATCCGTTCCGGGCAAGGAGGAGGGCGTCCGTTCGGTTTCTGGGAGCGCGGACGACTCGCCCGCACAAGAGCGGCCGGGGCGACAGCGCTCTCGGGATCCGGAATGTCTCACTTCCGGCCGCGAGCGGTATAAGCTATGCGGGTTGCGCCGCCTCCGTGACGATGACGCGGAATTTGCAAAACGAAGCCAAAGTCGAGCCGTGCGGGTTGCGCCGCCTCCGTGACCATGACGCGAGAATTGCGAAACGAAGCCACCGGCAAAGATGTGGCCTCCCGTCGGTCCGTTCCCCTCGCGTGGCTATTGTGGCGGGCTCGGATCGATCGGAGCGATCAAAGACGAACGTGGACGAATGGATCCGCTCCAGCGACCCGGCTCATGAGGGTTTCCAAAAATGGGTGCGCCTCTCGACCGCCACGGCCCAGGCGCTGGGGATGGCGATGCGTCCGGCTGATCCGGCATCCGTCCGACAGTCCGCCACCGGGCGAGCAACCGGCCTCGACTGACGAGTAACGATACACGACCAAGGACCAAGGACCAGGGACCAAGGACCAGGGACAGCAACCGGCCTCGACCGGGGAGGTTCAATGCACGAGTACGATAAGAGCAGCAAGTGGCTGATCCAGCATCACGGTGATTCGATTCTGCGGCTGGCCGGTGTGCGCGACATCGTCTCCTGGCAACCGCTCCAGGCTGAGCTGGTGCAGTCCCGCCGACTCCCGGATGGCCTTATCGAAGTCCAGCACCGAGGCGAGAACGAGCCCGATCCCTATGTCGTCGAGATTGCCACCTACCCCGAGGCCCGCGTCGCCCAACAGATCGTCGACGATACGGTCCTGGTCTTGCTCGACCGCCGCGTTCTCCCCGAAGTCGTGGTCCTTTTCCTCCACGAGAAGGGAAACCTGAAGGCCGCCGGCTCCGCGCACTTGCACAGCCGCCGCCGCTATACCGAGCTGCGCGCGTCCTGGAGAGTGGTCAAGCTGTGGGAAGTCTCCGCCGAAGACCTGCTCGCGGCCGGCGACGTTGGCCTGATCCCCTGGGTGCCGCTTTGTCGGTTCGACGGCCCGCCTGAGCCGATCGTCCGCCAGTGCCGCGCCCGCATCGATCAGGACGCGCCGCCCAACGAGCACGAAAACCTGCTCGCCGTGACCCAGTTCTTGAGCCGTTTGCGGTATAATGACGCGAGGTTGTTCCAGATCTTGGGAGGACGCAGAGCCATGATTGAATCGCCGTTAGTCGACGAGCTCAAAGCCGAATGGACGCGGGAAACGTTGATTAACTTCCTGGTCGCCCGCTTCGGCTCGAAGGCCCAGGCATTGGAGACCGAGCTCAAGGCCATCGATGACGAAGCACGCTTGCAGGAGCTGGTCAAGCACGCCGCCACCTGCCGCACCCTCAACTCGTTCCGCAAGCAGCTTGCGCCCTGAGACGGAATCAGTCGTAGTCTTCCTCTAATCTTGCTCTTCTTTGCAGATTTGTGGTGGCCGTTCTCTCTCCGGTCATGTTCACCCCCCAATTCCGCATAAATGGCATACTCGTCGATGTCTCCCGTCGCCACCAGGGTCGCGTGTCGACCCGAAAACCCAAGAAAAACGCGCAAGTCTAATGCTACCAAGGCCGTGTCGACGTGTCGACGTTTTCGGCCCCAAACGCGTTGTGTGTGATCTCTTCGACCTCGGTCATCAATTACGCATCCTCGGCCAGCGTCGCGAGGCGGTGAATCAGGGCCTTGCGGGCCTGGCGCGCTGACTGGTCAAGAGAGCGAGCTTCCTCCACTATCACACGGCGAAACGCGACGGAGTCGCCCGGTTTGAGCTGTCCAAGCCGGTCCAGGTCGGCCGAGATCACGTGCGCGACGTGCGGATAGCCCCCCATCGTCCCGCAGGCGACGCCCAGGACGATCAGTTGGCCACCCGCCACCTGAATTGCTCCCGGTGAAACCGGCGTCGAGAGCCGTTCCGGTGCGAAGGCGACCGGCACGGGATCGCCTTCCAGGCGCAGGCCCATCCGGTCGCTGCGTGAGCCGACGCGAAACCGGCGATCGGCACCAAATGCATCATCAAAGTCCGAAAGAGACCGGCCGTCAGGTCCTTCGATGATGCGGAAAGGCTCGTCGATTGGGGACCTCCAGGCCGGCTCGCAAGGACGGCGGGTGGGGATGGTTCCGGCGTCCGCGGGCAAGATCTCGCCGGCCCGGACGCGCTGTTCCGAGGAGCGGCTGCCGAGGTGAAGACGCGTCCGCCATCCCCCTTTGACGGCCAGGTACGTCCTGGCACCGATGTGCGTTCGGCCCAGGACCAGCCGATCCCCGTCCAGCAGCGAAAAGCTCAGGGGGAGCTGAAGAGCATGTTCGGTTGAATCAAGACGCAGGATCTTGGCCTCCATGGGCGCGCCGGTCAGAGCCAGCGCCATCGGCCCCTCGGCCTGATACATGCCGCCCGAGAGCGTCAATTCCAGCACGGCACAGTCGGGCGAGTTGCCGAGCAAGGCGTTGGCCATGTCCGCCGAGCCTCGGTCGAATGCACCCGAGAGCGGCACGCCCCACTCGCGATAGCCCGGCCGCCCCGCGTCCTGGACGGTCGTGCTCAAGCCAGGGTCGATGACGAGGATTCCCATCAGCCGAGATCGTCCCGGAATCGGCGAACCACGATCCCGTGCTTCTTCAGGGCAATTCGCACCAGATCGGCGTTGGCGACCGCCCGCGGGTCGTCGCCGTGGATGCAGAGCGTTGCGACCTTACCCTCACTCACCAGCCGAAGGACCTGGGCCTCGATCTCGCCCGGATCGTGCAGGACGGCATCCGATTCACTCCTGGGCACGAGCGAGCCGTCAGCGCGGTAGCGCCGGTCGGGGAACCCCTCGGGGACGAACGGCAGACGGTGCTTGTGAGCCTCGGCTTCCAGCAGGCTTCCAGGCTGTCCGAACAGGGGCAGCTCGAGGATCCCGGCGGCCAGGGCGACCGGGACGGCAACGTCGATTTGCCGCTGGGCCTGGTTGTACAATGCTCCATGCGGCTTGAGGAAGACGACATCCACGCCAATCTCTTCCGCCAGGTCGATCAGCTCGGCGACCTGGATATTGATGAGATCGACCACCTGGTCTCGGGTCAGCTTCTGGTCGCGGCGGCCGAAACCCTCGCGGTCATGATAACCCGGGTGGGCCCCCACCACGACGCCACAGGCCGATGCGTCGCGCAGGGTCTGCCGGATCACGTCGCGACTGCCGGCGTGTGCCCCGCAACAGATGCTCGCCGAGGTGACCAGCTCGAGCAACCGCCGGTCGTTGGGAAAGCCTTCGCCCAGGTCGGCGTTGAGGTCGATCGACCTGGGCCGGCCCGTCTGACCGTTGCTAGAGGCGTTCATGGCGTCTGGCCTCGAATTCGGATACCGAGATCGGCTCGAACCGGATGCGATCGCCCGCCCGAATCGGGAAGTAACCGGCTTCGGGGTCGGCGATGCAAAGCGGAGTTGTTCCGATCAGGTGCCAACCTCCGGGCGACTCGCTGGGATAGATGGCCGTCTGCCGGCCGGCGATGGCGACCGAGCCCGCCGGCACGCGGAGGCGAGGCACATCGCGCCGCGGCAAGCCCGCCAGAGCGGGCGGGAGATAACCCGCGTAGGGAAACCCAGGTGTGAAACCGATCGCGAACACGTCATACTCGATCGAGCTGTGCAGGTTGACCACCTCGACCGCGCTCAATTCCAACCGAGCGGCCGCGACGTGGAGGTCGGCTCCGTCGTAAAGGACCGGGATGACCACGCGCCGGCCCGGGCGGTGCGATTCGCCGGCTGAATCGATCGCAGAGAGCCGGGATTCCAGGTCCAGCAGATCGACTCGTTCCGGATCCGCGAAAATGGCAGCGGTTCGATAAGCCAGGACGACGTCGGTCACTCCCGGCCATTGCCGGTCGCGGACCGCAGCCGCCCAACCAACGGCCGCGGGCTCGTCGGGAAAATGAGCCAGGAAGGCGCGGTCACCGAGCGGCTCGAGCATGGTCGGCCCCATCGAAAAGCTTCCTCGATCCGGTGAGCTGTCAATCCTCGATTGACGGGCTGCTGGGCGCGGGTCTCCAGACCGCGCCGGGCTGCTGGGCGCGGGTCTCGTGACCCCCTCTTCGGCCGCGAGCTGGGCGCGGGTCTCCAGACCCCGCCCCCTCGGCCGCGAGCTGGGCGCGGGTCTCCAGACCCCGCCCGTTGGTCCGACCGAAGGTCTCCCCGTGTTCCACCCGTCCGTCCAAGACTGAAGGCCCACCAGGCTTGATACCATCTGCCGTCACCCTTGATTGCCCTGTAATTCCAGCGAGTCCCGCGGCTATCATTGAAGAGAGTGGACCGAAGCCGTGAAAGTGGAGCCCCATTGAAAGCGCCCGGCCGAACCCGCCGGCAGGTTCATGATCCAGTCTAACCGACGTCTGAGAAGGGGGTCACCATCATGATCGGCCACGCGATGCTCTTGGGGCTGTTACTGGTCGGGATGGATGGACCGCGCGCTGCCTCGCCTGAGACCGCCGCCGACCGGGTCACGCTCCGGGACGGGTCGATCGTGATGGGGCTGGTGACCTCGACGACGACGGGGCCTCGGGGTTCGGTCGAATTCCTGGTCCGCCGTGCCTGGGCCGAGAAGTCTCTCGGGAAACACTTGCAAAGCTGGGATCGTTCGACCGCGGCAACGACCCGGCTGGCCATCGGCCAGCGCCGGAAGCGGTTGGAGGCGTGGCGTCGCGAACGGGCCTCGAGCGTTGGCCCTGACGACCGCATCATGCAGTGGATCGACTGGGAGTTGGCGCGATCAGCCGCTCCCGGGAAGCCGGAGCCGTCGATCCTGCTGAGCGTGCGGTTGCCGCGGAACGAGGTTCGAGGGATGGAGCGGCGTCCGGCGCAGGCGGAACGCTTGCTCCGCCTGGCCTGGCTGTGCGATCTCCCCGATCCCGAGTCGATGCCGCTGGCTGAGCTGAAGGACGCATTGGAGGCTCGGGGCTACGCCGTCGATGCCGTGGGAAAAAAGCAGCCGGCCGTGCTCGACCGATTGCTGCCGCCCACACCCGAGCCGGAGCCCACCTGGCTGGCGCGACGAGCCGCCACCGAGCTGGCGGTCGACCCCGACCTTCGGTTCATTCGCTTCCAGGACACCGTCATTCCGGACGCCGGGGCCGGACAGCCCCTGGCCGGGGTGGGCCTGTCCACGGCCCTGTCGGAGCTCAAGCGGCTGCTCGATCCGGATCAAGCCCAGCAGGCTGACCCGCTGGCCGAGAAGCTCAAGGCGATCGCGGCCCGGGGCCGGATCGGCGCCATCGTGACCCGGCTCGAGATCGCGCCTGACCTGACCGATGTCACGGTCGATTCCACGCTCTGGATCCGGAGCGGCGAGCGATGGGCCCCCTTCGGATCGCGAAACGCGACCGTCCGTCCCGACGACCTCGGACGCGAAGCCGGCAAGAACCTCGAGGCCGATCCCCAGGTCCAGGGGGCTTTCCGAATCGCCGAGCTGCTGGGCCTGGGCGCGATCCCGCCCGAGACCAAGCAGCGGAGCCTACGCATCGGGGCCGCAACCGAGAAGGCGCTGGGAATGGCTCGCTCCGCGTTCAACCAGGACCTTGATGCCCTGGCTCTGCCGGTCTTGGAACCGAGGGGCGACGATCGCCCCCCGGTCCGCAACCCCGATCAGCGAGTGCCCCGGTAGACGATCAAACCCGGATAATGCCCGCTCTCGCGGAACTGGTAAAGCCCGAGCGATTCCGGGACCGGGCGGATGCGCTGCCGCCGCGAGCCGACGGCAAAATAGACTTCGCCGTCTTCGATCTGATCGAGACGCGCGGCCGACGCCTCCCCGCTGCCAATCACCGTGCAGCCGGCCGGCAGATAATAACGGGCCGTGTCGACCTCGACGTTTCGATTCGGATCGGCCGAGGCCACGATGACCACGACCGAGTGGCGCGGCCGGCCGGCCAGGTCCTCGGCGACCGCTGCCGCGAAACCGCGCCAATCCGCCCTGAGCTCCGGGTCATAGACCAAGCGACCCAGTGCCAGCGCGGAGACGATCGCCAGGCCCAGCGCCAGCGGATATCGACCCACGGCCGGCATCTGGCTCAAACCCAAGGCGACCAGGACCAGGTAGGCGGGAGCCGCGAACACCGTATATCGCGCCGGCCCGAAAACCGGGTACGACACCCAGGAGTAAAGGTAAAGCGCCAGCGGCGGCAGGATCAGCCACAGAAGCAGGAAACCGGGCGCCACCCACCGTTCGCGGACCAGGCGCAGGCCTGTGCCGGCATCATGTGCCAGACCGCGCCGCGCCAACCCCAGTGCGATCAGAACGGCCAGCCCGAACAACAAGATGGAGTTCCCGCCGATGAAGCTGATCGGCGTGCCGAGCAAAAAGCGGGGCGACAAGCGGCCGCTGAGGAACTCGGGAGGATGATCGAGGTAATTCCCGATCCAGGGCAGGATCAGGATGACCACCCCGACGTGAATGAACAACCATCGTCTCCAGGTGCCAAAACATGTTCTGACCTCGATCAGGCCGGCAAGCCCGAGCGCCCCCAGCATCAGCAGTCCCAGCGGATGGGAATAGACCAGTGCGGTCAGGCCCGTCACGTAGGCCACGGCCTTGGCGGGCGTGTAAGTGCGTCGCAAGGCCAGGAGTAAACGCCAGCAGAGACATGTGACCAGGACGAGCCAGGCATACATACGGGCTTCGCGCGCATAAACGATCAGAAGCGGGCTGAGAGAGCCGAGCCAGGCAGCCCAGAGTCCCGTCGCGATGTCGAAGGAGATGCGCCCGATCTCGAAGATCAGTACGACGGTCGCAATCCCACACAGGACGCTCAAGGAGCGCGCGGAAGCCTCCGATGAGCCAAAGAACCTGGTCCAGAAGTGGAGTAAAAGCGGATGCAGCGGCGCCCGAGTCGCGTCAATCTGGAACAGAAGCTCGAGCAAGGCCCTGGTACTTCCCGCCCGCGCCAGCCGCATGGTGACCACTTCGTCGTACCAGAAGCTGAGCCGGCCGAGCTGAAACAAACGCAACAGCGTCGCGACGAGCACAATCGCGGCGCAGGCGCACCCTTCGAGCGGGCCCATCGCCTGCAGCGGAGCGGCCTGCTCGGCCGCCGCCTGTCGACCGGCTTGCTGGGTCATGGCAGGGACCCTGGGCCGGAGGTCTTTTGCTCGATCTTTTCGAGGTAGTCGAGCAGATCGGGCGCGAGGTCGCCATGGGAATCAGGCCCCCAGCGGTCCCGTGGAAAGATCAACCGATGCCACATCGCGTCGAACGCCGGCTGAAACAGCAAAAACGCGCCCAGCACGAATGTGAGTCGCGCGCCGCCGCACCACGCCAGGGCCGCCGCTCCTTCGCTGACGAGCAGGTGAACTGAGGGGATCAAGAAGAGCAAGAGCCGGCCGTGAAACGGATACTGGTGCAGCGCCGAGGCCAAGAGCGCAAACAGAAGAGGTGCCAGCACAAGGTAGAGACCACCCCGCCATCTCCGCCCCAGCGACAACCCGCCCAGCACAAACAACCCCAGCGCAAGGAATGCAGAAGCGAGCACGCCCAGCGGCGTGAGCACGCACGACGGAGAGTTGAGCAAGTTGAGCATCTGCCAGAAGTCGCGCTCGAGGTTCGTATAGGAGCGCGGCGGCAAGCGCAAGAAGGCGAAGTCCCACCAATTCCAGACGAATCGGTCCTTGCTCAGAATCAGATGCGAGACCTTGTAGCAAACCCCGAAGCTCGAGGCCCAGGCCAGAGTCATCACCAGAAAGCCGAACGCCTTCTTCCATTCCCTGCCCAAGGCCGCCTTCGCCATGAAATACGTTCCCACTCCCGCGAGCACCAGCGCCAGCGGGTGCGAGAACCAAACCCCGGCCAGCCCGAAGCAGGTGAGAAGGCGGAGCCGCCTTGGCGTCATGACCGCCGGCCCGGCCGCCAGCAGCAATGCGGTGAGCGTCAGCGCCACGTCGACGCTGTACTGCTTCAACTCGGCCGAGTAATACAGGAGCCAATCGTTGAGAGCGAAGAGCCCCACCGCGATCGGGACGGCGCGGGGGCTGAGAAAGCGGCGGGCGACCGAGCGCATCAGGAACATCGAGGCAATGGCGCACAAGAACGGAACCAGCCGCGCCGCCGCCTTGACCGGGAGCGGCAGCCGAACCATCAGGCGCTCGACGGCGAGAAACCCGGGCGGCGCAAGCTGATGCTCCGTCAAGGTCGTCCTGAAGTCATAGAACGCACACCCTACCAGGTTTTTCAGCAACGACACCTCATCCATGTACAGCTTGCGGTTGTCGCCATACTCCATGACCCGCAGCAACACCCCGATAGCGACCAGCAGCCACGTCCAGGTCTCAGCGGGCACTTTAGTTCGCAGCAGCGCAGCCAACCCAGCTCCAGTCGCAATGTCGCCGTCCTCCGTCCTCCGTCCTCCGTCCTCCGCCCTTCCCGGCGCGGCCAACCCGGCGCCGGCAGTGATGTCTCCTTTCCCGCGCGGCCGTTCCCCAAACATCGAAGCACCTCATCGATCGAACACACCTCTCCAGTCGTTTCCTACCGGTCAGGATAAGAAAGATAAAAGCTCATTCAAGCAACAAGATCAAGGGGATTGACCACACGGCCACGCCCCGCGAGGGAAGTCCATGTTGAGTAGGCCGCCGAGTCCCGGTATTTTACAGAGGCGCGGATGAGCCGGGCGAGTTCGGGTCGTAACACAGGCGAAAGGGGCGGAGGATGGGATTGTTCACGGGCAAGAAAGGGCTGATCCTGGGCGTTGCCAATGATTTCAGTATCGCCTGGGCGATCACGCAGAAACTTCTGGCTGAGGGCGCGGAGCTGGGTTTCACCCACCTGCCCGGCGACAAGATGGAGCGCCGGCTCCGAAAGCTGGCCGAACCGATCGGAGCCAAGCTCATCACCCCCTGCGACGTCCAGAAAGACGACGACGTGGCCCGTGTGTTCGCCCAGGCGAAGGAGACCTACGGCACGCTCGACTTCGCGCTCCATTCGATCGCGTTCGCGCCCCTCGAGGACTTGAAGTGCCCGTTCGTGGACGCCGGCCGGGAGGGCTTCAAGGTGGCCATGGACATCAGCGTGTATTCGTTGGTGATCGTGGCGCGACACGCGGCGCGGGTGATGCCCGAGGGTGGGAGCATCCTCACCTTGACGTATCTCGGTGGTGAGCGGGTCATTCCCGGTTACAACCTGATGGGGGTTTGCAAGGCCGCGCTCGACGCCTCGGTAAAGTACCTGGCGTACGACCTGGGGCCCAGGAAGATCCGGGTCAACGCAGTCTCGGCCGGACCGGTCAAGACCCTGGCGGCTTCGGCCGTGGGGGATTTTGAGGACCTGGCCGGCCTCTACGTGGCGGTTTCGCCCCTGGGACGCAACATCACCCGCGAAGAGGTTGGCGCCGCCGGAATGTTCCTGCTCTCCGACCTCGCCAGTGGAATCTCCGGCGAGATCCTCCACGTCGACTGTGGTTACAGCGTCATGGGCTCGCCGGGCCGCGCCATCGAGGCTGCCAAGCAGGCTGCGCTCATTCCCCCGGCAAGATGACCGATCGCGACGCTCACATGGGGCATTCAAGAGCGACGGAGCACCCGGACCAACCGATCCAGGTGGGCATCGGCCTGATCCGGCGCGGCGACTGTTTCCTGGTGAGGCAACGCCCGCCGGAGACCGTCTACGCCGGCTACTGGGAATTCCCCGGCGGCAAGTGCGAGCCGGCTGAAGACCCCGCCCAGGCCACCGCCCGGGAGTGCTTCGAGGAAACCGGGTTGACCGTCGTCGTCGGACCGCTCCGGCTCGTCACGACCTACCGCTATCCCCATGGAGTCGTGGAGCTGTTCTTCCACGACTGCACCACCCTGCTCCACCAGTCGGAGCCGGCTGCCGGCTCGGGTTTTCGGTGGGTCAAGGCAGCCGATCTGGCCGCGCTCCGCTTCCCTGAAGCCAACGAGGCCGTCATCGAACAACTCGCTTCGAAGAGTGGTCAGTGGTCAGTGAATAGCGGTCGGTGGGGAAGACCGTAAGCTGAAGGGGCTTTTATTCATCCTTCATCCTTTAGATTCTACCTCCGTCGGATCTCTGCGCCGTGCGCGCATCTCGGGTCGGGCTGAGGCTGGCGCGGGACCGTGCCGTTGGGTGGGTCGAGCTGCGACTCGTCGCGGCGAGGCCCACCGCGCGGGCTGTGGCGATCGGTGGGCCTCACGATGCCGAGCATCGGTCGACCCACCCTACATCCGGTTGCGGCTCTGCCGCGTTAGGGTATGGGATTCGGATTCAATGGGATCGGTGGCTCGCGATCCACGACGTGATCGATCAGCCCGTACTCACAGGCTTCCTCGGGCGACATGAAGCGGTCGCGGTCGGTATCCTCCTGGAGCCGCTCGAGCGTCTGTCCGGTATGTTTCTGATAGATCTGGTTGAGTTGCTTCTTCATCCGGATGAATTCCTCGGCGTGAATCAAGATCTCGGTCGCGGTTCCTTCCATGCCCGCCAGCGGCTGATGGATCATGATCCGGCTGTGAGGCAGGGCGTTGCGCTTGCCCTTGGCACCGGCGGACAACAAAAGCGAGCCCATGCTGGCACACTGGCCGATGCAGTAGGTCGCCACGTCACACGAGACCCACTGCATGGTGTCGTAGATGGCCAGCCCCGCGGTCACGCTGCCACCGGGGCTGTTGACGTAGAGATGGATGTCGGCCTTGGCATCTTGATGGGCCAGGACCAACATCTGCGCGACAACCAGGTTCGCGATCGTGTCATCGATCGTCGAGCCCAGGATGATGATGCGATCTTGGAGCAGGCGGGAATAGATGTCCATCGCCCGTTCTTCACGACCGCTCCGTTCGATCACGATCGGAACCAGTGGCATCGTTGATACGCCCTTTCAAGAAAGCGGCGGCGGGGCGGTACCCTTCTCGGCGCCGACGATCCGCCCCACCACCTCGTCGACCAAGCCGTACTCCTTGGCCTGGGCGGCGGTCAAGTAGCGGTCGCGCTCCGTGTCCTTGGCGATGCGCTCGATCGGCTGCCCGGTGTGCTTGGCGAGGATCTCATTGATCACCTGCTTGCTTTTGATGATCTCCTCGGCCTGGATCTCGATGTCGGAGACCTGTCCGCCCACCTGGCCGTAGGGTTGATGGATCATGATCTTGGAGTTGGGCAAGGCGTAACGCCGTCCCTTCGACCCTCCGGCAAGCAAGACCGCGGCCCCCGAGGCGGCCAGGCCGATGCAGTAGGTCGCGATCGGGCTCTCGATGAATTGCATCGTGTCGTAGATCGCCAGGGTGCTCGTGACACTCCCACCCGGACTGTTGATGTAGAAGCTGATGCCCTGGGTTCGGTTTTCGTACTGCAAAAACAGAAACTTCATGACGGCAAGGTTGGCCACGGCGTCATTAATCACTCCTTCGAGAAAGACGATGCGATTCTCGAGGAGCAAGTCGCCGAGGGTCATCTGGCGCTGCCGCGCATAGTCGCGATAGCGCTGGAGCATCGGTTCGGCGAGGGGGGGTTCAAACGTCATGGAACGGTCCTTCGGAAACAAGGTCCAGCCGACCGGCACCCGTGGCGGCCCGGTCCAGAGGGCATGGCACAGGGTAGGTCGCGAGGCCGGTGGACCGGCTCAGTCGCGTCCGGGCTTCAAGCTCCTCCATCGGGGTTTTCCGACTGCTGCTCTAGGGCGCCCTCCGTGGTCTGCGGCTCCTCGGCCGTGGCGGTCGCCGTATGGTCCAGGGTTTCGACCTCGCCCTCGGGCTCGGTCTTGATGTCGACGTCCTCGATGTGGACGTCCTCGAGAATGCGATCGATGACCCTGCGCTCCAGGATCTGGGTCATGAGCGAATCGGCCCCACCCTCCTTCTCGACCCGGGCGCGGACCCGGCGAACGCTCTCGTCGCTCCGCTCGGCGATCGCCTCGATCTCGAGGGCGAGGTCCTCCTCCTCGACCTTGATCCCTTCGGCTTCGGCGATCTTGACCAGCAGCAGGAACTCCTTGAGTGACCGGAGGGTCGACTCGTGGGCGTTGGCGCGGATCTGGGCCTCGCTGGCCCGGATTTGGGTGTCCGACATGCCCTCCTGCTTCAGTTGCGCGACCAACCTGTTGATGGTGCTCTTCTCCTCGCGGAGCACAAGATCGGCCGGAAGGTCGAACGGAGCCTCCCGCAGCAGGACATCCATGATCTGGCGCCGGATCGCCTGGCGCTGCTCGGATTGGGCGCGGCGTTTCAGGGCATCGCGCACCGCCTCGCGCAGTTCTTCCAGGCTGTCGAAGCCGATCGAGCTGATGAATTCCTGGTTCACCTCGGGAAGCCGGATTCGCTTCAGATCGTTGATCCGGATCTGCACCGGGATCGCCGCTCCCCGTAGTCCGGGGTCATCGACGGCCGAGCCGAGCCTACCCTCGACGACGTGCGTGTCGCCGGGCTTGGCTCCGACCAGCTTGGATGCGACGTCGGGGATCGTACCGTTCTGAAAACGAAGCTCCGACTGGAGGCGGAACTGAACTTCCTTGACCTCGTTGATGGGCCGCCCGTCGGGGCGCATGAAGACCAGATCAGCCGTGAGATAATCGCCGATCTCGGCACCTCCTTCCAGCTTGGGCACGATCTGGCCGTGGCGTTCCACGTGTCGTGTGAGCTGGGTGTCGACGTCCTTCTCGGTGATCTCCACGACGGGTCGCTGGACCTTGAGCCCCTTGTAGTTCGGCACGTCGAACTGCGGACGCACTTCCACGTCCATCTCAAAAGTCATGGGTCCCTTTTCGGGGAGTTCGATCGCATCGACGTCGAGCCGAGGCTGCACGATCGGATCGAGCTTGTGCTCCTTATCGATCTGCTCGAGCGAGGACATCAAGAGCGTGGACTTGACCTGGTCGGCGACCTGCTTCCGGTATCGCTTGACGACCAACTGCCGGGGCGCCCGCCCCTGGCGGAACCCCGGGACCATCGCATCCTGCAGCAGCTTGTCCAGGGATTGCTCGTACTGACGCTCGATCTCCGACCGTGGAATCGTGATCTTGAGATGCTTCTTGCATGGGCCGGCATCGGTGATGGCGACCTCGATCTCAAGCCTGACCTTCGGCGCCGATTCAGACTTCTCAGGAAGGTCGGTCACCGAGACAGATGCCTCGGATTCAGTTTCGTCGGTGTTCATCGATGGCAGCCCCTCAAGTGACCTCTGGCCGGCATGGCTTGATCCGCCATCACGCACCCAGAGCGCTTGAGCGAAAGCCGCCAACTCAGGATGGCATTGATCAAGAGCGGAAGAAGGGATTTGAACCCTCGACACCCACGTTGGCAACCATGACGTGAGCATCCCTTTTCCCCACTTAACCTCAATGTTCTCAAGCATCTTACGTCAACGGTTGCCCGTTTGCAAGTGTTAGCAAACCATAACAAGCAAGTGCAAACCATCGCGGTATTTGCGTCGATGCCTCGGACAGACGTCATGAGCCAGAACGGTAGGAACCCGGTAGAACCCGGGTTGATTCCCGAATTCCTTCGGAGCCGTTGTTGCTCGGCGATGGCCTCGACCAGATCATGAGCAGGGTCGAAGCGAACCGGGTCTTTCGAGATCCCAGGGCAGGACGGGCCCTCGAGTTATTCGCCGACGTCGCTGTCAGGCTGAAGTGAAAGCCGCGCTGGCCAAAAACTGTTCAGTGTACAAACCACTGAACGGGTTTTATGCGGCGGGAGGTTGCCGGGTTCGGCCGATGGATCGGATCGAGCCCCGCCGCCCGATGGCTGGCGCGGATCCGCGCCGCCAGCGATACGACAGCCCACCGCCCCCGCTGGCGATGTCGCCGGCCTCGGGTCGATGGTTCCCAGCTTCGAGCCCATGCGAGGCAAGGCAAGCCAGCGAGCCCCCGCCCGTTTGACCTCGACCAGTCTGCAGCGCGGGTCGCCTCGACGTGAACCCCCTCGGATCGAGCGCACCGGGTTGCCGACCCGTTGAGCCCCCGGCCCGCCAGGTCGCCGGCCTCGACCGGCCGACGAACCGAGACCAGTCAAAATAAATCGGAATGCGTTCCGGTTCTGACGAAGTCAGCGCCGTCTTCGTGGATTGCATAAATCAGAACCCAGTCAGGTTCGACATGACAATCGCGATGACCTTCCCATTTTCCCTTGAGAGGATGGTCTCTATGCCGTTCAGGCAGCGCTTGCTCATCACAGATCAGTCTGATGATAGCCTTGATCTTGTCGATATTCTTGCCGCGCTTCGACATGCGCCCCAGGTCGCGATGGAATTGTTTCGAGAATCTTGGTTTAAGCATCCAGACCCGCCTCGGCCCGGAAGTCAAATTCCCAGTTTGCGGAACATGTCGTCGACGTCTTCACAGCAAACGACATCCTTGCCTTTCATGGTGTCCTCGATCGCTTTGACGGTCTGTTTGTTCGGCGTCCCTGAGCTAACTTGAATCGGCTCAGGAGGGCTCAAAGGCAACCAAACGGCGCCGATCATGGGTATCATCCCAGTGCTGTTGGTGGTGCTCCAATCCTCAAAACTACTTCTTATTACTCGCGACATCAGGCTGATCCTTTCGGGTTCTAGCGTTGAATTCCAATCGCCCGATTTCGTTGTCGCCAGCGAAAACAACCATGTCGTAAGTACCGGCTCGCTCAAAACGCAACGCGGAGACCGGAAGGCACAGCTCCCCTTTTCCCGGTCCTTCTGGGTCGCCGAATTCACCGGCGCCGGGAGACTTGAACAAAATCACGCCTTGCGATGGGTCCTGAATTTGGGCAGAAATGGTCCACCTTCCGGATGCTTCCGCGAGAAAAAGGAAGAGTTTGCAAGGAGACGTGGAGCCGGGAAAGCTAGGCACAATAAAAGTGTCGAAGATTCCGGAAATCGTGGTTTTGGCAGTTGCCGGGTCGCGAGACACGTCGTCGCACAGAAGTATCGCCTTGCAGACGGGCGGACGGTTGGCGACGTTCTCTTGTTTCTGCTTGCGGCTCATTGTTTCAGTATCGGCAATGCACTGAATGGGTTCAAGAGCGACTCTCTGGAAGCCGATCCGCCCCTGCTTAATTCGTCCGCCCAAAACCGCTGTCAGGTCCGCAGCTCGGCCCCGATCGTCGCCAGCTCTCTGGACCTTCAGGCGATTTCCGCGCCCCTGGCCAGCATGAATAGGCCAGCTCGAATCGCTCGACGGAACATGCACCTATTGCCGGTCGTACACCGTTTGTTTCGTACGATACAAAGCCGCCTAGGTCGCTGGCCTCGACGTCCCAGGATGCCCCAGGACGAATCGCCGCCTCTGGCCGATGTTCTGGACGTCGCCGACGTCGATCGTTGGGTGGCGCGGCTGGCGGTCGCTCCCTACCGCGGTTCCGTCGCCTTTCCGCCTCGACGCCGGCGCGAGCCGATCGAGCAGAGGCATGGCTCACTTGAAATTTGACCACAGCTCAAGTCCTGGCGTCGAACTCTTGCCCGCCAAGTCGACAAGTTTTGCCAGGTGTTTCGCGGATTCCGTGGTTGCCGCGGCCGTCTTTGCTGCATCCTTGCCGCTTTGGCCACCCCCGTACCGCGAGCGCAACAGCGTGTTGGTTGCTTCACTCGATCCGTATGCAGCCGCCTTGGCGAACTTCAGCTCGCCGGGTTGCTTCACCGATGGCGTCGGTCGGAATTGGCTGATGTCGGTTCCAAGCCCCTTGACGTCGGTACGGGCCTTGGCGATCTGTTCGCGGGCCTTGGCGAAATAGGCATCAACCGCATTCGAGGCTGGCGGTTTGGCCGCTTCCTCATTGAACTTCGCCATCAAGTCCACGCCGGATTTCTTGAAGGCTTCCGCGTAGCTGTTAAGCGCCTCGGTCGCTCCGGTTTTCGACAGGTGCAACTTTTCGGCCATGCTATCGAGCCCGCTCGATAAATACGCCAATCCCTCGATCATGTGGCCGATTCCAGCCGATATGTAGCTTTCAACATAAAAGACAGGCATCTTCATGTTTTGCCATGCATCCGCGACAAAACCAATCGACTTTTGCAGCCACCCGATCGACTTGGCTTGCGCTCCGGCCGAATTCTGGACGTCGGTCGATGTCGCGATCGCCGCGAACCCGGATTCCTCCCATGCCATAGAAACGGCTTTGATGGCCACGTTCAACTCGCCGAAGATCGGCCCGATGATGGGTAGCAGCGCGGAGCCGATCGACTCGGCCAGAGACTCAAACCGCCCGGACAGCGAGCCAATCTCCTGCCCAGTCGATCCGGCTTTCGCCGCGAGCACACCCTGATGCTTCGCCAGCTCTTGGCTAAGGTATCCGACGCGAGCCGTTGTCTTCTCGCTCTCGGTCAGCTCTTGGCCAAGAACGCCGATTCCCTTCGCCATTGCGTAGGACTTGATGGCGTCATCGGTCATGAGGATTCCAAGCTGGTGAAGTCCACGGGCATGCCCCGCCAAGCCCCCTTCGAGCTTCGACATGACCTCTTCCAGAGGCATGCCGAGTTCTGATGCAAGGTTCGCTCCCAGCTTGGCGAACTGGCTGCCGATTGCCGCCGCTTGCTGTTGAGTGTACCCCGCCGCCTTGGCGATCATGCCGAGACCGGAAGCCGATTCGATGAAGGATTTCTTCGAGATCCCGTAGGCTTGGGACATTTGTTCGGCATCCGAGATGACGGTTTTGGAATACTGACCGAAGGTGAGTTTCGCCCGGGTCGTTTGCGTTGCCGAATCGATCGCGACGTGAGCGAACTTGGTGAGCGCCGCTGCCGCCAGACCGAACACAAGAGCCAGCTTCGCCGCCTCGGCCAGTGTGTGGCCAAGCGAGAGCGCCGCCGAGCCGATCAGACCAAGTCCTTTGGCCGCGATCCCATAGCCGATCTTGGCGATACCGCCGCCGACCATCGTGAAACCAAGCGCCACGCGCCCGAGACCTTGCCCGAGAGACGAAAAACTCTTGTCGAAGTCCTTGGTGAGACCGGCCACGCCATGAGCCATTAACGGGACGATCGCCCCCAATTCGGCCGAAGTGTTGAAGGCTTGCTGTGTACCCTTTCCGATCGAATACATCCCCACTGCCATTGTCTTGAAGGGATTGCCGGTTGCGATCTTGTTGGCGATCGAGCCGAACGCCGTGAGCCCCGCCGTTGCCCGTTTCAGGCCAGCGTCGAATTGTTTGGTATCAGTGACCATACTGATCGCGATGGCGGGTTGTTACTCGGCTTGCGCCGGGGTTGGTCGTTTCCGCCAACCTCTGCATATCGCTATGCAGCCCAGACTATATCATCACCTCTTGCGAGGGTCGGGCGTGTAGTCGTTGAGGGTTCCGGCATCGCCGGCCTTCCCTGCTGATTGACCGCACCCGAAGCATTTTTACTGCCTTTCGGCGAGTAGCCCGGGATACTCGGTGTTTCCAGCAAATAGCCCGATTTGCTCATGCTACTTACGCAGCAAGGGGCCTGGAAATCAAGCCAATCAAAGCCATGAGTTTTTGTCCTTGCTCGACATCATCGGAGCCCTCTATTGGCGAAGGAATTGGGCCGCCGCTGGGCTTCCATGCGTGCCCGCCAATGGGTAGTTTTTCAGCGTCGATCGCCCCTTCGGTGTCTGGCCGCGACCGGCGGGCGGACAGGCTGGAAGCAGGGCGAGATCGCCTGTGTACCGGGCATTGTCGCTCAGGACCTCGATCAGACCGAGCTCGAGACTCTGCAAGATCAAACGATCATTCCCGCTGCCTTGAAAGAGCACAACTTCCCCGCGGCGCGCTTTCGGAACGGCGCCGACGACTTGGTACGGCCATGAGAGCCCGAGAATTCTGATCGTCATGCATGGCAACGGCGCGGCCACGCCGGATTTCTTGAACGA
>JBIOJM010000185.1:0-19293 GCA_044450785.1 Isosphaerales bacterium
GACGTACCCCGATCGCTCATCCCGATCTCGTGTAGCACCAAGACCTTGACTCTACTGGTGACCGGCCGGGGTCTCAAGTCCCCTCTGACGGCTACTGAGTTTTTTATCCCGCTCGTAACGCGGCGGCGTCTTTGAAAGACCCCACCCGGGGTCTGACCCGAACCCCGGGCTTTGAACACTCCCAGAAACCCAGATCCGGCTGAACGTTCGCCTCTTGGCCCCACCGGCACGCGTTGGAACTTGCGTAGGCTCGCCCTTCATCGTGCACCTCACCGTTCAGGAGTTGGGGTCTACGGCCTTTTGCGCTGGGTCGCCCCAGGGGAGCAATCCTCAAGGGCGCCCAGGCCGCACGGTCCGTGGGCCTGACCCCTGGTCCCCGCTGTTCGGAGCAGACGGTTCGGCCCGAAGGCCGGCCACCAAGCCTGAGCAAACCCGCGGTCCCGGTGAACAACGAGCTGCGTCCCGTTTCTGCCTCGGTCAGCTTGCAGTTGCCGCCTTCACCTTCGTCGCGGCCCATGCGGCTTGCTCGAGCCGCAATGGGGGCTCGATCGGGTCTTTCCCATACCAGATTGCCTTCCGGTAGGGGCCCGCGTCGTAGGTACGGTTGAATGCCGCCTGCAAGTCGACCAGCGCCGGCGGGTCCGCCGGCAATAGCGGAACCGTGATCGTGGGCAACTGTTGCTCCAGCCGGATCGGATAGACCAGATACTCCTTGGGCCGGTCGAACCGGTGAACCGAGACGTGGTACTCAAAGGGGCAAGCCTTCTCCATGGCAATGTCGCGCGGGACAGCCGTGATGTGCGATCCCGCGCGCAACAGGTCAATCTCGATGAGGTGCGCCTGGCCCGCCAGGACTTCACGTTGCTTGGCGCGGTACTGGTCGTAGCCTTCATGGCCAGGGGTCTTGTTGAACGGGCTGACCACTTCGATCGTGGCGATCAGTCGGTCCTGGCCGCTCCAGCGGCCGTGGATCTCGAGATACGGTTCCAGATGATAGTCATGCTCGACATCCTCGACGGTGATCAAGACGGGCTGTCGGGCCGCGAGCTCGGTCTCGACCTCGGGTTCGGCAACCGCCACTCCGCCCTGACCCCGGTGCGGTATCTCGCGCCGCTCTCGCATCACGTTGAGATCCGGCTCGACATAACGTTCCGACACCTCCAGCCACACCCGCTGGCCGGATTGCGCGAAATAGGCTTCCGGGAGGAGGGGCTGGAGCTGCTCCTCGAGGTAAGTGATCAGGTTGTTATGGAATCCATGAAACCATCGTGGACTTTCCAGATACGGATCCATTCCGGGAAATGGGGAAGGCATCGGGCGGCTCCGCGAGTTTCGAGATTGACAACCTGATTATCGCTCTTCGCGCCGGGCCGGTCAATTCAAGGGGCGCCCATCCGCGTTTCATGTGCATGATACCTTGGGCGCCTCAGTCGGCGGCTTCCATTGAATTGATGACGAAATCGCTGGCGCCATGCGACGCGAAGCTCAAGCCGCTTGACGAGCCCTGGTTTCCTTGAGTAGGATAACAAACCGACCACTCTGTTTGAAAGGGCCACCATAAAAGCCATCAAGCAACCGAGAGCGCTGGAAACGCGGCAGAAAATCCTCGGGGAGGCAGCGCGCCTGTTCGCCCTGAAGGGTTACCACGATACCAAGCTGGAGGAGGTCTTGAAGGCGGCTCAGGTGACGACGGGCGCATTCTTCCACCATCTCGGCAGCAAGGAAGAACTCGGCTTCGCGGTGATCGACCAGCACATGGAGAAGCGCCGCCAGTTGCTGGAGCAGATCGAGAAACGCCTGCCGCCACTGGATGAGGGCGACCCGTTGCAGCGCGTGTTCCGCCGGCTGGATGCGATTCAGGAGATGATCCGCCGGCGGGACCAGCGAAAGGGCGGCTGCATCATCGGCAATCTCAGCACGGCGCTCAGTGATACTCACGATGGGTTCCGCAGGCGGCTGGCCGAATGTTTCGACGAAATGGCCCTGGAGTTCCAGCCGGACCTGAATGCCGCCGCACGCCGGTATTGTCCCGGACAGCCTGTGGACACGCGAGCGCTGGCCCGCTATATCGTGGCGATTATCGAGGGTTCCATCATGTTGACACGCGCTCAGCAGGATCGGCCCATGATCAAGCGCCATTTTGCCTACCTGAAGGAGCATCTCCGCCGGACGCTGCAAGGCTGAATCCTGAGCCCGCGACTGGGGTGTGCCATCAGCGGTTCACCCACATCCGTTCTCACCATCCGAACTCGACCCGAAAGGAAGGTAACCAATGAAGAGCAAAAACCGGTTCCGTGTCGGAGTGATGGTTCTGGCCGTAGTGGCGCTCTGGGTCCAGCAATCCCAAACAGCCGCGGCGCAGGTACCCCCCGATGAAAATCGCAAGCAACTCGTGGAGGCCCTGGGCACACCCTTTATCGTTTTCCGCGATAAAGTCCTGGACGAAATCAAAGTCTCGGACGAACAGAAGGAGAAGCTGTTCGAACACGTGATGACGCAGATCATGGAAACGGGCCCATTCTTGGATTCCCTGACCGAAACCGGCGAGGGACGGGAAAAAAAGCTCAATGAACATCGGAAGAAAGCTCACGAGAAACTGGCCAAATCCTTGAAAGAGGTTTTAAAATCGGAACAGCTCAAGCGGTTGCGTGGGATCACGCTCCAGCAAGAGGGCGGCCTGGCCTTGGGACAGGAGGATGTGCGAGGCGAACTGAAGATCACCCAGGAGCAAATGAAGAAATTCATGGCCATCACTCAGGAAATGCAAAAAAAGATTCAGTCCCTCATCAAGGAGGCACAATCGGGAGGCAATCCGGAGGAGCTTCGACCGAAGGTCCTCAAGACCCGTGAGGAATACGGCAAAAAGCTGGAGGCGGTCTTGACCAACGACCAGACGAAAAAGTGGAAGGATATGCTCGGCGAGCCGTTTCACCTGGGAGATTGACGGTCCATCGTTCACCGGGCGCCATTGAAATCGACGTCGCGGTTTCGCGACGTGAGCTAAGGAGACGACTCATGGCCTACGATGATTCGCCAGTGGTTCAGTATTTACGAACGACCCACGAGACACCGCTGTTGTCCGAGCGCGAAAAGCACCTGGTCGGCCTGGCCGTCACGATGACACGGGGTTGCCAGGTCTGCACGCGCGGGCGCATCGAAAAGGCGCGGAACGCGGGCATCGGCGACGACGTGCTCAACGCCCTGGTGGGGGTCGTATCAGCGGTGAACGCCGGGGTTTCAGCCGCCACGGCCCGCGAAGGCTTTCGCATGGCCGACGAGGCCGTGCAAGAGGCGTGCGGCGAACTCTGCTCGACCGGCGTCGGCAACGGGCGCTAATGGAACCGCTGGCGTGTCGCTATGTCGCTTGCGTTTAGTCTCCGCTCTAGGCGAGTGCACGCGAAACGCAAGCGCGCGGTACAGAAGCATGAAAAGCATCCCCAAGGTAGGCACCGTCGGCGAACGTTGCTTCGTGGTCGAGGCGAAACACGCCATCGACTTCGCCGTCGGCGGAATGCCGGCGGTTCTGTGCACCCCTTGGCTGATTTGGTTTCTCGAACATGCCGCGCGTGAAGCCGTGTTGCCGTGGCTGGAAATCGGCGAGAGTACGGTGGGCACACACATCGACGTCCGCCACACGGCGGCGACTCCGCTCGGTGAGAACGTGACCTGCTTGGCTCGGGTCGTGAACGCCGACGGACCGTTGATTTCCTTTCAGTTGGAAGCACGCGACGAGCACGAAGTGATCGCCCGCGGCTTCCATAAGTTGCGCGTCATTCACGTCGGTCGCTTTGCTCAGAGGGTCCAGCGCAAGAAATCCGGCGAGTGGGGGGCGTCAACCCCCTGAGAAACCGCAAGGCCGGGGAGCTCCAAGGGAGCCGGAAAATGAAATCAGACGATAAAACAACGACTCGGCGTAGTTTCCTCAAGGACCCCGCGCGCGCCGGAGCGGCGCTTGGCGTTCTCTCCTCGCTGACGGCCAGTTCCTTTGCCGAAGTCTTGGGGGCCAATGATCGGCTGCGGATTGGCGTGATCGGGACAGGCGGCCGGGCCATGCAACTTATGGACCACCTGGTCCCCAAACCGCAGGAAGCTGTTCAAGGCGGAATAGAGCAATGGAAGACCAAGCCCGTGTCCGGCGCCCACGTAGTAGCCGTGGCTGACGTTTACGAGCCGCATCGGAACCGAGCCGCCGCCAAAGCCGGCCCGAAAACGGCGAAGTTCGACGACTACCGCAAGCTGCTGGAACAAAAGGATGTGGAAGCGGTGATTATCGCGGCCCCCGACCACTGGCACAAACAAATGCTCATTGATGCGGTGGCGGCGGGAAAGGATGTCTACGTCGAGAAACCGGTGACCCATGCGCTCGAGGAAGGCCCCGAGGAGATCCAAGCCGTGGAGAAAAGCGGCCGGATCGTGCAGACCGGGACTCAGCAACGCAGTTGGCCTCACTATGTCCAGGGCAAACAAATCCTCGGCTCGGGTGCCCTGGGTGTCGTCCGGCTGGTAGAGGCTTTCTGGTTCATGAATTACGGGCCGCGAGGCGCCATGGGGAAAATCCCGCCCAAGCAGACTCCGCCGGCGGACCTGGATTGGAAGGCCTGGCTCGGATCGGCGCCCGCCCAGCCATTTAACCAGATGAAATTCCGGGTGTGGCGCCAGTTTTGGGATTTCGGCGGCGGCAATCTCGCCGACTTGATGACTCATGCGATCGAGACCGTCCACTGGTATATGGAGTGCGACACCCCGGCCAGTGCCGTCGGCATCGGTCACGCTTACGATTGGCCCTTCGAGTGCCCGGATGGCCTGAGCTGCACGCTGGAATATCCCAAGGGCTTTCTGGTGACTTATGCGGGATGTCACACCATGGGAATGGATTTCGGCAGCATCATTTTCCGCGGCTCGAAGGCGACCCTGGAAATCAGCCGGGCGGCGCTGGCTCTCTACGAAGAGGACCGCGGCCGCGGCTGGCCGAAATTCAGCCGGGCCGAGCGGCGCTGGCGGCCGGAACCCAAGCTCTATGTGGAATCGGAGTACGAGGGGACTGCCGACCATCTCCAGAATTGGCTCGAATGCATCCGCAGCCGTAAGCAGCCCAATGCCGACATTCGCGTCGGCGTGGCCGCTGCGCGCGCCGCCCATATTGGCAACGCGGCCCTGCGCAGTGGAAAAAAAGTCAATTGGGACGACAAGCAACAGACGCTTACTTTCGTCTGAAAGGAGCAACCCAATGAATCGTGGTATCGCCGTCGCACTGCCTCTGGCAATCGGTTTGGTAATGGCAGCTATCAGCATCGCCACGCAGAGCCGCGCCGACGACAAGGACGAGTTCAAGCTGCTCTTCAACGGCAAGGATTTCGAGGGCTGGGAGGCGAGTAAACCGGAATTGTGGAGCGCCAAGGACGGCATGATCATTGGGAAGCAGGAAAAGAACCAACTCAAGAAAAATACATTCTTGGCCACCAAGCAGAAGTTCTCGGACTTTATCCTCAAGGTTTCCGTTCGGTTGGTCAAGGATGAAGGCAACAGCGGCATCCAGTTCCGAAGCGTCATCCATGAGGACGGCACGGCGAGGGGCTACCAAGCGGACATCGCCAAGGGTTTCTGGGGCTTGCTCCTGGAGGAAGGCAGCCCGAATCGCCTCATCATCAAGCGGCCCGCTCCTGAAGCAGTGAAGAAAGTGAAGCCGGACGAGTGGAACGATTATGTGATTACCGCCGAGCGTCACCACATTACGCTGGAATTGAACGGCATCAAATCCGTCGATCTGGATGACCCGAAAGGGGACCTGACCGGAGTCATCGCGCTGCAACTGCATGTAGGGCCGGCCATGCAAGTGCAATTCAGGGACATTGCCATCAAGGAACTGAAATAGTGGGCGCCGATGAAATACATCTCTTGGCCGTGCGTCAGCTCGCCGACTATGATGCCCGGACGCCGGGGCAACTTTTTAGTCAGCCTGCGCACTTGACGCTCCCTCAGGCCTACGCCCTTCAAACCTGAGTTCAGGTAGAATACAAAGGTTGGCGACCCAGGCACGACGTTGCCCGATTCAGACTTGGAAGAGAGTTTTGCCATGTCAACAGTCACCCCCGCCGTTCGCCGGATGCGGCTCGGCCCCTATTCGGCTGGGCTATTCCTCACCCTGAAGGAGTTCGACCGCGCCCTCTTCCAGGAAGGCTGGCGGTACGAACTGATCAACGGAGTCCTCGTCGTGTCTCCAATTCCCTCACGCACGGAACGTGATCCCAACGAAGAGTTGGGATACTGGCTCAGGCGCTATCAAGAAGAGCATGCCCAAGGCTCATCACTGGACTTGACGCTGCAAGAGGAGACGCTGAAGACCAAGCAGAACCGTAGGAGGGCAGACCGGGTAATCTGGACGGGCCTGGGGCGGCTTCCGGCGGAAGGGGAGAGGCCGACGATCATCGTCGAATTCGTGTCGTGGGGTAAGGTCAACCAGGAGCGGGACTACGTCGCCAAACGGGCTGAGTATCGCGAGATCGGCGTGCGGGAATACTGGGTCGTCGACCGTTTCCGGCGGACCTTGACGGTTTTCATCTTCAGCGGCGAGAGCGACCAGGAGCGAGTCATCCTGGAGAAACAGAGCTACGAGACCCCATTGCTCCCCGGTTTCGAGCTCCCGCTGGCCCGCCTGCTGACTCTGGCCGACCGCTGGGCCAAGAAGCGGCGCTGACTGTTCTCCCTCCCCTACCCCGTCGTCCCCGGCTGTGGTCAGGCAACGGCCCCGCGGGGAGAATGATCGAATCGTGCGTGGGAATTCGAACGACGAGCCCCTTTCATCCTGGGCGACATGGCGACCGACACCTCTCAAGCACTGCTGGTCGGCGTGGTCATGGGCAGCAAGTCGGACTGGGAGACGATGCGCCATGCCTCCGAGGTCCTGACCGAGCTGGGCATTCCTCACGAGTCGAGAGTGGTCTCGGCTCATCGGACGCCGGAGCGACTGTTTCGCTATGGCCGCGAGGCCGAGGGTCGGGGGTTGGAGGTCTTGATCGCCGGCGCCGGCGGGGCGGCCCACTTGCCGGGGATGCTCGCGGCGATCTCGCTGCTGCCGGTGCTGGGCGTGCCGGTCGAGAGCAAGGTGCTGCGCGGGGTCGAGTCACTGCTCTCGATCGTGCAGATGCCGCGAGGTGTCCCGGTCGGCACGCTGGCCATCGGCAGCTCGGGCGCGGCCAACGCGGCGATCCTGGCCGCGGCGATCCTGGGCCGGAAGTATCCCGCGATCCGCGCGGCCCTGGCACACTTCCGGCAGGCGCAGACCGACGCCGTGGGAGAGTCGCCCTGATGAGCTTGCGTCCCGATCGCGCCGATGCGTCGAGTGGCGGCGCTCTGTTTCCCCCGGCGGCCTTGGGCGTGATCGGCAGCGGCCAACTGGGCCGGATGTTCATCCAGTCGGCCCAGCGGATGGGCTACCGTGCCGGCGTCTTGAGCGCAACCGAGGATGCGCCCGCCGCGCAGGTGGCCCACTGGGCGGTCATCGGTCCTCCCGATCACCTACCCGCGTTGCGGGCCTTTGCCGAGCTGGCCGAGGCAGTGACCGTCGAGTTCGAGAACGTCTCGGCCCCCGCGCTGCGGTGGCTGGCGCGCCGGCGGAGGGTGCGTCCCGGCTGGCGGACCCTCTGGATCTGCCAGAACCGGCTCCGCGAGAAACGCTTCCTGGCCTGCCACGAAATCCCCCATGCGCCCTGGCGGCCGGTCCGTTGCGACACCGAGCTCGACGCCGCGGTTCGAGGCCTTGGGCTGCCCTTGATTCTCAAGACCGCCGCTTCGGGCTATGACGGCAAGGGACAGGTCCTGGTCACCGAGGCAGCCGGCGCTGCCGGCGCGTGGGCCACCCTCGGCTGCGCGGCGTGTGTCGCCGAGGCCTGGGTTGACTTTGCCGCCGAGGTTTCGGTTGTCGTGGCACGCG
The DNA here is from genome assembly GCA_044450785.1 of Isosphaerales bacterium. Lineage (GTDB taxonomy): Bacteria > Planctomycetota > Planctomycetia > Isosphaerales > Isosphaeraceae > JBIOJM01. Next base: position 7,931 of record JBIOJM010000185.1, read on the forward strand.
GCGGCGATGGCCAGGCCGTCTGTTACCCGGTGGCCCTGAACCGTCACGAGCGTCACATCCTGGACGCGACACTCATGCCCGCCCCGGTGGGACCGATCGTGGCCCAAGAGGCGCGCGGCCTGGCCCTGACCGCCGCCCAGGCGCTGGGCACCGTCGGGGTCCTGACCGTCGAGTTCTTTCTGAGCGCCAGCGGCCGCCTGCTGGTCAACGAGATCGCCCCGCGCCCCCACAACTCAGGACACTTGACGATCGAGGCGGCCGTCGTGAGCCAGTTCGAGCAACAGGTGCGGGCCTTGTGTGGATTGCCGTTGGGCCCCACGGACCTGGTCATGCCGGCGGCGATGGTCAACCTGCTGGGTGACTTGTGGCCCCTTGCGGGCGGGGAGCCGCACTGGGACGCCGCGCTCGACCTCGATCCGGGCGTCTTGCTCCACCTCTATGGCAAGCGGACGCCGGCGGCTGGCCGGAAGATGGGCCACCTGACGGTAATGGACCCTGACCCCGAGACCGCGCTCTACCGCGCGCTGGCGGCGCGCCATGCCCTGGTCGCCGGCCGGCGCGGGCGTTGACCCCGCGCTCCAGTAAAGATAAGGACCAAGGACCAAGGACCAAGGACCAATGCATTTTGCTCAGCCCGGCTGGCTCTGGCTCTTGGTCTTGATGCCGCTCCCGTGGCTGCTCGAACGGGCCCGGCCCAGAATCGCCTGGCCCAGCCTCGACGGCTTCCCGCCCCGCCATCGCATCGGCTGGGTCTGGCTGCGGGCGATGCCGTCCGTGTTGCGCGGGCTGGCCATCGGCGGCCTGGCGGTGGCCCTGGCGCGGCCGCAAACTGTGGGGGGCGTCATCCGGATCGCGGGGCAAGGGGTCGCGATCGTCGTCGCGCTGGACCAGAGCTCCAGCATGAACGCCGTCGATTTCCCCACCGACCGCGGCACGCGGCTGATCTCGCGGCTGGAAGCAGCCAAGATCACCTTCACTCGCTTCGTCGAGGGGAGATCCGACGACCTGATTGGCCTGGTCGTGTTCGCCAACCTTCCCGACGTGGCGTGCCCCCCGATCCTCGACCACGCGTTCCTGATCGAGACGGTCGCCGCGGTGCGTTCCGCGCTGCCGGGGGACAACGGCACCAACATCGGTGATGCGATCGCGTGGGGACTCGACACACTGCTGAGCGCCCCCCCCAAGAAGAAGGTCCTCGTGCTCTTGACCGATGGCAACAACGAGCCGGCGGTCCCCCGGCCACTCGATCCCGAGCAGGCGGCCCTGCTGGCGCGCGAGCTTGGTGTGACGCTGCACACGATCGCGATCGGTCGAATCGGCGGGGTGGTCCGGGGCCTCGATCCTCACCTCGAGCGACCGGCGGAGGTTGAGGGCCCCAATCTCCCGCTTCTGGAGCGGCTGGCCCAGCTCTCCGGCGGCCGCTCGTTCGCCGCCACCGACGCCGACGCGCTCGATGAGGTCTTCCACACGATCGACACCCTGGAGAAAAGCCCTGTCCGCGGCCGGATCTTGACCCGTTATGATGAACGCTACTTGCCCTGGGCGTTATCGACCTTGGCCCTGCTGATCCTGGAGCGGTTCCTGTCGCTGGGTCGGCTCCGGCGATTGCCGTGAAGGGAGTGATGCTCGCTGCAACTCGCGGACCCGCGTGGCCATGCCCATGCGACCAATAATGGGAGAGAGCTGCTGAACCTTGAACTTCGCTCATCCTGAATTACTCTGGCTCTTGACGCTGGTCTTACCTCTTTTGGCCTGGGCGATCCGCGGTCGCCGGCTGCGGCGCGGGGGCTGGCGGTCGCTGGCCCAGCGGGGCCGGGCGCCGCGCGACGGCACGCTGCGCATGGTGGGCTGCGCGACCTGCGTGATCGTCGCCCTCGCCCAGCCGCGGTGGGGGCGCCTCGCTGCGCTGCCGCTGCCGCCGGGCCACGACGTCGTCTTGATGGTCGATGTCAGCCGGAGCATGGCAGCCGAGGACGCGGTGCCGACCCGGCTGGCCGTGGCGGTCGAGGCGGCTGAGAGCCTGGTCAATGCTCTGGCCCGAGAGCCGGCCAACCGCGCGGCCGTGGTGGCCTTTGCCGGGCGCGGGGTGCTCCGCTGCCCGTTGACCGAAAACCTCGGTGCCGTCCTCGACGCGTTGCACCGCCTCCGACCCGGCGCGGTCCGGCCCGGCGGGACCGACCTGGGCGCCGCCCTGGACGCGGCCCTCGAGGCCGTCGCCACCGACGAACACGCCCAGGGGCGGGCCGTCGTCGTTTTCTCCGACGGCGAAGACCACGCCGATCGGTGGAGCTCTCGATTGGAACGGCTCCGCCAGGAAGACGTCGTGGTCCATGCGGTCGCCATCGGCGACCCCGACCAAGGTCATCCGGTCCCTGTGGAAAAGACGGCCCAGCCGCTCATGTATCATGGCAAGCAGGTCCTCTCGCAACGCTCCGATACGGCGCTGGAAGCCATCGCTCGCCGGACAGGAGGAGTAATTATGAGGTTGGGATTGGCCTCAGGCGATCTCGGCACACTGTACGAAACCAAGATCGAGCCGGCGGCTCGCACGCGGCGCGAGGCGACCCGCCTTGCCGGCCAGGCCGAACGGTTCCCACTGTTGTTATTCGCCGCGCTGGTACTCCTGCTGGCTGGCTGCTGGCCGCCCGTGCGCGGCTGGTTCTGGCCCTGGCCCTGGATTTGGCGGCCTTCTCTGAAAAAACTGGGCCGGTCCTCCCTGTTGATTGCCATGGCCGGGCTGGCAATCGGGGCCGGCGACGGACCACTGAAAAGCCGCGCGGAGTCGGCGGCCGAGGCCATTGCGCGGGGGCAGGCCGCCTATCTAGCCGGCCGGCTGGACGAGGCGCTGGCTGACTTCGAAGTGGGGATCCCGCGTGCGCCGAGATCGGCAGTCCCGCGGTACAACGCCGCCGCCGCGTTCTTTCAGCTCGGGCGGTATGCCGAGGCCCGCCAGCGCTATCTCGAGGCCCGCCAGCGAGCCGTCGGTTCTTTGCGGACCAAGATCGACTACGCCCTGGGCAACACGGCGCTGGCCATGGGCGACGTACCGGGGGCCATCAGCGCATACGACGCCTGCCTCGCCTCGACCGACGGGGGTGCGGCCCTCGACGCCGTCCGCCGTGACGCCGCGATCAATCGCCGGTTTGCGCTCGAGCAGGCGCAATCACTGGCGGTTCCCCAGGACGAGATTTCCGGCGACCAGCCGCAGTCCCAGCGGCCGGACCGGCGGCGAGCCCCCAACCGCCGTGGCGGCGGTGACAATCAATCGCCCGAGGGGCAGCCGGAGAGCGACCCGGGAAGCACCGGCACGGGCCCGGACGCCGGCGGACAGGGCGACCGTCCCGCCGCGAGCCGGCGCCGGACCGGCGGAGCCGGCGGTGGTCGATCGTCGCCGCCTGGAACACGAGGAGACTCACCTGAGGATCGTCTCGACGCCGCGCTCGATCAGATCCGCGCCGCTCAGAGCCAGAGGCTCCCGGAGGAGCCCCCACCAGCATCCGCCACAGACGACCGCAAGGATTGGTAGACGGCGGTTCTACAAAGGGACGGGTTTTTCTATCAAGGGGCAGAGGGGCCGTAGGCCCCGCCAAAGCACAGCAGCGGCCGATAAAGTGTTTCTGGCCGCTCCCTCTCCCGCGGGAGAGGGCTGGCGTGGGCTGATGAAAACTTGCTCTTGCCGCGGAGAGGCGTTCGTGCGCGATTTGTTGCGCAACCCCCGCGATCCCTTTCCCCCCCTTCCCAAGGGGGGGAAAGGAATCGCTCGCCTGCGCAGTCTCTCGATCGCGCGCAACAGAAACACCCATTTGTCAACCGCCCCCGGTTCCGGTCAAGACCAACTTTTCATCAGCCCAGGCCGTTTACCGGATTTGACCCCCTGGATTGATGTCCTTGCTGGCGCTTGCGTAACCACCAGTGGAATTCTCTTATCTGGGTTGATTCTCGGGTGTATCGCTTACGTCGGGATAGGTCTTTTCCTCTCAAGCGAGCACGACTAGTCCCAAAATAAGCGTAATATATTAATCAACGTTAGTCCGGGGGGCCAAATCCGGTATACGGTTCTGAGTTCAAGGATCAGCGGACCGGACCGCGCAATAAACCGCTTACCGGATTTGAACCCCTGGACAATACCAGTCCTAACGCCGTGAGATTTCACATGAACACATGTTTGATTTCCGTTTGCCTGCTGGCATTTCCCGGCGGCTCGGTTGTCAGCCAGGGACCTGATGCACCCATCGACGAGTGGAACAAGAAGGGGTATGCAGCGGCCTACAAGGTGGGGGTTGCCGAGGCCGACAAGGAACTCAAAGAGGGCAAAGCTACGATTTACGCGTACGGATTACGAGAGGCGCAGGAGTTTCTCAATCGGAAAACCGGGGTCCCCTACAAAGTGATTGCTGGGTGCGAAGTGAACCGGGAAATCCTCGCACGTGCCGCTGGGCATAATGACAGGATTCGAAAGTACATCGAGGAGCGAGGGCTGCCGAGTAACTCGTTCAAGCGATGGGACAAGGAACTGTTCGACCTCAAAGGCTACTACGAGACCCGGACCGAGACCGAGAGACCTCACCGTCTGAGTGCTGGTGGTACGGGTGTGAAATCGTCCGACGGAAAGTACCGGATCCGGCTGGTCAAAACTCAGTTCCGGGATGACGACGACGGCAGCGTTTCCGACTACGCGTCCGTCGTCGTGAGCGTGGATGGCGTCGATCACGAGCCGTTGCATGTCCTCTCTTACGAGGGGAACGTGGATTTTTTCTGCGGACCGAAGGATTCGGGTTTCGCCGTCATCCGCTGCAAGGGGAAAGACAAGCCCGCATTCATGGCCGTGGATCTGAAGAGGGGAAGGTGGCTGCGTCAAGAGTGGTTGTACGGCGAAAGATGATCCAGGGGGTCAGATCCGTTCAACGGTTCTAGTTCAGGAGTTTGCTCCGGGGCTGTTGATCTTTGGATCGAACGGCGGCGGTGAAGCGTACGGATTCGATACGCGGACCCCCCAATGGCTTATCCACATGCACAACTCGAACGTGGAGAACCTGAACCGGATGGCCAACACGCCCGACCCGTGCGTCTTCGACCGGGTCAGCCGGATCACGCTCGTCCCCTCCCCCTCTCATCCCGACAGATGCGACAGAAAGTCCTCGAACGCGGCGTAATCGGCATACAGCGTGACCTCGTGACCGCCCGGGTAGTCAAACACCTGGCCATGCTGAAAATCGCGATTGACGCTGGCCGTGCTCACCGAGCTCACGCAGTTGTGATCCGCAAGTCCGAACGCACTGACGATAAAAGCTTTTGACGGACTCGGGCCGCTCAGCAAGGCGATGAGGCCACTGTCGAACTGGACGTGAGTCGTCACGTACTTGTAGAAACGATCCCCCTGGTGATACTTCAACCAATCCGCCAAATCCGGTGCTCCGTAATAATTCATGGCTGCCTTTACATTCAACCTGGCAACTTGCGACAAACGGATCGCCAAGGTCCCGCCGGCGCTGAAACCCATCAGGCCGATGGGCTGGCCCTTGCTGATTGCGAGGACCTCATCGGCAAGCTGGTAAAAATCCCTCGGGCTGTTCATGGCGGGCGTCGTCAACTGCACTGCCCGATCACCATGTGCGATCAGTTGTTGAGCGGCGAGTTGCGTGTGAATCCTGTCGGGCTTCGCTTCGGAAAGAGCGTTGCCGTTGAAGACGAAGACCAAGGTCGGAAGAATCCTGGGCTCGAACTGCTCGAAAGAGGGATGGAAGCGTCTCATGATGTCCTGTCTGAGTGTCGGTTTCGGTGAAATCCGCCCGGCGAGAAGGTCCTGGCCTATGGATTGAAGACAAACTTCGTGGTTTGGGGGGAATACACCGATAATATAGATCCTGACGATTGACAGTGGTACGGGCATCATCGGAGTTTTTCGAGTTTCTCAGTGTTACCTCGCCATGTCAGAAATCCCATTTTTCGCGGTCGGCCTTCGACTCGGCTGGCTCGTCCCGCTTCTTGGACTGATCCTTGTCGGCGCGCAGGCGGGTCAACGGTCGGAACCGCTTAAAGTCCAGGTCGACGTCGGGCCCGGGCCTTACTATGTCGGTCAAGGGTTCGAGCTGCGTGTCGGCGTGGTCGCATCCGGCCGGCGGCCGAAGATTGATCCGCCCCGGATCGACGGCGCACTCGTCTGGACGATCGGCACTGAGTTGAAACCGATCAGCATGACGGGCATCGGCTCAATCGTGGACGCGGAGAACCTGTTCGTGATCCGGTTTCGCGTGGTGGCCAGGCGATCCGGGACGCTCGAGGTCCCCTCAATCCAGGCCCAGGTCCGCAACCGTTCGGGCCGAGGCCGGCCGATGCGCGTGCCGATTCAGCCCTTGCCGCCGCTGGACCGCCCCGCCGAGTTTCTGGGGGGTGTCGGCCGTTTTGAGCTTCATGCCGAGGCGACGCCGAAGGTCGTCCGGGCTGGCCAGGAGCTGGCTTTTCGCATCCAGGTCACCGGACCGGCGGCCTGGGGCATGACCGGTCGCCCCGAGCTGGCGCGTTTCGAGCATCTCGGGCTTGGAATGCGGATCGAGCCCGAGCCCGACGAGACGACCGGCGAGCCGCCGTCGCGGACATTCGTGTACCGCCTCCGGCCGACGCGAGCCGGCGAACCCGTCTTGCCGCCGGTTGCGATCGCGGCCTTCGATCCCGCGATCAAACGCTACGTCACCCATGTCACGGCGGGCGTGCCGATCCGGGTGGTCACCGTACCTGCCTTCGATCCGGCGACGATCGATGACGGAGTATCGAAGAGCGGCTTCGGCCGAACGGCCTGGACGGCGTGGACCGCGTGGGGTCTCTCGGCGGGCCTGCTGCTCGGAGGATATGCCTTGCTCATCATGGAGCGGCGCCGCTTGCGCCGAAACCGACTCAACGGACCGATCGCGGCCCGCCGATACGCCGCGCGGCTGGCCCGCGGCCTGGAATCCGTCGATCCGCACTCCGGACCAAAGCCGGACATAAGGCTTGGAGTGGTCGTGCCGGCCGATCGACCCTCCCAGCCCGTTCATGACGCCGCCCATCGCGTGAGCGAGGAGCTGATCCATTACCTGCTGCTCGGAATCGGACGACCCGCCGGCGCGCTGACACCGGACGAAGCCCTTCAGGGCGTTGCGAAGGTGACCGACTCGGAGGACCTGGGAAGGCAAGCCGCCCGTCTCACGGCCCGATGTGACCTGGCCCTGTACCGTGGCGGAGCAGCCGAGCCGGGTGCGCGCGAACTCCTGAAGAGCGCCCGAGCGCTATTCGAAGCACTGGCGCGGGTCAAGAGCCGTTAGCGACCGGTGGAACCATACCCCCCGAGCGAACGGCCACGTCCGGTCAGGCGACGACCAGCGGCGGCCGCCGTGCTCTGATGGCCCAGAATGCGACCATGGTAACCGTCCGCCTTAAGGAGGCGTTCCTCGACGTCGCCCGCGACCTGGACGCCTATCTGGCCGACCCGAAGCTGCCCCCTTTGCTCTGGCTGCGGCTGCACGTCGGCCGGCGGCTGACGACGCTCCACCGCCAGCACCTCGGCACCAAGATGCGCGACGCGGGCATGGAAATCTCGCTCTACCGGGATGCTCTGCCGGAGGCCAGCTCGGCGGCCCTGGCGTCGATGCTTCTGGGGAGTTCGCCGAGCGCTATCGCCGCGGCGAGCGGCCCTGGCTCGCCCGCTCGCCATCGAGCACGCCCGGACGGCCTTCGAGCAATCGCCGCAGGTGGTGGCCTACGGGCGGTTATACGGCAGGCTGCTCGCCAAGGACGGGGATAACTTGTTCTCCCAAGACCGTCCGGACGATGGCGCGCGGGCGTTCCGACAGGCGGTCTCGGTCCAACTGAGACTCATCCGCGAAAACCCGGCCGTGCCCGACCTGCCTGGCGACCTCGTGGAGACCTGCGACTCCGCGGTGAGTATCATGGTGAAAGGATCGAGCGGATCGATTCACCGAAGCCAAAGGCTTCGGATGCGGGACAGCCGCCATCGGCTGTCCCACAACAGAAAACTCAGGCAACGGATTCTCTGGCATTCCCTAACGCATTGCCAGGGCGTGCGACCGCCGTTCCGCGGTGTTGTTGAACAATTCGCGGGCCGCCGGCTCGACTCTGGGCCGAGTCGCCGTGAAACCCTCGATTTGCAGAGGTGGGATCACCCGGTTGATCATGCTCTCGATTGCGGTGAGCGGCTCTCCCTGGTCGGGGCAAACGAACAAGTAGGCAATGCCGTCCTTGCCCATTCGTCCCGTCCGGCCGATCCGGTGGACGTAGTTCTCCGTATCGTCGGGCATATCGTAATTGATCACGTGGCTGATGCCCTCGACATCAATGCCGCGCCCGACGACATCGGTGGCCACCAGCACCGAGATCTCCCCGCTTCGGAACCCGCGCATCACGCGGTCGCGAATATTCTGGGCAAGATCTCCATGGATGGCGGATACGCCGGTGACGACTCTGCGTAACCGCTCGGCGACCCGGTCGGCCCCTCGCTTGGTGCGAGTAAAGACGATGCATTGCCTGGGCCGGTCGCGCTTGAGCAGCAGGACGAGCAGGTCAAACTTCCGGTCGGTCGTCACCGGAACGTAGTATTGCAGAATCGTGTCGAGCGAGGGCTCGTCCTGAGACAGGTTGACCTCGATCGGCTCGAACATGTAACGTTGGGCCAGCCGCCGAACATCCGCGTTGATCGTGGCCGACAAGAGCATTGTTTGGCGCGGGCTGGGCAGCTTGCGGAGGATCCGCTCGATATCAGGGCGGAATCCGATGTCCAGCATCCGATCGGCTTCATCCAGCACGACATGAACAATATCGCCCAGGTAAAGCGTTCGTCGCTCGATATGGTCGAGCACGCGGCCGGGCGTGCCGACGATCAGGTCGACCCCGCGTGAGAGCGACCGGAGCTGTCGCTCGATCGGCTCGCCGCCGAAAATTCCGCAAACCGAGACCTCAGACCCCATGGTCAGTTTTTGCAGCTCGCCGACGATCTGCTGCGTCAATTCCCGGGTCGGCGCCAGGATAATACCCTGCGGCCCGCGCATCCGCCCTTCCAGCATCTCGATCAGCGGAATTCCAAACGCCGCGGTTTTGCCCGTGCCCGTCTTGGCCTGGCCGATGACATCGAGTCCATCGAGCGCTTGGGGAATGAAGGCCGCTTGAATGGGGGTAGGCGTGAGGTAGCGGGCGTGCTTGAGGGCCTTGAGCATGACGGGGCTCAGGCCCATGGATGGGAACCCCGAGGCGGGTTCCTCCTCGACTCGTCGAATCAATCAATCCTCCAGAAACAATCGTCTGATCTCACTGACACCATTTTGACTCAACGTATTCTATCCGTTTAAGCTGGGTTCGTCAAAGGCAATACAACCGCTTCCGTGTCCGAGGCATGATTTTCGGTCGTCGCGATGCGGCCGGATCACGCAGCCTGGCTTTCCCGGTTCGTCAACTGCGAAAAAGACTCGTGAAACGGCTTGCTCGTACGGTGGCTGGCGCGCTAGTGTCTATGGGCGGGGGAGTGATCGGGGTGGGTGCCAAGGTCCTCGCCGCGGCGTGAGCCCGTCTTACCTCGTATCTTCCCCGCCCGGCCAGCATCGAATCGAGCGTGAAACCGGATACGCTACGACCAATCCGTCGACCTGATGGAATGAGGAGGAAACCCCGTGCCCGATCAAACGCCCCCTTCCAATGAGTTGCAACAGAAGTATCGGCAGTTTCTCGACTTGCTGCCATTGACGATCAGCCTTGCCGGCCTTCCGACCAGTGAGGGCAGGCTGTACAGCGAAGAGCAGATCGAGGGTCGCGCGATCACGATGCGCGCGGCTTACCGGGTCGCCCGTACGGTTGCAAAGGATTGCCTGGGCGGATCGTAAGACCGTTGCCGGTCGCGTCTATCGCGCGTGTGCGATTCTCCCGGGCATCGCTGTTTGATGGCGCGAGAGAATCCGATAAGACAATCGCGTAACGAGCACGTCCTTGTCCGTCGGTCCGAAACTGGCCCCCGCTCGATCCGCCATGGATTCCGGCACCTCCTATGCGAAAGGTCCACTGCGCGATGATCTTCATGCAGCAATCCAGCCCCGGCCCTCGCCGTCTCCGAGCCGCCTTGATCGGATTTGGTCTCGACAGCGGTGACGACCACCAGCGTCTGACCCGCGGTGACCAGACCTTGATTTTCGGCGGCTCCGCGGAGACCCACGCCGAGCTGCGGGCGACCGCGCTCAAGATGGAACAAGAACTCGATCGGCGGGGGCGGCATCTGGGCGACCTGGACCCGCTCGAGCTGGCCGAGCTGGCTACGATGATCGACTCGCCGGAGCTCCATGAGATCGCCTTGCGGCTCAAGGTGGGGCTGGAGCAGCAGGGACGAGCGTTCGAGGACCTGACCGCCGAGGAGCTGACTGCCCTGTCGGCCCCCTCCCTTCCCTCTGAGAATTGAGACGCGCAGTCGCTTCCGGTGAATTGCCTGCCCTTCGGATGCGCGATCGTTACCAAAAAAGAAAAGACCCGCGAGGCGGCGGCATGCCCTTTGTCAATGGAGAGGGTGCCGCCCGGCTTGCCGGCGGCGGTCATTGATCAGACCCAGGGCGCGGGGCGCGTCCTTGAGCAGTTTGATCAACTGCGAGGGGGAGCAACCCAGTACCAGGGCCGCGGCCTTGGCATCGTCCCCACCGGCGTGCAAGACGTCGAGCGCCTCGGCCAAGAGCGCGGGAAAGTCATGGTGGTGGGGGTTCACGACGATCCGGCCGCCGCGGCACCGCTCTTGCCAGAGCGGGGAAGGCACATACGGTTTCTCCGGGTCACGATCGATCGGCCGGCGAACGGTGAGGGCCAGCTCGAGCCGGAGCCGCTCGAGCGCCACGCGCCGGTTTTCGCCCTGGGTGCGTCGCTCGGACGCGCCGGCGCTGATGCCTGTCGGGCGGTGAGTCAAGATCACGGCGGTCTCGACCTTGTTCCGATTCTGGCCCCCGGGCCCGGACCGTCGCGTGGCGCGGAACTCACACTGGGCGGACAGCACCTCGGGATCGAGCGCGGCGGGATGACTGTCCGTTGTTGAGAAGCCCTTTGTTCGCCTGGATCTGTCCATCAAAAAGGCAAGTAGGCAGTAGGCAGCTTAAGGAAGCGAGAATGTCCTGAAGATGCGCGCACGGCGCGGAGAAGTTACTGGGGAAGGTCCTACGCTTTTTCCGGGACTTCGCCCGGAAAAAGTGGCCCCTGCGGGGCAGTTCCCGCATACTCCCCATGAACTCTCCCCGCTGGAGCACTCGAGGAGGCGCAAACTTCCCCCAGGCCCCCGGCATTTCTCATGGTTGCGAGAGGAGTTGGTTTTTCAGTGTTTTTCGTAGCCACAGGTCTGTCGTCCGATGGCGACA
>JBIOJM010000186.1:0-19282 GCA_044450785.1 Isosphaerales bacterium
GCTGTCGGCGATGGGGGGCGAGGTGGTGCGGAGGTCGTTCCGCGCGGCCCTGGCACCCAAGATCGTGCCGTACCCGACCGCCCTTGACCGCGACCGCATCATCCGAGGCCTGGTGAACAGCGACGCGGTGAGCTTCGTCCAGCAAGGGGCGATCTTGGGTGCCGTTCTCGGGCTCGCGGGCGGGCTCGCCCGCCGCTCGGCCCCAGGTGGGCTGGCGGCGGCCACAGCCACCGGCCTCGTGCTGGGCACGGCCGCCGCCGCCGGGGCGGCGTACGGTCTGCTGCCAGTCTATTACCGGAACGTCGACCCGCAGGGCAACGCCCTGACCATCCCGATGCTGACCCACGGCGGGATCTGGGCGGCGGCCGGGGCCACGGCCGGGCTGGCGTTCGGCCTCGGCCGCCAGGGCCGGTGGGCGCACAGCGCGCTGGGCGGGCTCCTGGGCGGGGTCGCCGGCGCGATCGTCTATGAACTGGTCGGGGCCATTGCGTTCCCGCTCAACAAGACGAGTCAGCCTGTCTCCGCAACGGTCGTCACGAGCGTGTAGCTGCGCTCTCCCAGGGCCCACACCTGACCCCGGAATTCTTTCATTCCTTGGCCGTTCGTGCTCCCGGGGGGGAGGGTCGTCCAAAAGGCGTTGCATGCGGCGAGCGCATCGGCCAGGGCTTGGGGGGTCTTTTGTTCCACGTCAAGGCCGGTCGTTGTGCTGCGGAAGCTGTCCGTGTTGGTGCCGGTCGCCATCCCGTTACCCCGATACGAGTTGCCGGCGCCCGACATGCTCACCAGCGCCTCGCCGAATGCGATGGTGTTCGAGGAACCGTCGATGATCGAGCTCAACCCGAACGTGGGGCAGGGGCGAGTCCCGTACGGGTCGCTCAGGGTGAAGATCCCGCTCACGGTGTGGAAGTCGTTGGCGACGGTAGTCCCGATGCTGCCAAAGTAGCTGTTGATATTCTGGACCCCGGCCAGGCCGTCAGAGGGGCAGAGGAAGCCGTTGATTCGGCACAGGTAGACCGTGGTGTTGTCCGCGTCGGCCAGCGGGGGCCAAAAGCAGCAGGGCTGCGAAAAGTTGGACGCATTGTAGAGCGGCTGCTGCTCCAGGTAACCGAGCAGCAGGGCATGGCAGCTCCAGTTTGTCCAATCCTGGTAATATCCGCCGTAGTAGTTCCAGGCAAGCGACATCCCCATCGGGAATGTGTTGGCGGTGCTGTGGTAGCTGTGTAACGCGATGCCGATTTGTTTCATGTTGTTGACGCATTGCATGCGCCGCGCCGCCTCGCGTGCCGCCTGGACAGCAGGCAGCAACAACGCGATCAAAACGGCAATAATCGCGATCACCACCAGAAGTTCGATGAGGGTGAAACCGTACCGCGAACGCTTCTTCATCATCTCCCTCCTCAAGGAACCGGCACTTCCGTTTTTTTGTGATGACGTATGAACGACGCTCTACGCGGGCGATTGCTTGTGATTCGACCGGTCGAGCCATTGATCGGGAAGCTCGATCGGCGACAATGGAGGGTCGCGATGGGTCCTCCCTTTTTTCGGTTGTGCCATGCGCATCTTGATCGTCGACGATGAACCAAACATCCGAAAAAGCCTGAGGATCGCCCTCGAGTCGATGAAGCACACGGTCGAGGAAGCCCCCGGCGCCGCGGAGGCACTCAAGCGAATCGAGCGTTCCCGGTTCGACCTGGCCATGGTCGACCTTCGACTGGGCGAGGAATCCGGGTTGAATCTGCTGGAGACGATTGCGGCTCGATCGCCTCGTATGGCCGTCGTGATCGTCACGGCCTACTCCAGCATCGACAACGCCGTGGAGGCGATGAGGCGGGGTGCGTTCGATTACCTGCCCAAGCCGTTCACGCCCGCGCAAATCCGGGCCGTCCTCGAGCGGGTCGAGCGGGATGGGAACCTCCAGAACCGGCTTGCCGGCCTGCAAGAACAGATCAACCTCGAGGTACCGGAGGCGTCGCTCGAATGCGGCGACCCCCAGGTCGAGGCCGTTCTGGAACAGGGCCGCCAGGTCGCGGCGACGGATGCGCCGGTGCTCATTCGAGGAGAAAGCGGCACGGGAAAGGGCGTGCTGGCGCGGGCCATTCATGCCTGGAGCCGGCGAGCGGCGGCGCCGTTCACCACGGTGAGCTGCCCGAGCTTGAATGCCGACTTGCTGGAGAGTGCCCTGTTCGGGCACGCGCGCGGCTCGTTCACCGGTGCGATCGCCGATACGGAGGGTCGGGTCGCGGCGGCTGAAGGGGGAACATTGTTCCTCGACGAGATCGGCGACCTTCCCTTGATGCTGCAACCGAAGCTGCTCCGTTTCCTTCAGGAACGTCGTTACGAGCGCGTGGGCGAGACCCGCACCCGAACCGCCGACATCCGGCTGATCACCGCATCGAACCACGACCTGGACGCAGCGGTCGCCTCGGGCCGTTTCCGCGCCGATCTCCTCTTTCGCTTGAACGTCATCGAGCTGACTCTCCCTCCGCTTCGCCAGCGAGCCGACCGCCTGGCGCTGGCAGAGCATTTCCTGGCGTTCTTCGCCCGGCAGCTCGGAAAAAAGATCGAGGGGTTCACGGCGGAGGCTCGCCAGGCGCTGCTCCAGCATCACTGGCCCGGCAACCTCCGCGAGCTGCGAAACGCGATCGAACGGGCCGTGATTTTCGCCGCCGGCCCCTCCGTCCGAGTGAACGACTTGCCGGGCCGCATTGCCCAGACCGACCCGCGAGCGCTGGCGGGACCGTCTGATACGATCGAAGTCGGCCTGGCCGTAACCCTGGAACAACTGGAAGCCGAGCACATCCGCCTGGTGCTGGAGCGCTGCCCCACCCGCGAGGATGCGGCCCGCATCCTGGGGATCGACCCCAGCACGCTCTACCGCAAACGGAAGCAACTGGGTTTGTGAATGGAACCGTCCACGCTCGCTGCCGCGATCGTCAGCGGGCAGCGGCTTCGCTGCTCAGGCCGATTGAGGCGCCTCCTTGACGGTGACGAACCGGATCTCGACCCGCTTGTTGAGCGCCGCCGCGATGCGCCGGAGCATTGCCAGCGAATGGCCTTCATAATCGGCGTCTTCCAAACGGCTAATCACCGAGGCCGTTGTCCCGACGAGCTTTGCAAGCTCGCTCTGCGTTAGCCCGGCCTGGGTGCGGAGGTCGTAAATCTTTCGCGCAACGTCGGCGTTTGCAAGCTCGGCTTCGAAGGCTTCGGCCTTCTTTTTGTCCTTGCCGATATAGCGATTGTAGGCGAATTCAAGGGCTTTCGAGGCAAATCGACTTTTACGTCCCATCGGTAAACACTCCATTAAGCTCGGCTGGGCTTGAACGTGTGCCGCTTCGGGTCGGCTTCGAACTTCTTCATCCGCTCAATCGCCTTGTCAATCTCACGCGGCGGCACCTGTTGCTCCTTCATGAGACCATGCGAAACCACAGCCGCGAGCTGTTGGTGGAAAAAGAACAGGATTCGTTAATTAACGCCTTGAAGCCCAATCCGAAGCTCGTTAATTCCATCGCGAAGGAAGTCCGCCTCCGGCCGCCGAAGCTCATGTCCCAGCTCCTCTAGTCGCTTCACTCGGGCCAGGCATTTCACTTGGGCCTTCTCCGGCAAACCGTCGAGCCACTCTATGACTGGGACAGTCCCGTTCTCTTCCACGTAGAACACAACCTCCGTTCTTGGCACCCTACCTCCCTTCGCCCTCCCTGAGCCAAGCATCGAGACCAACTTAGAAATATATCGCAAATTTGCGATGAAACGTCAAGCCCCGACGGGAAAGTGAGTTGTCGCCAATCAGTCCCGTATTGCCAAGACCAGCGGCAGTGGCTCTGGCGGGCTGTCTGATCCGGACGGACAACGAGTCGCGTCCCCGTTTCGCAGTGGGGCGGGCGTCGCTGCCCGCCTCCCCCTCATGCAATTTGCGCGATCCCAGTACCGTTCATCGTGCAGATTGCAACTTGATGGCCGTCGTCTGAATGAACCCTCGATGCGCCACTCAGCTCGATGGTTATGATGGGAAAGCCAGTTAGGGCGGCCAGGTCGAGAAGCGGCATGACAATCGCAGTATTCCCAGGAGACGTCCACGGTGAAGACACTCCAAACCAAGCTCTTGATCGGGCAATTGCCGACCCTGGCGATCCTGGTGGTCCTCGGCCTCGGGGCCATCATCATGATCTATCGCCTGGGCACGAACATCGACGTCATCCTGCGCGAGAACTACACGAGCATCCTGGCGGCCGAGGGAATGAAGGAAGCAATCGAGCGGATGGACTCGGGGCTCCTGTTCGCCGTGGGCGGGCGAGATCGACACGGGCGCGAGCAGTTCAATGCGAACCGGCCCCGGTTCGAGGCGAACTTGAAGATCGAACAGGGCAACATCACCATCCCCGGAGAACAAGAGCTCGCCGACTCTCTCCAGAACCTATTCGCACAATACGTCGAACATGCCGGACGATTCTTTGCCCTGCCGGCCGAACCGGCCGAACGACGAACCCTGGTCTACTTCGGCGAGCTGCTGCCGACCTTCGACAAGATCCGAGAGCGTGCAGACGACGTTCTCTTGCTCAATCAGAAGAACATGACAGCCATGGACCTTCGCGCCCGGACCAACGCCTGGGACTCGATCCGGCTGATGGTCGGCGCGTTGCTTGCCGCCATGGCTCTGGCTGTCGGAGCCTCGTTGCAATTGAACCGCTCGATCTTGAGGCCGATCCAGGCGGTCACGGACGGCGCGCGGGCGCTGGCTCGCGGTGAGCTCGATCAGATCGTGCCGGCCGCCTCGCGCGACGAGCTGGGAGATCTGGCAAACGCATTCAATGAGATGGCCCGTACCTTGCGCGAATACCGCGAGGCCGGGAGCGCGCGGCTGCTCCGCGCGCAGAAAACGGCGCAGGCCACGATCGACTCGTTTCCCGATCCCGTGGTGGTGGTCGATCCGTTCGGGTCGGTCGAACAAGCGAACCGAGCGGCTCGTCGTCTTCTAGGCGTCGTCCCGACCACCGAGCCGCCCGTTCCCTGGCACCCGGCCCAACCACTCAAATCCCTGATCAGCGACGTGCTCGCCTCACGCGCGGATTACCTGCCAGTGGGCCTCGAACAGGTGATCCCGATCTCCGACGGCGGCCAGGAGCGTTATTTCCTGCCCCGAGTCGTGGCGATCCGCACCGAGCGTGACGAGTTGATCGGCGCCGCCGTCGCGCTGGCCGACGTGACCAAGTTTCATCTGCTCGACCGCCTCAAGAGCGACATGGTCTCGACCGTCAGCCACGAGTTGAAGACTCCGCTCACCAGCGTGCAGATGGCGGTCCACCTCATGCTCGAGGAGGTGGTCGGCCCCCTCACGCCGAAGCAGGTCGAATTGCTGCTGGCAGCCCGCCAAGACGCCGACCGCATCCTCACGATGATCAACGACCTGCTCGACCTCACCCGGATCGAACAGGGACGCGTCAAGCTTGATCTCCAGCCCCTGCCGGCGGCTCAGCTCGTCCGTGAAGCGGTCACCCGCTCTCAAGCCCTGGCCAACGCCCGCGGGGTCACGCTCACAGCAAATGGCCTGGGAGAGTCCCCTCCGGTCATGGTCGAACACGATCGGATTGAACACGTCTTCGACAACTTGATCCGCAACGCCATCCAGCACACGGGCAGGGGGGGCACCATCGACATCGCGGTGCATCCCGACGCCAGCGGCGCACGGTTCGTCATCCGAGATACCGGCGAGGGGATCCCTCCCGAACATCTGGCCCGAATCTTCGACAAGTTTTATCGCGTCCCGACCGCGCGGCATTCCGGTGGGGCGGGGCTTGGTCTGGCGATCGTTCGCGAGATCATCACCGCACACGGAGGTCAAATCGATGTCAGCAGCGAGCCGGGGAAAGGGACGAGCTTCACGTTTACGTTACCCGTTGCCGGCCAAGCGCGCGAGGCAACCACTCTCACAGGCGATACCAGATGGTCCCAAAAAAGTGCGTCCTGATTGCCGATGACGAGCCGAACGTTCGATTGATGCTGCGGACCGCGCTCGAATCGGTCGGGTACGACGTGATCGAAGCTCAGGACGGTCACGCGGCGCTCGAGCGGATGCGGAAGATGAGCTCGGGCTGCGACCTCATCCTGCTCGATCTCAAGATGCCGAAGATGGACGGCATGGAGCTGCTCTCACGCCTTCGCGCGGACGGCAACGTCGTACCCGTCGTGATCCTGACCGCGCACGGCAGCATCCCCGAAGCGGTCACGGCCATGAAGCTGGGCGCAATCGATTTCCTCACCAAGCCGATCACACCGGACGCCCTCCGTCGCGTCGTCGCCGAGGTCATCGAGCGCCATGCCACACCTCCCTCCGCCCCCCGGCCCACGCCATCGGATCACTCCAAGCAGGTCGCGTTTGATCTGGCGCGGGCCAAGCGAGCCTTGAATCGCGGCGAGTTCAGCGAGGCGGAGAGCTTGCTTCGCGAGATCATCGCCCTCGATCCGGGCTCGGCCGAAGCCACCGAGCTGCTCGATCGCCTGCAGAAGCTCAAGGAGCAGGATGCACACGGGTCGTTCCGCATCCTGCGGGATTGGTTTCCCAGCGGAACAACGCGACGGAAATGATCTTCGATTCTTGGTTCTTGATTCTTGATTAATCCGAGGACGACGTTCATGACCTCACTGGCAACGCTGGCTCTCGGCCTGGCCTTGTTCGGGCTGTTCTTCGCCCTGGTCGTCGCCTGTGACCACCTGTGAATTAAGGAGGCTCGCATGCTCTACCTGACCGGCGTGCTGACCGTCGCCGCGCTTTTCTATCTCGCATACGTGATGATCCGGCCGGAGAAGTTTTGATCGTCTGATGCAAACGGAGGTGTTGCTCGTGGATCTGTCTTTTTTGCATCCGGTCTGGGCGATCGGCTTACCCATCGCGGGTTCGCTCCCGCTGGGCTGGTGGATGGCCCGTGTCCTCGATCCGCCGCCCGAGCGGCTCGGCAAGGGACTCGACGCTGCTCCGCTCGCCCTGCTCAGGCTGCTCGGACATCGCGAGCCGGCAAGGATGGACTGGAAACAATACGCGTTCGCGCTGCTCGCGTTCAACGTGGCACTCTTTGTGCTTTCGTTCGTGATCCTGCTGGCGCAGAGCCACTTGCCTTTATTGAACCCCGACGGCAAAGGTCCGCTCGATGCGCTCGGCTACAAAGACACCGCGGGCACGGAACACCGGGAGGCGGACTCGGCCGTGATTTTCAACACCGTCTGCTCGTTCGTGACCAACACGAACCTTCAGCATTATTCGGGCGAGCAGCATCTCTCGTATTTCAGCCAGTTGGGCGCGATTGTGTGGCTTCAGTTCGTCACACCGGCTTGTGGTCTAGCCGTGATGCTGGCGGTGGTCCGCGGCCTGCGCGGCCAGCGAGAGCTGGGGGATTTCTACCTGGATACGATCCGCGGGCTCTTGTTCGTGCTGGTCCCGTTGTCGATCATCGTTGCGGTCTTGCTGGTGGCGACGGGCGTGCCGATGACGCTTCACGGCGCCGCCCGGGCGAGCACGGTCGAGCGGGGGACGCAGGAGATCGCGGTCGGTCCCGTCGCCGCGGAGGTCGCGATCAAACAGCTTGGCACCAACGGCGGCGGTTATTTTGGGCCAAACTCGACCCATCCGTTCGAAAACCCAAGCCCTTGGAGTAACCTGATCGAGGTGGTTTCGATCATCATCATCCCCATGGCCTCGATCGTCATGTTCGGCAGGATGATCAAGGATCGGGCTCATGCCGTGGTGATCTACGGCGTGATGATGGTCTTGCTCCTGGCCGGCGTCGCGGTAGCCATCCATGCGGAGACGCAGCCGAGCGCGGCCACGGCCGGCCTGGCAATCCAAAGGGGTGGCAACCTCGAAGGAAAGGAAGTACGCATCGGGCCGGTCGCCTCGGCGACCTGGTCGGCCGTGACGACGGCGACTTCGAACGGCTCGGTCAACGCGATGCACGATAGCTTCCAGCCGCTGGGCGGATTGGTTCCGATGGCTCTGATGATGCTCAACGTCGACTTCAGCGGGATCGGCGCCGGCTTTTTGAACATGCTGATGTACGTCATCGTGGCCGTGTTCCTCGCCGGTTTGATGGTGGGCCGGACGCCCGAATACCTCGGCAAGAAAATCGAGGCCAGGGAGGTCAAGCTGGCCATGCTGGCGGTCTTGATTCATCCGCTCTTGATCACGTGCGGGACCGCGCTCTTTTCGGCGACGGACTGGGGACCCAAGACCACGGCCAACCCCGGGCCGCACGGCTTCAGCGAGGTCCTCTACGAGTTCACGTCGGCCTCGGCCAATAACGGGTCGGGGTTTGAGGGCCTGTCCGACAACAACCCGGCCTGGAACATCGCCACCGGCGTTGTGCTTTTGCTCGGCCGGTACCCGGCGCTCTTGCTGCCGATCGCGATCGCGGGCTTCCTGGCCCCGAAGAAACGCGTGCCCGCTACTTCGGGGACGTTGTTGACCAACGATCTGACCTTCGCCTTGATGCTGCTGGGGACCGTGCTCTTGGTCGGCGCACTCTCCTTCATGCCGGCCTGCGTGCTGGGCCCAATCGCCGATCATTTAACAAAATAGGAAATCATGCGCGATGAGTCTTCTCACTCCCACGCAGCAGCCTGACCGGACTCCACTCGATGCCCAGGCCCTGAAGTTGCAACGGCGTCACACACGCCGCCTCAAGCTCTTCGAGCCGGCACTGGTGCGGATGGCGACCCTACGATCATTCTTGATGCTCGATCCTCGGAACATGGCCCGAAACCCCGTCATGTTCCTGGTCGAAGCCGGGTGGGTCTTGACGACGTTGATCACGATCGAGTCGATCGCAACCGGCGCCACCGCCGGGGTGATCGTCTACCAGGCGGCGCTGGCGATCTTGCTGCTCTTGACCGTGCTCTTCGCCAATTTTGCCGAGGCGCTCGCCGAAGCGCGCGGCAAGGCGCAGGCTCAGAGCCTGAGGGCCACGCGTCAAGATACGATCGCTTTTCGAGTCGAGCCGTCCGGCGAGACGACCGAGGTCTCCTCGACCGAGCTCAAGACGGGGGACCGCGTGGTGGTGGATGCGGGGCAACTGATTCCGGCCGATGGCGAGATCGTGGACGGGGTGGCCTCGGTCGACGAGTCGGCGATCACGGGCGAGAGCGCGCCGGTGATTCGAGAGGCCGGAGGGGACCGGTCCGGGGTGACCGGGGGAACGCGGGTCCTTTCCGACCGCATCGTCGTCGAGGTCACGGCGGGCGTCGGCGAAAGCTTCCTTGACCGGATGATCGCCCTTGTCGAGGGTGCCTCGCGGCAGAAGACGCCCAACGAGATCGCCCTGACGATCATCCTCGCCGCATTCTCGATCATCTTTCTGATTGTGACGGCGACGCTTTATCCGATGGCGCGCTACTTCGATATCACCCTGGGCATCCCGACGTTGATCGCGCTCTTGGTCTGCCTGATCCCGACGACCATCGGCGCGCTCCTGGCGGCGATCGGGATCGCGGGGATGGACCGCGCCCTGGCCGCCAACTTGATCGCCAAGAGCGGCAAGGCCGTGGAGGTCGCGGGCGACGTCGATACGCTGCTGCTGGACAAGACCGGCACGATCACCCTGGGCAATCGCCGCGCGACCTTGTTCGTCCCCATGCAAGGGATGTCGGAGCGCGAGCTGGCACGGCTCGCCATGATGGCGTCGCTGGCCGACGCCACGCCGGAGGGCAAAAGCATCGTGGAGCTGGCCCGACAGGTCCTGGTGGTGGATGTTGAAGCTCCCTCGGGCAGCCGATTCGTCGAGTTCACCGCCCAGACCCGGATGAGCGGCATCGATCTTCCCGACGGATCGAGAATCCGCAAGGGAGCGCCGAACACCATGGCCCAGGCCGTTCTGGCCGCCGGAGGCACCGTGCCCGACGGCTACCAGGAGACGGTGGATTCGATCGCGTCGAAGGGTGCGACTCCGCTGGCCGTCACGACCGGCGATCAGATCGCCGGTGTGATCACGCTCGAGGACATCCTCAAGCAGGGGATCCGCGAACGGTTCGCCCGGCTCCGCCAGATGGGTCTGCGGGTCGTCATGGTCACCGGCGACAATCCCCTGACGGCCAAATCGATCGCCGACGAGGCCGGCGTCGACGACTTCATCGCCCAGGCAACCCCCGAGGCCAAGCTCGCCTACATCCGCCAGGAACAGGCCGGCGGCAAGCTCGTCGCCATGATGGGCGACGGGACCAATGACGCGCCCGCCCTGGCCCAGGCCGACATCGGCGTGGCCATGAATTCCGGCACCCAGGCCGCGAAGGAGGCCGGCAACATGGTCGACCTCGACAGCGACCCGACCAAGCTCATCGAGGTCGTCGAGATCGGCAAGCAACTGCTCATGACCCGCGGGGCACTGACCACCTTCTCGATCGCCAACGACCTGGCCAAGTACTTCGCCGTCATCCCCGCGATGTTCGTCGGCTTCAAGTCGCTCGACTCGCTCCGCGCACTCGACCTGATGGGCCTGGCCACCAAGGGCGGCGCCAATTCCGCCATCCTCTCCGCGGTGATCTTCAACGCGATCATCATCCCGCTCTTGATCCCGATCGCGCTGCGAGGCGTCACGTATCGGCCGGTCGGGGCCAGCGCGCTCCTGCGTCGAAACTTGCTTTACTACGGACTCGGAGGCGTCATCGCGCCGTTTTTCGGAATCAAGCTCATCGATCTGGCCCTCGACCCGCTCTTGAGCCTGGTCGGGGCCGGCTAGTCGAACCGAAGCCGGAGAAAGCCCGCTCCAACACCAACCCGGCGCGCAAGTTTTGAGGTTGTGCTTTTTTTGAATTCGCCCCAAAGGGGCAGCAACATGCCAGCCCAGGGCAACGCCCTGGGAAGAGGAAATCAAACGAATCGCGAGCCCTGAAAGGGCGGCACAATGGAAGGCCCCGTGCGATGTCACAGTCCCTCGTGAAAAACCTGATTCATCTCGTGTACAGCACGAAGCACCGTGAACCCTGGATTCCCAAGGACCATCGCGATGGGCTGTTCGCGTACCAGGCGGGAATCTTCAAGGAATGGGACAGTCCAACACTCGTGATCGGAGGTTCGGAGGATCACGTCCACGCGTTGTTCACCCTTTCCAAGAATCACGCGCTGAAAAAGATCGTTGAGGAAGTGAAGAAGGGAAGTTCGAAGTGGATGAAGATCGAGGGCCCAAAGAATCCAGACTTTCACTGGCAGGCTGGTTACGCCGCGTTTTCCGTAAGCCAATCGAACCTGGGCGAGGTGAAACGGTACATCGAAAACCAGGAAGAGCATCACCGGAAGATAACGTTTCAGGACGAACTCCGCGCGTTGCTAGGGCGCCATGGGATCGAGTTTGATGAACGGTATGTCTGGGATTGAACGGGGTGTTTCGCCCTTTCAGGGCTCCGAGGTGGGTGGTCCACGTGTTCCCAGGGCGTTGCCCTGGGCTGATATGTTACTGCCCCTTCGGGGCGAAAACGCAAAGGCGCAACATCAAAACGCGCAAGCGAGGGTTTTTCCGTCGTCCCACACCAGCCCGACGCGCAAGCGAGGGTTTTTCCGTCGGAGGACTTCTTCAGATGATCCGCGAGCTCGTCCTGGCCCTGAGGGCCTGCGCCGTCACGTTCATTCTGTGCGCGGTCGCCTACCCGGCGATTGTCTGGGGCATGGCCCAGTTGTTGTTCCCCCATCAGGCGGAAGGCAGCCTGATTTACACCGCGGATGGCCGAACGGTCATCGGTTCGGAGCTGATCGCGCAACGATTCGAGTCCGCTCGCTATTTCCACCCGCGGCCCTCCGCCGTCCTATACAGGGCGGACGCGGCCGGCGGCTCGAACCTGGGCACGAACAACCCTGATTTGCGCAAGGCGATTGAAGACAGGCTCAAGACCCTCCAGGCCGTGCCGGACCGGCCGGTACCGGTTGACCTGGTGACGGCGTCGGGGTCCGGACTCGACCCGGACATCAGCCCGGAGGCTGCTCTGTACCAGGCTCCCCGCGTCGCAGCCGGCCGCGGCCTCTCGATCGAAAAGGTCCGCACCTTGATCGATCGCGCGACCAACCGATCGGCAGCTCTCATCGGCGCACCGCACCGCGTGAATGTACTCCTCTTGAACAGAGCGCTAGACGATGAGCCAGTCGTGGCCCGCTGAGCCGGGTCGATTGAAACGGGGACCATCTCCATGGCTGCGACCGAACTCCATCGACCGACTCCCGAGCAGTTCCTCGACCTGATCCGGCGCCAGACGCGCGGCCGGCTCAAGGTCTACCTCGGCTCGGCGGCCGGCGTGGGCAAAACCTACCAGATGCTCCGCGAGGGACACCGGCTCAAGGCCCAACGTGTGGACGTCGTCATTGGTCTGGTCGAGACCCATGGGCGCGCCGAAACCGAGGAGCAGATCGGCGACCTCGAGATCATCCCCCCCCACGTCGTTGAGTATCGCGGGGTGACGCTCCGCGAGATGGACGTCGATGCCGTCGTGGCGCGGCGGCCGACGGTCTGCCTCGTCGACGAGCTCGCCCACACCAACGCCCCCGGCTCGCGCCGACCCAAGCGCTACCAGGACGTCGAAGACTTGCTCCATGCGGGGATCCACGTGATCACGACCGTGAACATTCAACACATGGAAAGCCTCTACGACGAGATCGAGAGGGCCACGAACGTGCGGGTCAAGGAACGCATTCCCGACCGGGTCCTCGCCGAAGCCGACCAGCTCGTCAACGTCGACGTCTCCGTCGAAGACCTCATCGAGCGACTGAACATGGGCAAAGTCTACCCGACCGGGCGGATCAGCACCGCCCTGGAGAACTTCTTCACCCCGTCGAACCTGACCCGGCTGCGCGAGATCACGTTGACGGAGATCGCCCATTTGATCGATCGCCGCAACCGCCGCGCCGAGGCCGACCAGTTCCCGCTGTCGGCGACCGACCGCGTCATGGTCGGGATCTCGAGCCGCAGCCCCAATGCGCCGGCTCTGCTGCGGAAGGCAGCCCGGATCGCCGACCGGCTCAACGCTCCATGGTATGCGGTCTACATCCAGATCCCCGCGGAACATCTGACGCGGATCGACGCGTCGACTCAGCGACTGATCAGCAAGCATCTCGAGCTGGCCCAGCAGCTCGGCGGCATCCCCATGACGTTTCGCGGCCAGGACGTCGCCAGCACGATCCTGGCGTTCGCCCGCGAGTACGCCATCAAGATCATCGTCGTGGGAAAGAGCCGTCGGCCCTGGTACAAGCGGCTTGTGAGCGGCTCCATCCTCGACCGCCTGGAAAGCCAATCCCAGGGCTTCGACATCTTGATCGCGGATGTTTAGGCGAGCGGCAGAAAATGCCATACCCGTAGCGGAACTCGCCAGAGTTCCGGCCCGAAGTCTGGCGACTTCGGCTACGGGGATCATTCGACCTGCCACTCGCCTTAATATGACGAGAAGGGCTCATCCAGCCCACAAAACGCAACCAACCGGCCGGATCGTTAACGGCCTTACAATCGTTAGCCGAAGAATATACCGGACGCGCCATGCGTGGGTGCCTGGCGTGCGGCTCGACTGAAACCTCATCGTCTTGATAGGGAGCCCCGAATCCAACCGAGGTCGAAGGGCGCTGCGAAATCAACTCCGATTGTTCGACGACGTGCAATCACGCATTATCCTTGGCCGGTGGGTTGTAACACTACTCATTCGACGCAAGTAACCGATCCCGCGGGATCCCTCTCCCCCCGCTGACGAACAGGTGACGTTTGGATGGTCAGCAATCGTACCAACAGTCCGCCATCACTCATGGCCGCGCAGAGGAACGAGAGATGACAGATCGTTTTCACGCAGCACGATGGAGTCGGCTCGTCCTGGCGTTCTGCCTGGTAACGACGTCCGCAGCGGCCCGGGCACAGGAGGCCGAACGGCGAGACGATCACGATACGACGGCCGATCGCTCCACAGGCTCTGTCCCTGGTCAGAAAACACGGCGAGAAGCAAAGACCGAAGAATCGACCCCGGCGCGCCAGGAAGCGACCCGATGGGAGCGGTTCCGGGATTCGGTCTGGCCATTCCGGCCGAAGCGGCAGAGCACCGATTCTGAACGTCCACCTCGAGAAGAACCTCGCACTCGCTGGCTCCTCGGACGGGAAGTTCGGTATGCCCCGGGTGAGGACGCGGATTCTTCAGCGCGCTCGGCTGTGAAGGCTGATCATTCCGTCTCACGGGCGGCATACGAGTCGTTACAGGACTCGATGCCATCGCCGGGTGTCGCTCCAGCGGCCGAGCGCGTTCAGGTTCGTCTCGGCGCCGGGCAGGATCTTCGTGACATGCCGCCCTCTCTGGATGCGCTGCCGTCTCCGACGCCACCTTCAGCCGGCCAGCCAGGAATGTCTGAGGAAGGCGCCGCAGTGGCCAAGCCTTCCGTCGCTGGAGTGCCTGCTGGGAGTCAGCGGGAGCCCTACGGCCTGGGCAAGAGGTTTCTCCGCGGATACTCATTCATGGTGGATTGGTTCCCGAGGTGGTTAGGGCCGCCCAGGGAGGCGGGTGCGCCAGAAGGTGAAGACACGTTTCGCGCGGGCGAAACCGGCGGTGGAGGCGGCTATGAGTCAGCGACTTCTACCCGGCGGGTACCGCCTGCTCCCTTTCTTTCGCCGCCGTTTCCTGTTTCTGAGTACCAAGGTTATCCGCTGATCGGAGTCCCCCCAAACCCGAGCACGGACCCCTTGCAGGAGGCCCTCTTATTCGGCCCCTACGGCGATGCCATCAAGGATAGCCGGATCGAAATCCACGGCTGGGTGACCGCCGGCGGCAACTGGAGCAACGCCAACAGATCGAATCTGCCGTCAGCATACTGGATTGTGCCCAACTCACTACAGGTGGACCAGGCCGTCATCAAATTCGAGCGCGAGGTCGACTGGGCCCAGACCGATCACATCGACTGGGGGTTCCGTTCGGTCAACTTGTACGGCATCGACTACCGCTACACGACGGCCGGGGGATATTTCAGTCAACAACTGCTCTATCACAACAATCTCTATGGGTATGATCCCGTTGAACTCTACGGCGAGCTGTACATCCCGCGAATCTTTGAGGGAATGGTGGTGCGAGTCGGGCGCTGGATCGCGTGCCCGGACATCGAAACGCAATACGCCCCGGACAACTACCTGGCCACACACTCGCTCCTCTTTACCTACGACACCTACACCCAATCGGGCGTCATGTTCAGCTTCCAGCTCAACCGACGAAACATGGTGCAAGGCGCAATCCATTCGGGAACGGACATGGCCCCCTGGTATCCGGGCGCCCTTGCGACCGGCTTCTTCGGCTGGCGTTGGGTGTCCGAATCGAACAATGATGCTTTATATACATGCTTGAACAACATCAACAATGCGAATTTTCGCTACTTCTGGGCCGACGGCCACAGATCAGGGCACGACAACTTCAATTACATCGTGACGACCTGGGAGCACAGGTTCAACAAGAAGGTCCATACGAAGACCGAAGCCTACTACATGTGGCAGAACGACGCGGTGGTCGGTGGAACGCCCAGTCTCGGTCCGCCATTGTCGTTCGGTGGAGGCGGAGGTCTCGGCAAGTTCATCCCCGGCACGTCCCGGACCTACGGCGTTTTGAATTACACGATGTTCGGGCTCTCGAAGAGAGACTACATCACGGTCCGCAATGAGTGGTGGCGCGATGAGGAAGGTGAGCGGTCGGGCTTCCCGAGTAGCTACACCAGCAACACGATCGGCTTGAGCCATCAGTTTTGCGATAATATCATGATCCGACCCGAGATCGGCTACTATCATTCCTGGGATGTGCCGGCGTTCAATCTCGGCAAAAGCAAAGATTTGCTAATGTACGGTTTTGACTTCACGATTCGGTTCTGAGCCTGGCTCGAAGGAGCAGAACCGGTCGCGCGGACCGGGAGGGATCTTGCGGTCCCGGTCAAGGCTTGAGCCGGAAAGTTGTGGTGAAGCCGTCGCCCGCGGAGTGAGAGACACCGGATGGTACACTCGGTGGTGCGCCTGGTCGCCTGTGTGTCCATCGTGGCGATGGGGACCGTTGCTCATGCCCAGTCAGTGGGATCGCGCGCACCGGAAGGCTCCTCGAACGCCGGCGCATCCCAGCCGGCGTCCCCCGACCAGGCCGCGGAAGAAACGGGCCCGGCCCGCTCCGAGAACGCGCCGGGCTCGCCCGAGCCGAGTCTGCTCGATCGGTTGTACGCGACCCTGTCGCAGCAGGAGGATCCCGACGGCCCGATCAGCACCGACCGGCCCACCTTCACGCCGGCAAATACCGTCGTTCCACCCGGACGACTCCAGTTCGAGTCGGGCTTCACGTTCAACAGTCTGAAGACTGCCACGACACGCAGCACCCTGTACGGCTTACCCGAGCTCGCCATGCGCTACGGGCTGATGAACCGGGTCGAGTTTCGCGCATACTGGCCGGGACAAACGTGGGAACAGACGCAGTCGCGACCCGGAGGCCCCTGGCGGACCGGCGGCGGCTTGAGCGACATGGAGGTCGGCTTCAAGTGGCAGCTCTTCGCGGGCGACACGAAGAGGAAATGGATCCCGACGACCGCCCTCATCACCTCGATCACGGCACCGACCGGCGGGACGTCACCGTTCTCGTCCGAGTCGGTCGAGGCTCACGTTAACTTGATCTACGGCTGGGCCCTCACCGAAAAGCTGACGCTTGCCGGCAGCACCGGCTACGAGGGATTGCGGCAGCGGCCCGCCGCGGGATCAGTAGAACGCACCGACAGCTCCGAGCGCTATCACCAGTCCCTCGTCGCCTTCTTTTCGGCGACCGCGCGGACGACGCTCTTTTACGAATGGTACATCCTCATGTCGACCAACGCCGCGGACAATCGACCCACGCACTTCATGGATGGAGGTCTGCTCTACCGCCTGACGCCGAACATGCAGCTCGACCTCCGCGCCGGCTTCGGCCTCAGCGGCCGCCCCGACGACTTTTTCACCGGAGTCGGGTTCTCGGTACGCTTCTGAAGGACCCGACGTCGGCTGATCGGGCTCGAATTCGAAGGGCGATTTTCATTGACGACTCGCCGCGACGGCTCATACAATCCAAGAGATGTCCGAGGGTTTCACCCTCATCCTCCGAGGTCTCCATGCTCAGGATCAAAACCAACAATTCCCATTCTGAGCACGATCTCTTCATCCGCCTCTTCTTGACCAGCGGCGGCGGCTGGTAGCGAGCCTTTCGTTCATACTCACTCCGCGATTTCCCTTCAGCGTCATTCACGGCTTGGGCGGGATGCTCATCGGGCGGTGGAGCGAGTTCCGGTTTGGCCTGCCGCTGACCGCCACGGGCGAACCCGCCAACGCCGACCACTTGCGCCGGTACGTCTGGGTGATGGGCGGACTCGGGCTCGGGATTTGGGTCGTCGCCAACCTGGTTGGGAACCTGGCCATCCACGCTCTCGGCTGAGGAAAAGGAGGCGCGTTCATGCGTTCTGGTCCTGTCGGTCGCTCCTCAGACGTCAATCTCTGGCGGATTCCCCTGGGATTTTCCTTGGCGAGCCTCGCCTTCTTTGGGCTCACCATGATCCCGGACGTGCTGGATGCTCGCGGTGTCATTCACCTCCCCGAATGGTTCACCATGGGTGGCATCGACGACGCCCGCGCCATCCTGAGCACGATGCTCAGTTGCGTCAGCACGGTCCTGGCGCTGATCTTCTCGGTCGCGCTTCTCGTGCTCTCGATGGTGGCCACGCTGTTCGGTCCACGCCTCCTCTATCGATTCCTCCAGGATTGGGTCACACAAGCCACCATCGGCCTCTTCATGGCCACTTTCATCTACCTGTGTCTGGTCTTTCTGGTGACCCATCAGAATGCTCACTCGACCTTTGTTCCTCAGGTCTCTCTCATCACGAGCTGGTTCCTCGTGATCGCAAGTTTTGGCTTCCTCATCTATTACAGCCATCGCATTGCCGCGTCCATCCAGAATCCGGACATGATCGCGCGGATCGTCGATGACCTGCAGCCAACGGTAATTCAGGCGCACGCACGCGGACCTGGACAGGGAAGCGGCGAACACGTCAGTTTGGAGGTCATCGCACAGCAGATCGCCGAAGGGCAGACCGTCAAGTGCAAGCACAGCGGTTACGTTCAGGAGATCGACCGTACGGCTCTGGTGGCCGCGGCCCTGCGGGCGGACACCGTCATTCACCTCCTTTACAGACCGGGACAGTTTGTCCTGAGGGGCGAGCCGCTCGCGTGTGTCTGGCCGCCCCACCGCCTCGCGGGCTTCGAAGCATTGATCGAGCGACACGTGGGGATCGGGCGACACCGCAGTCTGAAGCAGGACTGCGAATTCGGCATCGCGCAGATCGTCGAGATCGCGATTCGCGCACTCTCCCCGGCGGTCAACGACACGTTCACGGGCGTGGGGTGCGTCGATTGGGTGGCGGATGCGCTGCTCATTGTAGCGGATGTGTCCTTAAGCGACGGATGCTGGTACGACCGCGGTGGCAAGATGCGTGTGCGCGTGCCTCCGCTTCGGTTCGAGCGCCTGGTGAAGACGGCGTTCGATCAGATCCGCCAGGCGGGCGCCGAAAACCCCGCCGTGCTGATTCGGATCCTGGACACCATCCGACGAATGTCCCCGCGGATGCGGACGGATGACGCGCGGCAGGCCTTGATGGCTCAGGCGGACGCGGTTCGGGAGGCGGCCTCGACGAAGGTCCTGGTCAAAATGGATCGGGACGACGTCGAGGCCGCATGGCGCAGAGCACGGCCTGCTGACGAAGCGTCCTCGGTGAGCGCATGACCGGCGTGGTTTGAGGCAATCGGGCGGCCACGTCCAAAGGCGGAAAGAAGCGCCGCCCCAACCCACAAATCCTGACGAATCGGCCGGATCATTAACGCCTCTTGGATCCGATGCCGAAGAAAAGACGGTATGCCCATGCGAGTGAGCAGGATCAGGCCATGGCGCTGAAGACCGACGAGTGTCTGAAGCGGGAGATGTCGCTTGAATCGATCGTACAGCGTCGTCCGCGGTACGCCGATTCGCCTTTTCCGACTCAGGGGCAGCGCGATCATCTTGATTTCATGGTTATGGCTCGCTGATTCTCCCGCTCGCGGCCAACAATCCTACATCCCATGGGCCAGCGGTCTGGAGACGGGAGCCGATGCTGCTGCAAGTCGGGACCACGGAGTCAAACAACCTCGACAGACGGCGCAGGCGGGGGCGCCTCGGGCGCCTCGGGCGCCTGCCGGATCCGCCCCCAGCGTCAGCGACGCGGCGTAATGTGCGACCGGCGCATTCAACATGGGTTAAAAACCCGACGATGGATTCGCGACTCGCC
>JBIOJM010000187.1:0-19263 GCA_044450785.1 Isosphaerales bacterium
AAGAAATCGGGGATCGGTCTTTCCTCCGTCCTCCGTCCTTCCGCGTGTCCTCCGTCCTCCGTCCTTCCGAGTGGTAGTCTCCAGCTTGACATCTGATCACGCAGAACCAAGGTTGGCACACTTGAAACCGGATTGCGACAACTCATTCGACGGATATATTGGGTCCCAAATCACTTACGGCAAGAAGACGGGCCCCCGACATCGGCGGTTTTGTGCCAATTTGAGCCAATTTGAGCCAACCTTTGTGGACTGTTGACGGGTGAAGGCCCTTTGGGGCGGTTTCAGCTCGACCAATGAACGTCGGACCAATGGCCCATGAACCAAGCGGGACATGTCGACACGCGTCAGTCAATGCTACCAAGGCCATGTCGACATGTCGACATTTTCGACCCCAGACGCGTTGTGCGGTCTTCGCCATCGCTCGGACATCCACGCGTCCGTGAACCGATCACGCATCCGGCCCCTCCCATCCGGATTTGCCGTTTTCTCCGTCCCGCGTGTTCCGTCTTCCGTCCTCCGTCCTTCCGATCATCCCCGTCCCAATGACTGATTCTCCGCAAACCTGCCGTCCTACGTAAGTGTCAACCTCACAGGAACTTGCTTCGCGAATGCGTGCGACGGAGAAAAATGCCGTCAGACGTAACTCCAATCCCTGTAAGGCGGGGGCACCTGGGGGCGATTTTGGGCCCCCACACCTGTGTGCGCCATACGTACCGACGTTTCCCTCACAACCGTTCAACCTCTCTGGCATCCGATCCAGACTTCTCCTTCCGTCCAGGCTGCGCGATTCGGGCATTCAGACTGCTCGCGGCCGTAACGCGTCCCTTCAGTTTCTGGGAGCGCGGGCCTCTCACACGTGCGCCCGGGATCGCGAAACTCTCACTTCGGGCCGCGAGCGGTATCACTGGCCCTCGACCGGCGGCGAAAACATGCACACCGCGGGGCTGGCCCAGTTCCTCGCCCGCGCCGCGTATGAGGTAAAGCACTATTTTGCCCGCTACCCGGCCTGGGGGATCGGCCGCGTCACCGATGAGCTGATCGGCCCCAGCGAGGCCCTCGAATTCGACGAGGGGAGCCGAGTGAAACAGTGGTCTGGCACCCCCGCCGAACTGTACGACACGCTGACGACGATTCATGCTGTTGACCAACGAGCCACGGGCCACTCCCGACATTTCCTTGCCCCTTGCGGGCGCATCGGCCAGCCTGGGCCTCGGGCTGCACTTTCGCTCCACGCTCCACGCTCCACGCTCCACGTCCTTGCGGGCACATCGGCCAGCCTGGGCCCCGGGCTGAGAACCGCGACTGGGGCCAAATCGACGCGCTGTGGCAGCGTGCCAACCGTGACAAGTCGAAACCGTTGACCGGCTTTGACCCCTTCGCCTGCGTCCATGACATCTCCATTATTTTCCACAGAACCGGCCAAAAGCGTTTCATTTCCATCACGAGCACAAAACCTCCGATAACAGAAGAGTCACCACACGCAAGTGTGAGTGACATAGAGAGTTGCTCCAACGAGCTGATCGACGGCCAGAAAAGAGACCCGGACATAGCTCAAATCCCAGCGACGGCATGACGCTTAATGACGCAAATGACGATCCAAAACAGGCGGGTGTGCAGTCCTCGCCCTCCCTCGGGACTTTCACGCTTCATTACCAGCGTTCCGAGGGAGCTCGCGGATGCAAGTCACTTGCTCGAATCCGACGA
Source organism: Isosphaerales bacterium (assembly GCA_044450785.1). Taxonomy (GTDB): domain Bacteria; phylum Planctomycetota; class Planctomycetia; order Isosphaerales; family Isosphaeraceae; genus JBIOJM01. The sequence goes on from JBIOJM010000187.1 coordinate 1,705, forward strand.
CGGTCCGCATCGACGACCGGCACGTCCCGCTTGTGCCATCGCTCCCGAAGTGCCACGTGCCGGCGCGGTTTGCCGGCCTGGGTGTCTGACGATCGGCGAGTCCGCTCGTTTATGGTAGACTGAGCCCGTCGCCAGTTCACCCCGTGGTGGTGAAGCGCGATCGGGACGATCGGATCGGCCCGAATCCTTGGAGTGGGCCGGAAGGCGCCGGAGGCGGCCGACCAGCCGCAGCACGAGTGACTCCACGATGTCCAGCCCGCCGTTTGTGCATCTCCATTGCCACAGTCATTACAGCCTCCTCGACGGCGCGAGCAAGATCCCGGACCTGGTCCAGCGTACCAAGTCGTTGGGCATGCCCGCGCTGGCGCTGACGGATCACGGCAACCTCTATGGCGCCGTCGAATTGCTTCGCGAGGCGAAAGCGGCCGGGATTCTGCCGATCGTCGGGCTGGAGGCGTACGTCGCTCCTGGAAAAAGAACGGAGCGAAGCGGGGGTGGCATGTCGGGCCAGGAGCACGCGTTCCACCTCACCCTACTGGCCCGCGACGCGACGGGATTCCGCAACTTGATGAAGCTGTCGTCGCTTTCGTTCCTGGAGGGTTTCTACTACAAGCCTCGGATCGACAAGGAGATCCTCGAGCGGCACGCGGAGGGGCTGATCTGCTTATCGGGTTGCGCTTCGGCGGAGTTTTCCGACTACATCCTCCACTCCCGGACGGCCGAGGCAGAGCGGCTCTGTGCCTGGTACCAGAACGTCTTCGGCGAGCCGAACTTCTTCGTCGAGATCCAGAACAACGGAGTCGGGATCCAGCAGGAATGCGCCCAGGGAGCGCTGGACATCGCACAGCGGATGGGTCTGCCCGTCGTGGCGACCAGCGACGCCCACTACCTGACCCGCGACGACGCCGCCGCGCACGACGTCCTGCTCTGCATCCACACCGGCAAGACGGTCGACGACCCGACGCGGATGCGGTTCGAGACCGACCAGTTCTTCCTCCGCAGCCCCGAGGAGATGTATGAGGCGATGCCGGGCCACGAGGATGCGCTGGCCGCCTCGGCCCGGATTGCCGAGATGGTCGAGCCACAGTACGAGAGCCTCGGCCTGGGCCGGCGCTGCTTCCCGTCGTTCCAGCCCCCGGAGAACAAGACGCCCGAAGACTACCTGCGCGAGCTCTGCGAGGAGGGCCTGAGCAAGCGTTACGGCGCGAATCCGCTCCCCGATGCGGGTGCGCGGCTGGACCACGAGCTCTCCATCATCAACCGGATGGGGTTCGCCTCCTACTTCCTGATCGTCTGGGACTTCGTGCGTTATGCGCGCGAGCGGGGCATTCCCGCCTCGGCCCGCGGGTCGGCCTGCGGAGCGCTGGTCAGCTATCTGCTCCAGATCAGCCAAATCTGCCCGTTGAAATATGACCTGCTCTTCGAGCGGTTCCTCGACCCGGATCGCTCCGAGGCCCCCGACATCGACATCGACCTGTGCCAGGAGCGGCGGTACGAAGTGATCGAATACGTTCGGAAGAAGTACGGTGATGCGAACGTCGCCCAGATCGGCACATTCGGCACTCTCAAGCCCAAGGCGGCGATCAAGGACGTGGGTCGGGCGCTCAACATCCCGCTCGCCCGGGTCGAGCTGATCAACAAGCTCGTCCCCGCACGGCTGAACATCACGCTCGACGAGGCGATCAAGGAGGAGTCGGCCCTGAGAAAAATGGCCGATGAGGATCCCGAGGTCGCCCGGCTCCTGGACTTCGCCCGCCGGCTCGAGGGCATGAACCGCAGCGTCGGGACCCACGCCGCGGGAGTGGTGATCGCCGACCGGCCGCTCGAAGAGCTCGTCCCGCTCCAAAAGATCCCCAACAAGGACAAGGCCAAGGAGGTCGTCACGACCCAGTGGGAGATGGGGGACATCGAGAAAGCCGGGCTGCTGAAAATGGACTTTCTCGGTCTGCGCAACCTCACCACCCTCGAGGGAGCCGTCCGGATCATCAACCAGCGGCATCCCGAGGCCCCCATCGATCTGGACCATCTTCCGATGGACGACGCCCAGACCTTCGAGCTGCTGCAGCGAGGCGAATCGAAGGGGGTCTTCCAGCTTGAATCGGCCGGCATCCGCGACCTCTTGATCAAGATGAAGCCGGATCGGTTCGCCGACATCATCGCCACCAATGCACTTTATCGCCCCGGCCCGTTGAACGGCGGCATGGTCGATGATTACGTCGACGTCAAGAACGGCCGCAAGCAGGCGTCCTATCTGCATCCCGTACTCAAGGACATCCTGGAAGAAACCTACGGCGTGATGGTGTATCAAGAGCAGGTTATGCGAATCCTCAACCGGCTGGGAGGCATCGAGCTGTCGCAGGCGTACGCCACGATCAAGGCGATCTCGAAGAAGAAGGCCGACGTCATCGCGCAGAGCCGCGACCAGTTCCTCGAGGGGGCCCTCGCCCAGGGGCTGGACCGGGAAAAATCCGCCAAGATCTTCGACCTGATCGAGAAGTTCGGCGGCTACGGCTTCAACAAATCCCATAGCACGGCGTATGCCCTGGTCGCCTACCAGACCGCTTATCTCAAGGCTCATTATCCGACCGAGTTCATGGCCGCCGTGCTCTCGTCCGAGATGGACGGCGCCGAACGAGACAAATTTTTCGTTGAACATATCGACGATTGCCGCCGGATGGGCCTCGATGTGCTGCCCCCCAACATCAATGAGGGACAGCTCGGTTTCCGGGTCGCCAGCGAGGGCACGATCCACTTCGGGCTGGGAGCGATCAAGGGAGTCGGGTTCAAGGCCGCCCTGGCAATCGTCAAGGCGCGTGAGCTCAACGATCGATTCCAGAGCCTCGACGACTTCTTTGAAAGAGTCTCGACCAAGGAGGTCGGTGCCGGCTGCGTCGAAACCTTGATCCACGCCGGAGCGTTCGACTGCCTGGGAGCAAAGCGGTCGCAGCTCCTGGCGATCCTGCCGCGGACGCTTCAGGCCGGGCAGGCCAAGCAGGAGGATCGCCGCCGCGGTCAACGCGGGCTCTTCGACGATTTCGAGTCGTCCCCCCGCTGCCAGCCCAAGGCCGGCGGCAACGGCTCGATCGCCCACCTCTCCCCCTTACCCGACCTCCCGGAGCTGTCCGACGCCGAAAAACTGGCGGGCGAGAAGAAAGCACTGGGCTTTTATATGTCGAGCCATCCCTTGGCCCGTCACGCCGGTTTGCTCCAGGCCCTGGCGACCCACCGCGTCGCCGACCTGGCGACCGCCCCCGAGAAGACCGAAGTCGTCCTGGGCGGCATGATCTCCAACGTTCAGGTCCGAAACGTCCAGAAGAGCCGGTCCGGCCACACACGCATGGCCAAGCTCACCTTCGAGGACTTGAGCGGCACGACCCCAGCCATGCTCTGGCCCGAGGAATTCGCCAAGATGACCGACCTCGTCAAAAATGACCTGATCGGCTTCATCAAGGGTACGCTCGACCGCCGCCGCGATCCCCCCGAGCTGGTCGTCAGCCGGATCATCCCGCTCGAGCAGGGGCCCGCCGAGCTGACCCGCGGCGTTGTCGTCCGCCTGCACAAGGGCCTGCATCAGACCGAACACCTCGAGCGATTGCTCCGCGCCGTGCGAATCCGACCCGGGAACCTCGACCTCTATCTGGAGATCGTCGGTCTCGAACACGTCCGCCGGGCGATCTACAAGGCCGGCGCGTCGCTGCGCGTGCGGTACGACGACCGACTGATCCCCGAGCTGGAACACGCCGTCGGAGCGGGCCAGGTCCGCCTGCTCGGCCAGCGTGGGGCGACGACCAGAGTTGATGCCGGCAGCCCCACGACGGTCAGCCCACTCCCCACGACCCAACCAGCCCTGGCACGACCACCCAGCCTCGAAACCGAGCTCGACGACTCGCCTCTTGACGACTCCGACGACCTGTGACACTTGGGTCCTCTGCGACTTCAACTGAGGGGGTGCAACCGCCCCATGCCAAGGATTGAGGAGGTCCCATGAGCGCCATTGCACTCCGATCCTCTCTCCGCCACATCCCGTGCTATTACCGGCCGTTGCTCCTGGCCGCCGCGGCGATCGCGCTGCTGGGCGTGTTCTGGTTCGCGTCGCGCTATCCGCTGTTACTGAGCAAGGCCGAGCACGTGGGGCAGGCACTTCCGAGCATGGCCTTCAGCCATGAAGTCCTCCATGTCGCGGAGACGGACCCCGCATGGCGGCGAATCCTGTTCGGGGCCGTGAACTGGCTCGACAGCATGAAGATCGGTATGACGTTCGGCGTGCTGTTCGGCGCGCTGCTGCATACCGTCCTGCGTTACTACCCCTTGAAAATCGGCAAGAATCTTCAGCTTAACTCCCTGAAAGGGGCGTTGGTCGGCGTCCCGATGGGCGTCTGTGCGAACTGCGCGGTTCCCACGGCCTGCGGCGTGACGCGGGGCCATGGGCGCGTCGAAGTCGCGCTCGGCTTCCTCTTCAGTTCGCCAAACTTCAATCCCGTGGTCGTGATGATGACGTTCGCGGCACTGCCGTGGACGATGAGCTTGACCAAGTACGCGATCCTGATCCTTGTCATCCTCGTCGTCGTTCCCGGCGTGATCTCCTGGCTGGAGCGAGCCAGGCCGCTCAAGGTCCTCACCGTCGGCGACGAAGGGGCATCCTGTGCCATCCCACTCGCGCTGCCGGATTGCTCGGAAACGCTCTGGCTGGTTTCGAAGGAGCTGGCCCGGGACTATGCCGGGAACGTGTGGATGTTACTCAAGCCGACGGTCACGATCATGCTGCTGGCCAGCGTCGTGTCCGCGGCGCTGCTGACGCTCTTTCCCTGGCAGGCGCTGCTGTCCGAACTCACTCCCGCGCGGCTGTTCCTCGTCGGTCTGGCTTCGGTGTTCATGCCCGTTCCCATCGCGCTGGACGTGATGTTCGCCGCGCAGCTTTTTCAGCAAGGAGTTCCTGCCGGGTACGTCATGCTCTTCGCGATGACGCTGGGGACGTACAGCATCATCCCCAGCATTTACCTGTGGCGGGAAGTCTCGAAACGCTTGGCCGTGATCCTGTTCCTCTTCTTCCTCGCCGTGGGATGGATCACTGGGCTGGTGTTCTGAACGAAGTTTTTGAGTTCAACATCGATCGGTAACTCCAGACCCCACAACGACGTGGCGCGAGCGACCCCGGCACTTCGCAAACTCTCTACGAGTTATTCTCGGAGATTTCACACACAACGCCCATCGGGTTGTTAGATTCCCTCTGCCAGCGTCGTCGCGGGAGGCCAGTATCAGCGAATCACGCGATGAAAAATGATTATTTAGAATTGTTCTCTCTTTGTCATGAGCGATTAATTTCACAGAAGGTGAGTGAGCAACGATGAGATTGAAAGGACTTCTGCCAGGGAACTCAGCCTGGCGACCCCTCTGCTGGATGTTGACCGCCGTCGTGGCCGGTCTCGCCGGCTGTGACAGCAATCCTCTGAGCTCGATGCGGCTTTACCCGGTCAAGGGCAAGGTCCTGCTCGCCGATGGCAAACCCCTGACCTCGGGACGGATCGTCTTCGTGGCTGTGAAGTCGACTCTGACATCTCCATCCACGATCGAGAGCGACGGCACGTTCAAGGTCAAAGGCAGTACGGGGGACGGTCTACCGGAAGGCGAGTACCGGATCCGCATCGAGATCGATGAATCAAAACTCCCCACGGTGAAGGTAGCGCCCAAGCGAACAGGCTCGCTTCCCTTCCCGGAGAAGTACGCCGACGAGGATTCGTCGAAGCTGACGGCAACGGTCAAGCCTGACGAGACCGGAAACAACTTTGAATTCAAGCTGACAAAGTAGTAACTCGGCCCAGGATGGGAAGGATGGGACTTCACCTTGCCTGGTGGCGAAGGTGTGGCCGGGCGAGGATGCCCGATGTGAAATCCACGGTCCGCCGATCCCAGGGTCGGAGCGTTGACGACGTTTTGTTTTCCCCTCGCACTCGCAAAACTTGCTGGAGACACAAGCACATGAGATTACCGACGAAATCGCCGTTTTCTCGCCCAGGGTTCACCCTGATCGAGCTCTTGGTGGTGATCGCCATCATCGCCGTCTTGATCGCTCTGCTCTTGCCCGCCGTGCAATCGGCGCGAGAGGCTGCTCGCCGTGCCCAATGCACCAACAACCTCAAGCAGATGGGCCTGGCGTTGCATAATTACGAGAATAGCAACTCCTGCTTTCCCCCCTCTGGCGAATCGACGAATTTCGCCCCTGTACCGGCGAAGAGCCAATTCATCGACGGCGGCTGGAGTTGCCTGGCACGCATCCTGCCCTACATGGAAGGGGGCAGCCAGTTCAACGCGATGAACTTCGCCGTCGATTACAACGAGGCCACGGGCATGAACTTGACCGCGTGCAACACGGCCGTGGCTGTTTTTCTCTGCCCCTCCGCGACGCGTCAGCCGGACGGCGCCCGCGATGACATCGACCCTTACGACCCGACTCAGGTCGTCGTGGGAGCCAAGGGCTATGGTGTCGACGATTACGGCGCGACCTGCTACGTCGACATCGACCCACTTGGCCAAACGACGTACGCAGTCAATTTCCCCGCCACCCCCTATCGGAACAAGTTCTCGCGGGCCAATGGGTTGCTCCACCAGGGCAAGACCCGCATCGCCGAGATCACCGACGGCACCAGCAACACGATCGCCATCGGCGAGGACGCCGGCCGCGATTCCCGTTACATCAGCCCGTACCAGGAGGGATATTACGACGGAGTTAATCCTCGCCCGATCGTTGGCTTGGGCCCGGCTGGCGGCATTGCGATCTGGCGCCGTTACTGGAGGTGGGCTGAGCCCGATACCTCCTACGGCGTCTCCGGGCAGCCGAACAACAAGTATCGACCCGACCACGAGCTTTTCGCGTATACCGAGAATCCCCCGTTCCTCGCCCAAGGAAACAATGCCGGCCACAACGACGAGCTGTCCTCGTTCCATCCGGGCGGTGTGAACGTCCTCCTGGGCGATGGCAGCGTCCGTTTCATCAAGGACTCGATCAACGTCGTGACCTTGCGAGGCCTGGTGACGTGCGCCGGAGGAGAAGTGATCTCGGCCGATCAGTATTGATCAGCGCGTCAACCAGGTTCGTCACAGCGATGACGAGCCCCATCGTTCCCCGCGGCGGCCGCGAACCGAGGTCATGTACCCCCATGCACGACCTCGGTCTTTTTTCTAACTCCGCCTCATCGCTCTGTCATCACTTGTCGAAGAGCGGGTCGAAACGGATGATGCGGGCCGAATCGCCATCATGGACAGCCATTTTGCCGCCAGGGTAGATCGAGCCGCCGGCGAACTCGCCATCCTTTCGGACGGCGTAGAACAAGACGTTGAACGAGGTCTTGCCATCGGCTCGCCGCCGCTTGGGATCGCGGATGCTGGTAGAGGCGATCCGTTTGCAGGTCTCGATGATCGCGTCCTTGGGGTGCAGCCCGCGCCTCATCCCTTCGACCACCAGATAGCTCGAGAGGTTCAAGAGGTTGGCCTCGCCCACGCCCGTTGAGCCAGCCGACCCGACCTCGTTGTCCAGATAAGCCCCGCCCCCAGGATGGGCGAATCGCCGACGCGCCCGGGAATCTTCCAGGACAGGCCCGAGGTCGTCGTCGTGCAACCCAGGTCGCCGTGCGTGTCGAGCACCGAGCAGTGGATCGTGCCCGTGACCCGATTAGCCACTGTCTCGCGGACGAAGGCGGCCACCTTGTCATCGGGGGGCGGGAGCCAGTCGTCCTTGGGGTCGTGAGTCTCTTTCCAATGAAGCCAGATCCGCCGGCTTTCGTCAGTCAGAAGATCGACCTCGGGAAAACCGTGCGCCCTTGCAAACCGAAGCGCTCCCTCGCCGACCAGGAGGCAATGCCGGGTGCGCTGCATGACCAGCCGGGCGACGGCGGCGGGGTGCATGATATTGCGGATCGATGCCACCGAGCCTCCGCCGTGCGTCGGCCCGTGCATGACCGCCGCGTCCAGCTCGACGATCCCGTCTTCATTGGGCAGACCTCCCAGGCCCACCGAATGGTCTTTGGGGTCGGCCTCGACGATCGCCACCCCCTCGATCGCCGCGTCGAGAGGGTCATGACCTTTCTTGACCAGCTCCATCGCCTTTTCAACCGCCGCCAGGCCGTTGCCGCTGGCAACAATGATCGGCTTCCTCGATCCGGCCGGCTTGGCTGGCGCCGCGCCGATCGCCAGAGTGCTCAGACTCGCCACGGCCGTCGTACCCATGAAACGACGGCGGTTCACTGCGCGTTCCATAAACGTGTGACCCCTCGCTTTGTTTTAGAAAGGACCATGATTCCGGCCCCCCAAATCGTATCGCGTTGGTCCACACTTTCTCTACTGTTCCCCGCACGAGTTTCCATGCTCGCTGCTTATCACAACAAGTTCTTGGCGGCCAAGGGGCTGCTGAAGGATGGCAAGACCGCGATCAGCGAGATCATCGACGGCACGAGCAACACGATCGCGGTCATCGAGTGCGCCGGCCGCGACGAGCGGTTCGTCAGCCAGTACTTCGAGGGCCAGTATCCGCTCCCCGTCCGCGGGGCGGGACCTGCGGGGGTCCCGCCAGCGCGGCACCGGTACTGGAGGTCGGCCGACCCGGGTTCCGCTCGAGTTTACGAGGTCAAGGCAAGGTGCTGCTGCCCGATGGCAAGCCATTGAGCGGCGGATTGGTCACCTTCGTGCCCAAGGGGGACCTATTTCCTCCGGGAGCGCGACTCGTCGACCTTGGCCAGCTTCGATGGGGAGCTCAGGTAGCAAGTGAAGATGGGTACAGCCGTGGTGGTCGAGGAGCCTACCTTATCCGACTGAGCGGCGAGACGGAAGCCGCGGTAAATCGTCTTGACGGGCTGTCCCGGCTCGCGCACCGTGATGGCGACGGTGCAGGTGCGGTCGGCGCCGCGCAACTCGACGTCACGGAGCTGCAGTTTGGCTCTCCCCTCCGACGAGACATGTTGACGGCCTTCCGCGCCGCGCTCGTTGAATGCATTGAACTTGCAGCTTGCATTGCCGGGCTTGACCTCGATGTCACACCCGTCGCGGCTCAAGCCGGCGATCACAAGGTTGAGCTGAACGGCCGGGATCCGCGAATCAGGCGGCTTGGGATTGGTGGTTTGAGATCGGGGCTCGGGCTCCTTGGCGTTCTGGGCTTGACCTTGATCTTGAGTCGAGCTCGAGACCAGGGCCGGCACCGCTCGTCCCACGGCGATCAAAGTTCCCGCGATCAAGGCGAGAGCGGCCATCCATGACCTGGCTCGCATAGCGGTTCAACTCCTTCCTGAGTAGACACGTCCTGACCTATCCTCAGGCCTACCTCCGGTTTACGGGTTGTCTGCCGGCCTGGCGAGTCGAAATCGGCTGCTCGTGCGGCGCCCGGTGAGCCGTGAGCGGCTGGGGGGCCCGGATCGATGGGTCGCGCATTGCCTTCAGCCTGAAACGACGCGGCTACCGCCGGGAGAACGATCCGAGGTGGACCGCAAGGTACACCGGCTCGGGAATTGATGCAAGGTCAGCCGGGCAGTCTTGCCCGAACCCCTTCGGCCACGGTGCCCGCGCGGGTGTCAACTCGTTGTGCCGGCGGTGGTAGACTGACCCGTTGAACTTGACCGGGCTGGGCATTGACGTCGTGAGCAGTGGCCACACCTTGAACCATCTGGTCGACCGAGGGGGCCACCCAGCTCAGTACAAGCGGTTGGGGGAAGACTCCCATGGCAATGGTCAGGACCACTAGGGGGTAGGAGATGGCGACCTCGCGGAAGTTCATGTCGGGAAGGCCGTTCCAGGCCTCGCTGCGACCCAAGAAGACGCGCTGGATCGTCCAGAGGATATATCCGGCTGTCAGGATCACGGCCGCCGCGGCCAGGATTCCGAGGATGAGGCTGTAATTGAACGCCGCGAGGACCACGAACACCTCGGCGACGAACCCGCAGAGGCCCGGCAGACCCATCGAGCCGAAGAAGATCACATAGGAAACAGCCCCGTAGAGCGGCATGATGCTGGAGAGGCCGCCCAGCTTGTTCAAATCGCGAGTGTGCGTTCGGTCGTAGATGACGCCGACCAGGAAGAACATGCCGGCCGACGTGATCCCGTGGGCGAGCATCATGAACATCGCGCCGTTGACCCCATAGGCGTAGATGCGCGGATCGAGCTTGGTTGAGCCGTCCGCGGCAATGAGACTCATCGCGGCCATTCCCAGGGTCACGTAGCCCATGTGGCTGACCGAGCTATAGGCGACCAGCTTCTTGAAGTCGGTCTGGGCCATCGCCACCAGGGCGCCGTAGAGGATGCTGAAGACTCCGAGCACGGCGACGAACCACGCCCAGTCGAAGGCGCCGGCCGGGGCCAGCGGCCAGGCCAACCGGATCAGGCCGTAGCCGCCGATCTTGAGCAGGATCCCGGCCAGGATCATGCTGATCGGCGTCGGTGCCTCGACATGTGCATCGGGCAGCCATGTGTGAAACGGAAACGAGGGAAGCTTGATGATGAACCCGATGAAGAACAGGATGAAGACCCACCACTGGACCGACCGAGGATAGTAGCTGCTCGTGGAAGCGATCCGCGTGAGCTCCACCAGGTCGAAGGAATGGCCCGTGAAGCGGCCCGTGAAGCCAGGCACCGACGAGCTGCTCTGCCAGAAGTAGAGGATCAGGATCGCCACCAGAATGAAGACCGAGCCGAAGAGCGTGTACAGCAGGAACTTGATCGCGGCATACTCACGCCTCGGCCCGCCCCAGATGCCGATCAGGAAGTACATCGGCAGCAGCATCACCTCGAAGAAGACGTAGAACAAGAACAGGTCGAGCGAGATGAACACGCCGATCATGCTGGCGCATAACAGCAGGTACAGCGCGAAGTAGCCCTTGACCTGCTTGTCGATCGTCCACGAAGCCAGGCACGCCAGCACACCGACCAGGCCCGTCAGTACCACCAGGCTGAGGCTGATGCCGTCCACGCCAAGGTAGTACTGGATGTTGAAGTACGGGATCCACGCGCGGCGGACGACCAGGTCGTTTTCGCCCCGCCCCGACTCGTCGCTCGTGGTCGCCTCCTTGCCGTCCGGGGCGAACAGCCGGTTGTGCGCGGCCCGCTCCCGCAGCGGCGCGCGGGCGCCTGTCTGGGGATCGCCGCTCAAATAGACGCCCAGGACCACCAGCGAGATGAGGAAGGTCACCGAGGTGACGGCCAGCGATACCCACTTGACGGCGAGTTCGGATCGCCCGGGCAGGGCCAGGACGATCGCCGCACCGATCAAGGGAACCAACCAGAGGGAGGTCAGCAGAAGATTGTCGCTCATCATGGGGCGGTCACCAGTTCGGGGCGAGTTGGGGATAAGCTGATTCCAGCCGGCTCAGCCGCGGATCCAGACAATTGCTCCAGCAAGAAGACCGACAAGCGCAACCGCCAGAAACATCAGGTAATTGCGCAGCCGGCCAGTCTGGATCGAGCGGCTCCAATCGCCGGCAACATAAACGGTCTTGGCTGTCAGGTTGACCAGGCGGTCGACGGCGATCATGTCGAAGACCCCCTCCAGCCGGGAGAGGAGTGCCGTGGCGGCCGCCGAGCCGTCAACCAGGCCGTCGATCAAGACCTGGTCGATTTGGCGGCATAACCGAGCCAACGCCAGGCAGGGCCATACGAATACGGCCCAGTAAAGCTCGTCGAAGTACCACTTATGGACCAGAAAACGATAGACTCCGCCAAAGCGGGCGGCGGTCCGGGCCGCGCTCAAGCGGGCCGGCACAAAGTAAGGGAATCCGTTGGGAGCATAATAGAGCAGCCCCAGGCCGACGCCCGCCAGCATGATCAAGAACGAGGCCCCCAGCGCGGAGTAGTGATGCATGGACGTGATATCGGTGGCCCTGTAGGGTTCGCCGTATTCGAGCATATGTTCCACGGCCGGCGTCCCGAAGGGGAGGGGGATGACGTACCAGAGCGTCCAGCCGCTGAAGATGCTGAAAAACGCCAGGAGGAGGAGTGGCCAGGTCATGATCGGCTCGCTCTCATGAGCGTGCGCGGCCGGGTTGCGATCGTGGCCGTGACCATGGCCATGGTCCAGGGCATGCTCGTCGTCGTGCGAGTGGGAGTGGACCGCCTCGACCGCCGACGGGAAGCCGCGCGGCTCCCCGGCAAAGGTCAAGAACCACATCCGGAACATGTAGAAAGCCGTCAGCACCGCGCCCACGGCCGGCAGGAGGAAGAGCAAGATGTGCTGGGGGTCCTGCATGACCCGGGCCAGCGCGGCGGCCAGGATCGCGTCCTTGGAGTAGAACCCGCTGAAAAAAGGCACGCCCGAGATCGCCAGCGTCCCGACGAGCATCGTCCAGGCCGTGATCGGCATCTTCTTGAGCAGGCCCCCCAGGGCCGGCATCTCATAGGTGTGCACGCTGTGGTAGACGCTGCCGGCGCCGAGGAACAAGAGTGCCTTGAAGAAGGCGTGCGTCAGCAGGTGGAACAGTCCGGCGGCCCAGCCCCCGACACCCAGTCCCAGAATCATGAAGCCAAGCTGGCTGACCGTCGAATAGGCCAGGACTTTCTTGTAGTCGGTCTGGACCATCGCGATCGTCGCGGCGATGAACAAGGTGATCCCGCCGGTGTAGGCGATGTAAAGGAGGACATCGTCCGTGAACAGCGGGAAAAATCGCCCTACGAGATACACCCCCGCCGCCACCATCGTCGCCGCGTGGATCAAGGCCGACACCGGGGTCGGGCCGGCCATCGCGTCCGGCAACCAGACATGCAGCGGAAACTGGGCGCTCTTGCCCACGCAGCCGGCGAAAACACCCAGGCCGGCCAGCGTCAGCATCCAGTATGGAATCCGGCGCGGTTGACCGGTGACATCGTTCTTCTCGACTTGATGGGTCGCCGGATTGACGAGCTCGACGACCTCCTCTCCGTTTGAATGGATGACGCTATGCAGATTCCCGGTTTCGCCGCGCAGCCCTTGGTTGATCTCCTGGAAGTTGAACGTTCCCAGGCTGCTCCAGAGCAGGCCCAGGCCGACGAGCATCCCCACGTCGCCGATCCGGTTGACGATGAATGCCTTGTTGGCCGCGTCGCAATTGACTTTTTCCTCGTACCAGAAGCCGATCAGCAGGTATGAGCAGAGGCCGACCAATTCCCAGAAGATGAAGATCATGAAGACATTCGACGAGACGACCAGGCCCAGCATCGAAAAGCAGAACAGGGAGAGATAGGCGAAGAACAGCGGATAACGCGGGTCGTCGTGCATGTAGCCCATCGAGTAGATGTGGATCAAGGTCGCGATGAACGTGACCATGAGGAACATCAGGACGCTCAGATTGTCGATCGCGACTCCCAGGGGAACCGCCAGGCCCGGCTTGCTCGTGGTCCTTCCGTTCGCATCCGCGGCGGCGGCAGCCTGGCCGCCCAGGATCACCCAGTCGACATGGGCGGGCCAGACCAGCGGCTTGTGAGCGGCCGAACCTTCGGAGCCGTGCGCGGCGGCCGGTCCTTCAGCCGCCGGGGCGGCCTGCGACTCGGCGTGGTGAGGCCGGGAGAACCCGCTCGTCTCATACGCGTAGTCCAGGAAACCGATCAGGCTGAGCAGGCAGGAGAGGCCGATGGCGCCGGTGGCCAGGTAAGCGTTCGCGCGCTTCAACTGCCGGATGAAGATCACCTCGACCGCGAAAGCAGCCAGAGGGATCAGCACGGCTGCCACGTAAAGATCTACCTGCCAGCTCATCAAAATCTCCAATTCCCCCGGTCGTTGGGCTCACCGTCTCGGGCGCAGAGGGGGTGGATCGTGAAATATGTCACAGCCTAGTCAGCTTTGCAAGACCCTCGTGGTCCCTCGCGTCGCCCTCCATGGGCAGCCCGCCGGCAGAGGCATCCAGACAGAAGCCCGGCAAAAAAAGCATCTGGTTTTGAATCATGATTTCACAAAGTTTTCATGACACCCGAATCGAGGAAAACCCGTACCCTCCTCCGTCGTGAGCAGGTACACTAGCCTGATGTCCATCCATTCCGGCCGGGGCCTGATCCAGGCTTCCGCGCGGTACCGAGGAGTCGACAGCACATGCCCACCGTGACCGTCGAGGGTGAAAAGTCGTTCGAGGTCGAGACCGGGAAGAAGCTGGTCCTGGCGATCGAGGACGCCGGTATCGACATCATGCACCGCTGTGGAGGCAATGCGCGATGCACGACGTGCCGCGTCCAGGTGCTTGCCGGTGATGCACCACCGATGGAGGCAACCGAGCAGGAGCGGCTGGCTCGAGAAACGGACCTCGAGCCAAATACCCGGTTATCGTGTCAGATCCGCGTTGAATCCGACCTGTCGGTCGCCGTCGTCAACCGCTCGAGTGTTGTCGGAGTCCCCCCTGGAAACCGCCCCTTGGATTGATACGACTCGAGCGCGCGACACCTCCGCGCGTTCTACGGGATTCCCCTTCTGTCCTGGCTTCATTTGGACTTTTGCGGCTCGGAGCAACGCTTGCAGCGGACGGTGCGGCGGCGAACCTGCGAGCCGCACTTTTGACAGCGGTGGAATTTCGCCTGCCTCGTCTTCTTCTTGCGTGGACGAAATGGCACGGGACACCTCAGAGCTCTGTTAAGCTGGTTTCGATTCGAGGACCAGAACGGGAGGGTCCCCTTCCATCACGCATTCGGCGCACGACGCCGGAATCGAGACCAATCAGTGTACTCGATCACCCCGGGGTCGGGCCAGAGGAAGGATGCGAGACGCCATCAGCCGCGTATTATACAAAGGGAAACGTCGTGTATGGCGCGTAAACGCTATCCTCCTACCGATCCGCGCGAGTGGCTCAACCGGGCAAGGAGCAACCTCGCGCTCGCCAGGGGTCACTTGTCGGTCCTTGGAGGCAAGATCGTCAGGCCCTTGACACCCTCGAGGTCGAGGCGGAACAGGGCGCCCGGCTCGCCCCCGGTCATGTAAAGCCGGTCCATGTCCGGGCCGGCGAATGCCACGTTCGAGGTCGTCAGGTTGCCGCCGGGGTAACGCCTGAGCAGCTTGCCATCAGGGCTGACGACCTGGACCTGTCGCATCCCGTAATGGGCGACGAAGAGGTTCCCCTCGGCATCGAGCGCAATCCCATCGGGCTGATTGTCGATCTGCCCGGCGCCCTTCTCGGGCAGCTTGATCAACACCCTGGGTTGGCCGAGCTTTCCTGGCTCGAGCACCGGGAACGCCAGGATCCGGTTATGTTTGCTTTCGGCCACGAGCAACTCCTTGCCGCCGGGCCGGATCGCGATCCCATTGGGAAACGCAAGGTCCTTGGCAACCGTATGACAGACCCCCTGGCGGTCAAGGTAGTGGATCGTGCCATCGGAGTTCGTCTCGTCCGACTTGGCCGGGTCGGTGAAGTAAACACCGCCGGAAGTCGAGTCGAGCGTCAGGTCGTTGGGGCCGCGGAGAGGCTGGCCGTCCGACTCGGTGGCGGCCGGTTTGAGCTCCTTGCCGTCGGCGTCCAGGTGCAACAGGGCATGGCGGCTGGCGTCGCAAATCAGATGCGTGCCGTCGGCCAAGATCTTGTGACCGTTCGGCGAGCCGGTCTCGGCCCAGGTCGATGCCTTGCCGTCCTTGGTCACCTTGGTCACGATCTTCTCGTGCGAGAAATACAGGTTTCCCTCGTGGTCGACGACCACCCCTTCGGTGTAGTCGCCCGTCCGGACCACCTCGACCGGCCTGACCGTCCTCTCCGAAGGTAGCTCGCCCGCGGCGGTCCCGCGCCACGCGAGAGTTGGACTGGAGGTCGTGACAAAAGCCAGGACCAAGAACATGCCGGCTGTCTTTCTGTTGTGTCGCATCGAAGCGTCTCTCCGGTTGATCGGTTGCGAGGCGGACCGCGAGTTCGGCGGCCAGTTTACGCTCCGCCGCCCTTGATCGCCACAGAAATCGTCGCCACCGTGCCATTGCCGCGCGCGACGCTCTCAACACAAAATAAGACCTCACGTGGGAGACTTGCTCGAATCGGAAGGGTGCCACCATGAGAACGAATTGTGTCTTTGTGCCGCGGATCCGCCGCACCGGCTGGATCGCGGGCGGGCTGGCCGCTGTCCTGTCCCTCGCCGCGGCGCAGGGGGTCTGGGCCGGTCCGGACGATGACCGGGACCGCCTGCCCCCGGTGTCCGACCGGGCGCGGAAGGTCCACGCCGCCGGGATGCTCTTCGACGGCCACAACGATCTCCCCTGGCGGCTGCGCACGGCAGGAGACTTCGCACTGACGAAGTTCGACCTGTCGCGCCGGCTCGATACCGGCCAGACCGACATCCCCCGGCTCCGTGAGGGGGGCGTGAAGGCGCAATTCTGGTCGGTCTATATCCCCAGCGAGCACGCGAATCCCGCGCGTACCGTCACTGAACAGATCGACCTGGTCCGCCGGATGGCCGGGCGCTATCCCGACGCGTTCGAGATGGCGTACACCGCCGATGACGTCGAGCGCATCGCCCGCTCGGGCAAGATCGCGTCGCTGATCGGGATCGAGGGAGGCGTGGCGATCGAGAACAGTTTGGCGCAGCTCCGGGCCTTCCACACGCTCGGGGCGCGCTACATGACCTTGACTCACAACACGACCCTCGACTGGGCCGACGCCGCCATCGATACGCCCAGACACGACGGCCTCTCTCCGTTCGGCGAGCGGGTCGTCAAGGAGATGAACCGTCTGGGCATGCTCGTCGACATATCCCACGTCTCCCCGGCCACGATGGCCGACGCCTTGCGCGTCTCACAAGCCCCGCTCATCGCCAGCCACTCGAGCGCCTACGCGATCTGCCCGTCACCCCGCAACGTCCCCGACGATATCCTCAAGGCCGTGAAGCCCAACGGCGGCGTGGTCATGGTCAACTTCTTCTCGGGGTTCATCGTCCCCGAGGCGGGCAAGAAGGTGCGCAAGGTCATGGAGGAGATGCGAGCCCGGTACCCCGATCGGGCGGAGCGCGCCAAGGCCATGGAAGCCTGGTTCACAACCGAGGGCGCGAAGCTGGCGCGCGGCACGTATCGCGATGTGGCCGATCACATCGACCACATCGTCAAGGTCGCCGGCATCGATCACGTCGGCATCGGCTCCGACTTCGACGGGATCACCATGTGGCCCGTTGGACTGGAAGACGTCTCGTCCTACCCTCGCCTGACCGAAGAGCTGCTCCGCCGTGGTTACAGCGAATCCGACGTCCACAAGGTCCTGGGTGGAAACGTTCTGCGGGCCTTCCGCCAGGCCGGGGAAGTTGCCAGGCGGCTCCAGGCGACCGTGCCGCCGGAGGTCGATGAAATCAAGCCCGAAAAGCGGGGCTATTGATCGACTCGGCTCGCGTGACCTTGCGGCTCCCGCCGGTTTGGCTATACCGCTCGCGGCCCGAGGTGAGACATTCGCGATCCCGGGAGCGCGGCCGACCCGGCCGCTTTTGCGCGGGCGCGACGCGCGCGCTCCCAGAAATCGAACGGACGCGTCACGGCCGACAACGGAGGGCGTCGTCGGAAGGACGGAGGGCGGAGGGCGGAGGACCGAGGACGGAAGAAAGCGAACGGAGACCTCCTCCGAATTGGGTGCCAAAGGAGGTGTGAACGCTAACGTGTATGAGGGGAACACCGAA
>JBIOJM010000188.1:0-19232 GCA_044450785.1 Isosphaerales bacterium
CCTCTGGGTCGGTCGAGCCCCCACCCCCGCGGAGCTCGAACGCCGGATCGCCGGCGACGGCGAGGCGCGGAAACAGCTCTTCGAGTGGTAGATTGTCGAGTATGTCGAGCAGTACCTGCGAGACGAACGCCTCCAATCGGCGTACCTCGGCCAGGGCGTCATCGGCACTTTCGCGAGCCCCCACGACCCGGGAACGGCCTCGATCCACTTCCACCACCAGTCGGGACGGCTGGGTGGAATGCCGGGCATGTGGGGCTACGTGGACGGGGGAATCGGCATGGTGTCGTTCATCCTCTGTGACATCGCGCGCGACGCCGGCGCGGTCGTCCTGACGGGCGTTCCCGTGGGCCGAATCCTGCCGGGCATCGGCGTCGAGCTCGAGGGGGGAGAACGGATCGAGGCGCCGACCGTCGTCTCGAACGCCGACCCGCGAGTGACGCTGCGTCTCTTGGGTGAAGATGCTGATCCGACCTGGCGCGCCCGGGTTGAAGCCGTCCCCCAGGTCGGCTGCACGGTCAAGCTCAACGTCGTCCTCAACGAGCTGCCCAGCTTCACCGCGCGGCCAGGCACGCGAATGCCTCATCATCTCGGCCAGATCAACACGCCCCTGACCAAGGAGGAGTGGCGAACCGGTCCTGAATCGGCTCGCGCCGGCGACCTGCCCGGGCGGCTCTGGACCGAGCTTTATTTTCAGACCGCCCACGACCCCAGCGTCGCACCCGAAGGCGTGCACACGATGAGCGTCTTCGCCCAGTACGTGCCTCACACGTTCGCTCGCGGCGATTGGGACAGCCGGCGCGGCGATGTCAAGGACGTCGCCCTGCGCTCGATCGCCCGCTATTGCGAGAACATCCCCGAAGCGGTCCTCGACGTGCAGGTGCTCGGGCCGCCCGACATCGAGCGTGAAGTCGGCCTCACCGGCGGCCATATCTTCCAGGGCGAATGCCTGCCAGCCCACATGTGGGACCGGCGGCTGCCGCCGCGAACACCGATGCCGGGCGTCTTCCTCTGCGGTGCCGCCACGTACCCCGGCGGCAGCGTGATCGCGATCAATGGCCGCAACGCCGCCATGGAGGTCCTTGGGGAGCAGAAGGTTGAGGACAAAGGGGACATTCTTATTGCTCGACGGTGAATGGAGAGTTTAGGGCGCGGGGATTCGCCCGAGTTGGTCAACGCTCCGATAACTAATTTGCTTGCAGCAATAAGAATGTCCCATTTGCGGGGCGCATCGCGATCAAACAACCGTGCGAAAGTACTCGAGCGACCGCTTCAGCCCCTCGTGCCGATCGATCATCGGCTGCCAACCCAGTAGGGTCTGCGCCCGGGTGATGTCGGGCTTGCGACGCTTGGGGTCGTCCTGGGGCAGGTCTTCATAGACGATCTTGCTCTTGGTGTCCCCGACCAAGGAAATGATCTCCTCGGCGAGCTGCATCACGGTGATCTCGTTCGGGTTGCCGAGATTCACCGGCTCGGCAAAATCGGTGCCGAGCAGCCGGACGATCCCCTCGACCAGGTCGGATACGTAGCAGAAGCTGCGCGTCTGTTCGCCCTTGCCGTAGATGGTCAAGGGCTCGCCCCGCAGGGCCTGTTTCATGAAATTGGGAAGGACCCGGCCGTCATTGAGCCGCATTCTCGGACCATACGTGTTGAAGATCCGCACGATCCGCGTTTTCACTCCGTGGTAGCGGTGATAAGCCATCGTGATGGCCTCGGCGAACCGTTTGGCCTCGTCGTAGCAGCCCCGAGGGCCGATCGGGTTGACATTGCCCCAGTAGTCTTCACGCTGGGGGTGCACCAGGGGATCTCCGTAGACCTCGGACGTGCTGGCCAGCAAGAACCGTGCATCCTTCGCCTTCGCCAGACCCAGGGCATTGTGCGTGCCGAGCGATCCCACCTTCAGCGTGGGGATGGGATGTGTCAGGTAATCGACGGGACTGGCGGGGCTCGCGAAATGGAGCACGTTGTCCACCGGACCGTCGATCTCGATCGGTTCGGAAACGTTGTGATCGACGAAATGGAACATCGGATCTTCGGCGAGGTGCGCGACGTTGCGGCGATTGCCGGTCAACAGGTTATCCACACAGACGACTTCGTCGCCATCACCGAGAAAACGCTCGCACAGATGCGACCCGATGAATCCCGCGCCTCCCGTTATGACCGTTCTCAAGGCGAGCCCTCCTGACGTTGACCTCGACATCAAAGGTCAGTCTGATCGACGAGATTTCCCACCCACCGCACAGGATACAGTTGCACCGGGGCCATTGACAATCTCGACGTTCATCCGCCGATCTTCTGGAGCGATCCGCATTCCGGTGCGGCCGGCCGAGTGAATGCGGAGTCTCTACTTCGGGTCATGACGCGGTCCCGGTGCGGCTTTTCTCTCCCCGCGCCACGAGCGCAGCCACAGGAGCCAGCGTCGCAATGGTGCGGCCGGCGCGGCACTCGTTTCCGCGTCCTCCTTCAGATCCGCCTCGTCGTGGGCGAGCAAGCGGGCCAGGTCGAGACCGAATGGGCGGAACTCGGCCTTGTAACCGCTCGCGCGCATCTGTAACACCATCAACAAGCCCGCGACCGAGTTATGCGTGTGGACGAAGAAGAGGGTCTGCCGCAGATGAGCGCGGGGCTCCTTGCACAACCAGCGGATCACCTCCATGCCACAATCGTTTTCATTCGTGTCGACGTACGTGCGACCACCCAGGTCGTGATCGAGATGAATCTCGTCCCAGTTCTCGACAAGACGAACAATGCATTCCGCGACGGTTTCGACCCAGACGGCTTCCGGATTCTCGCTCAGAAATGCCTCGGCTCGCGCGGGGTCGTCATCCAGGAACAAGAGGCGTCGCGGCCGCGGGCGATTCTTGATCCACGAAAACCTCGGCTTCCAAATGCCGGCAAACCAAGGGGCGCGGATCCCGCCCCGTTTTCCGTTCTCGCCATCTTTTCTCGACGCTCTAGAATTCATGAGGACCGTCGATGCCACCGGGCAGAGGCCGTCGGCTCGCCCGCGGGTGCCGGTGAAAATCAAGCTTCGGTTTCGGGGGGTTCGTCGCGTCGCCGGGCAAGTACTTGAGGGAACGGATACTCCGAGATCGGTAGGTTAGCCGCCTTCAATTCATGCAGCCTCAGATAGCCGGACGTGACCCGGGCCTCTTCGGTACGGACGAACTCCGGGTCGAGCTGGGCCTTCGAGAAGGCACCGTCAACCTCCACGGCCGCGAACGACTCGTCCAAGATGAATTGGGCCAGGATGGGATTACAGCGGATGTGCCGCTCGGGCGAGCGGTTCAGCACTTCCCACTCCACATCACCCAGCACGTAACGGAGATAGAGTTCGGAATCGGTGATCTCCTCGACGTCCTGGCCGCACACCGTGCAGAGATAGCCCCGTTCGCAGCCGGCCATGCTTCATCCTCATTTAGTCCTTGGTCCTTGGTCCTTGGTCCTTGGTCCTTGGTCCTTGGTCCAATGCCGGCCTTGGCGCGGTTTACGCTCGGATTGCGCACGCGAGTGCGTACCGTCATACTAACCCGACGCGCAAGCCAGGGCGCAGGCTGGGGATCCCTCGCTTGCGCGTCGGGTTAGTGTGACCTGCCATCGGGTTGCCAAGTGCGCAATTTATGAGTGAACCGCTCTGATGTCAGAGACCAAGGACCAAGGACAAGGGACTAAGGACATATTAGTACATCCTCCATCGAGTACAAACCTGGGGGCTTTCCCGCCAGAAACTTGGCCGCCTCCAGGGCCCCACGGGCGAAGCCGTCGCGATTGAGCGCCCGGTGGCTCAGCTCGAGAGTCTCGCCCAGCATGGCGAAGATGACTGTGTGTTCACCAGGCGAGTCAGCGATTCGAAGCGCATGCATGCTGATCTCACTCTCGGAGCCATCGGCCGGCTGACCCCGCTGGCTCGACGAGACCGACCCATGACGCGCGCACTCAGCCAGACGGAGGGCCGTCCCACTCGGGGCGTCTTTCTTCGTGCGGTGATGCCGCTCCACGATCGCGACGTCGGCCGTCTTGCCCAGCGAGCGAGCGGCCTCCGCGACCAGCCTCATCAAGAGATTCACTGCCCGGCTCATGTTCGGCGCGATCAGCATCGGGATCCGCGTGGACGAAGATTCCAAGAGCTTGCGCTCACCGGCGTCGAAGCCCGTCGTGCCGACGACGAGCGGGATGCCGCGCTCCCTGCAACTCTCGGCGACTCCGAGCGTCGCATGCGGGAGCGAGAAGTCGATCATGACGTCGATGAGACGATCGGCGGGCAAAGACGAGTGGAGTGCGATACCCAGCGGAGCGACGGCCGCAAGTGCGCCGGCGTCAGCCCCGAGGTGGGGATGACCGGCCCGTTCCAGCGCCGCGGCGAGCTTGAGGGTGGGATCCAGCGCGATGAGCTGGATCAATCGTGTTCCCATCCGACCCGAGGCACCGTGGATGCCGACGGACAGTATCGCGTGCGACACGCTTTCATTTTCCTTTGAAGGTAAAACCGTCACGGGGCCTCCCCGGGCCCGGGGGCTCGATCGGCTTCGGAGTAGAGGGCGATGGTCCGGATGATGTCATCGAGATCGTTCGCGACGACGACCGGACGATTGGCGAAACCAGCGCGCCGAACTCCCCGGCTGCCGAGCACCTGGTCGAATTGGGCCTGATCGGCACTGTGGTAAGCGACCGTGGCCGTCGGATCCTTGAGCTGATGGCCGGTCAAAATGCACACGACGCGGTCCGAGGGGGCGATCACGCCTTCTTCGCGCAGCCGCTTGGCCCCGGCGACGCTGGCCGCACTGGCCGGTTCACACCCCAGGCCTCCGGCTCCGACTCGCGCTTTCGCATCCATGATCTCCTGGTCGGAGACCATGCTCACAACCCCGTTGCAGAACTCGAGGGCACGCAGGCACTTTTTCAAATTGACCGGTCGGTTGATCTCGATCGCGGATGCGACGGTGGAGGCCTTGATCCGCCCCGCGTCGAGCTGGCTGTAATAGGCGTCGATCTTGTCCGTCTCCGGTCGTCCATTCCGCCACCGCAAGTCACGAGAAACCACCAGCTCCTGAAGCGTCCGAGCACCGGCCGCGTTGATGACGGCCAATCGCGGGACGCGCGGGATCAGCCCGAGATAGTCCAGCTCGGCCAGTGCCTTGCCAAACGCGCTCGAATTTCCAAGATTTCCACCCGGTACGACGATCCAGTCGGGAACCTCCCAGCGCAGACCCTCCAGGACCCGATAAATGATCGCCTTCTGACCTTCCAAGCGAAACGGATTGATCGAATTCATCAGGTAGATGCCGAGACGTTCAGCAACCTGCCGGACGCGCTGCATCGCGTCGTCGAAGTCGCCAACGAGCTGGATCGTCAGCGCGCCGTGATCGAGGGCTTGTGCCAGCTTGCCGTAAGCGATTTTGCCCGAACCGATGAAGATGATCGCGCGGAAGCCCAGGTCGGTCGCCGAACAATAAAGTGCCAGGGCCGCCGACGTGTTGCCCGTGCTCGCGCAGGCGACCCGTCGAGCCGAAGCCATGCGAGCATGTGTGAACGCTGCGGTCATGCCGTTATCCTTGAAGCTGCCGGAGGGATTCATTCCTTCGTACTGCAGCCACAAGCAACGGGGATCGAGCCCGACGTATCGGCCCACCTTGTCCGCGCGCTGGAGGATGGTCTGTCCTTCTCCGATGGTGACGATCTGCTCGGGGGGCGCGAACGGAAGCAATTCACGGAATCGCCAGACGCCGGAGAAGTTCAGTGGATCGAGCCGATCCACCCACTTGGATTCGAATTCATTGAGGCGGCGGGGAACCGGCAGCAGGTCCCACTCGTAGGCGACGTCGACCAGATCACCGCACGAGGGGCAGGCGAAAAGCGACTCATCGACTGCGAACGTGGCCGCGCAGGCCGGATTGATGCATTGCTGGAATGCTCGGGCCGCTTTGGGGGCCGTTTTCGCGGGTGACGCGCTCTGTTGCGGCATCTGTCAGCGTGTATCCTTTCGCGGTTCCGATGCGATCGCCCGACCGGCAACCTCGGTCAAGAACACGAGACGACCGGTCCGCGTGGTGGAGTGGTTTCTATACCAACGGCGCCCGCTCCGGCAACACCTCACTCTACCCGCGATGTGGAACGCAGGACAAGCGACAACGTCGATCTTCCCCTCACCAGGTCGATGCGCGGCCCGGACGGACGAGTCGCGTTGACTTAGAAAGTGATCTCACGCCAAGAATCTTCACTAATCTCAGAATTCAATTGAATGAACGCACCAAGCGGGGTTGACGCGATGTAGGGATAAATCTATTATAAGCTGTTGCGATCCTCAACGAGGACTACCCCCCTCTTATCCCCCCTCCGAAAGGGGGGAATCGTCTGCCGAGTTGAGGTTGGCAGCGGGAAGCCGGATTGACCGAAACCCAAACAGGATTATCGCTTAGAGGAACCAGATGCCTCCCTCCTCGACCAAATCTTACGGTGCGGCCAAGGCCGCAAAATCCGCCACCACGGCGTCGCCCAGACCGGCGGCCGAGATCCGTCGCGTCGCCGAATTATTGAAGCAGGTCTCCGATCCGACTCGTTTGCAGGTGCTCATGCTTCTCAGCGAGCGAGAGCGAAACGTCACCGAGCTCTGCTCGGATCTCGGGTCTCAGAGCCAGCCCGCCGTCAGCCACCACCTTGCCCTGTTGCGGCACGGCCGCTTGATCGAGCCCAGGCGCGCGGGCAAGCACAATTTCTACGCGCTGACCGAGGCAGGACGGCAGCTTGCCCAGGTTGTGAATTCCGTCGTGGGCTGAGGCGCGGACTGGTCGTGCCCCCTCCAGCCCATGCCCCGGGGGCGCGGCCCTGATCGCTTCCTAGTCGGGTCGACCGGCGAGACGGATCCTCGATTCTTCCAACCGATCGACCCGATCCAGGCTCAGCTCGCAATGCAGTGTCGCAAAAAAGCTAACCCGTGGGCGACGTCCCGCAGGCGCCCGGCCTGGTCGCCCACCTCTCGCTCGATGATGAGCGGGCCCGAGTATCCATTCCGTTTCAAAGCCTGAATGAACTTCGGAATGTTGACTTCCCCTTGGCCCAGCGGCACCTCCTCGCCCCATTGGCCGGGGACAGTCGGTCGCCTCGCGTCCTTGACGTGCACTGAGCGAATATCGGGCCCGAGGACCTCCACGGCACGAATGGGGTCTCCCATGTCGTAGAGCAGCATGTTCGCCGGATCGAAGTTGACTTTCAGGCTGGGATCGTTCAACTCGTCGAGGGTGAGGCGCAGCAAGTCGGCCGTTTCCTGGCCCGTCTCGAAGGCGAGCGTGACACCCGCGGCCGCGGCCAGTTTCCCGGCCTCCGCCAGGGTCTCGAGCATCGCCGGCCGGCCGGGATCGCCCGGCACCGGCAAGAATCCCGCGTGCAGCGAAAGGTCGCGCAGGCCCATCGCGAGCGTACGGTCAAGGGCCCACGTCAAACGGTCGATGCGCTCGGCACGCAGTGCCGGGCTGCCGAAACCTCCCGTCGCCTTGATGGTCTGCGGCGTCGTGTAATCCTCGCCGGGAAATCCCAGCATCGCGCCGGTCATCACGATCCCCGAAGACCGGGCCGCCGCGGGCAGCCCCTCGCCTTCATCCCAGCTCGCGTGATGCGGGTCACCACAGGCGATCTGAACGACATTGATACCCAACTGGCGAAGAAAGCCCTCAAGCGATGGGATGCTCTTGACCTGGAGGCTCCAACTGCACACCCCCAAGGAGAAGGGCGGTACGGAATGAGATGATTGCGAGGAAGGCTTCGGCACGGTCGTCCCTTTCGCTGCTAGAATCCATCAGTCTTGTGATGCGCTCGCGAACCGAGCCTGCCTCGATCATAGCCGGACCGACGTCGCTTGACGATGACGTCCCGTTCCGCTCGAGGCGTCATCATCTCTTGTCGCGGGAGTCACCGTTTCCGGGGTGGATCAAAAACGTCGACGTTCTCGATCCGCGTGTTACGTATCGCGCAATGGAGATGGACGAAGCGTGTCAGATGAATGCGGCCGTCTCGGTTGTTCGGGGTACCGGCTGCATCGCATGTTGCCCCGAAACCACACGATTGCGCCCGCTTTCCTTGGCCTGATAAAGAGCTTGATCGGCTGTCCGGATCAGCGCCATGGTGTGGCGTGACCGGCCGGGAGGGCTGAACGAAAGGCCCAGGCTGGCCGTCACTTGAATCTCATCATCCCCCGCGACGATTTTCCGCTCGGCGAGGCCCTCTCGAATCCGCTCGGCGCGCTCGGTGGCCCGTTCCGGCGCCGAGACGGGGAGCGCGATGACGAATTCTTCGCCGCCATAGCGGGCAACCAGGTCCTCCGCACGGGTCGATTCCCGGATCACACCGGCAACTTCCCGCAAGACGCCATCGCCGGCGATATGACCATAACAATCGTTGATGTGCTTGAAATGGTCGATATCCAGCATCAGAACGGCGAGGCCGATCTCTTGTGCCGCGACTCGCTCTGCAAGTACCTCGATCTGACTGAGAAAGTAGGCACGGTTGTAGAGCCCGGTCAAGGGATCGCGTACCGTGCGCTCAAAGAGCTCGCGCTGGAATCGCTCGTCGTGAGGGTCGAGTCGCACCAGCTTGAACACCACATTCGTGCCGAGCTGGATTCGATCCCCGTCCGCCAGCCGGGTTGGCTGGCGACGAGCAATCCGCGCTCCATTGACGAACGTGCCGTTCGAGCTCCCCTCGTCCGTGATCTGAACGCCACCTTCGGCATCCACGGCGACAGACGCATGTTGCCGCGATACCGTGATATCATCGAACTGGAAGGTCGTTTCGGCCGATCGGCCCAGGGTCGTCCCTCGGTCGCTCAACGGGAGCATCGTCCCCGGGATCCCGCCGCTCACGACGATCATGTAAACCGAGGGAGATTCATCAATCCGAGTTTCTTCGTCGGCGTTTGCAAAAGGGGAGGCACAGATTTGAGTGTTCGCTTTCGCGTCCATGGACTGCCTCGTGAGCTCGGGCGGAGCCGTTCGGATCAAGAGGAACCTCCACTGTCAGGGTAGGTCGCGGATTCCCCATGTCAAGCATCGGGGTGGGCGAGGCTGACCGGTGTCGCACCCCAGACGAGATGCGTGAGTCGTTCCTGCCTCAGGTTTGGCAGAATTGAGACGTCCGGGGAGGTTGATAATGAATGTTCAGTTGGGGCGTATCGAGACGACGCTGATCTTGGGCCCTCGAGTCCAGACAAGCCTCCAGCACGCCACTCACGAGAAGCGTCCGTTCGACGGGGTAAGGGGCCTTGCCGGCTTCGATCATCTCCTCGACCTTGTGCATCAGGCAGGCTGAGTAGGCGACATTCGGATTGGGTGGTAAGAGGAATTGAGTCGAATAGATCGATGCTGATTCCCGAACTTTCGCGGCGAACGTGAAATCCGTGACGGCCCCATCGAGCATGAGCAACGTCGCATGGGTCCCATCCACGTACTCGATGAAGTAGGCCGAGGGACGACGAGCCAGCCGGCTGATCTCGCCGCTGGCAACCAGGTCCTGGGTGCGCCCATCGGCGACGGTCAATCCCTGGAGCGAGTCGGATCGGGCCAGGGCGGCCTCGAGCAGTTCCCGCGACCAGCGGCCTCGACGGCCGGCTTCCCAGACGGATTCTCCAGAGATGAGCTGCACGCCCTTGACCCCCGTTTCGCCCCCCTTGCGGCGCTCGACCATGCACTGCAAAGCCTCGAGCGCATGAAAATCCATGGCATCCGAGCCACCGACGCCGACCACGAGCGCTTGGTCGATCACGCAGCCGAGCGGCAGCTCGATTGGTGGCAGCCGCCAGGTGACGGGGAGCGAAGAGCCGGCCAGCAATGGGAAGCTCAGCCGCCGGGAAATGTTCACCATTTCCTGGGCCTTGGCGAAGCTGTAAGAGAGGTGCTTGTCATTGAACACGGGCACGGCACGGCCGTCTTGTTCGAAGACCCGCGTCACCTCCCGGAAGAATTCATAGCGTGGATAAAGGATCTGGCCCTTCTCATTGCGGGGGTAGTCGCCGTGTTCTCCAATCACGAGAACGCCATCGACGGCCAGCTTCAAGCCGCCGCACCTTAACGTCTCGGCGACCGTCTGGTAGACCTTGAAGCCGAAGCTGGCGGCTCGCTCGACGCTCTGGTCGCCGGCCGGCTTCTGATCGACGTAGAGCGCCACCACGTCCATCGCCGGCCGGTGCCATCGCCCGCGCAGGGGATAGCCGGCCAGGAAGCGGTCGCCCATGTGCTGGGCGTGCGTCAGGTAGCGCCAGACGGTCGTGATGATCGCCAGCTTCTTCCGCGGCCGATCGACAGGTGATGACGCTTGATCCGCGTCCGGACTTGGCTTCGATGAAACCATGGCGTCAGCTCCGCCTGTAGGTCGATTCACGGGGCGCCTCGTATCGTAGATGCCGGAGGTCGGGAGTCTCGATTCGCTTCTGACCCTGGTGCAGGGAATCGACGGCCGTCGCGAGCAGCCCGGTCGTCAGCAGGGTACGCTCCACGGGGTAGGGGGCTCTCCCTGTCTTGAACAGCGTCTCGATGTGATGCGCCAGCGGATTGAAGAAGTCGGGCAGCGTCTGCCCTTGCGCGAATCCGGGCAAGTACAGTTGGGTCGAAAGGGGCTCGCTCTCACCTTTGATTCGCAAGGCGACGGTGAAGTCCGCCACCAGACCGTTGAGCATCAACAACGTGGCTTTCAGTCCATCGGCGTACTCGATCCGGTACATCATCGGCCGACGGACCAGAGCCGGTAGCTGGTCTCGCTCCGGATGGACGTTGCCATAGCCCGGTCGCGGCGAGGCCAGGGTAAAGCTGCGGCAGAGACAGGCTTCAAAGAGCTCGAGGTCGCAGCCGCCGGCATTCCACGCACCGCTCGCGAGTGCCTTCCAGACCGGCTCGCCCAAGAGCGCCTGGACCGCGACGACGCCGGTTTCACCCCCGTGGCGGCGCTCCACCATGCACTGGATCGATTCCAGACCATGAAAGTCGTAGCTGTCCAGCCCTCCGAAGCCGACGCACACGGCTTCCGCAACGGGTGCGCCCAGGGGAACATCCACGGCAGGCAAGCGCCACGTGACCGGCAACGACGAGCCGGCCATCAGCGGAAAGCCCATCGTCCTGGCCGTCTCGACCATGCTCTTGGCCCAGTCCCAGTTCCAGGAGAGGTGCTTATCATTGAAGACCGGCACCGAGCGGCCGCCACGTCGAAACACGTCGACGATCTTCTGGAAGAACTCGTAACGAGGATAGAGCGTCTGTCTCTTGTCGTTGACCGGGTATCTCCCGTGCTCGCCGATCAGCAAGACTCCGTCGACGGCGAGCTTGCCACCCCCGCGCGTGAGCGCTTCGGCAATCGTCGGATAGATTTTCAGACCTGGGTGGCGCTCTTCGCGTTCCCGGCTCAGGTCGCCTTCGGGCTTCTGATCGACATAGAGCGACACGACGTCCACGGAGGGGCGATAATGACGACTCTCCCAGCCGTAGCCGTCCAGGAATCGGTCGACAATTCCCTGTGCGTGTGATTGCTTGCGGTATACGGTGACGACCGCGGCAATCGCCGGGCGAGCCCCGGTTTCGCCGGCGCGAGCGAACCCTCCTCCAGCGGCCAGGGCAACCGGAACCGTCGCGAGGAGATCGCGGCGAGTCATCGCAGCGCCCGGCTGAGTCGTCCCGCCTCGACTCATGACGCGGTCCTCCCAAATGATTAACAAAGTTTGGACCATTGTCCAACATTGGTGAGAGTGTGACGTGTGATCGAGGGCAAGTCAAGAATCATGGCATTCTGGGATCCTGGCTGTGTCCCCGCACGGACCGGTTTCGGAAGATTGAAGTAGGGTGGGTCGAGCCGCGACTCGTCGCGGCGAGGCCCACGGCGCGGGCTGTGGCGATCGGTGGGCCTCACGATGCCGAGCATCGTTCGACCCACCCTACCTCCGGTTGCGGCGCGGCCGCGTTAGCGAGACGGACCGGGATGAGCCAGCTCGAGCCTGACACCGAAGAGTTGCTGAAACGCGCCGGTCGCGGCGACGACTGGGCCTGCCAGGCGCTGATGATCCGGCATCACGACCGGCTGATCCGGATGGTTGCGGTGCGGCTCGACCGTCGTCTGGCAGCTCGGGTCGATCCGGCGGACATCGTCCAGGAGGCGTTGTTGGAGGCATCCCAGAACCTGGCGGCATATCTGCGGGATCGGCCGTTGCCTTATTACCCCTGGCTGCGTCAATATGTCTTGCAGCGGCTCAGCAAGCTGCACCGGCATCATCTCGGGACTCAACGGCGGAGTGTCGCGCGTGAAGAGATTGGGGAATGGGACCTTCCCGACGAGTCGGCGGCCGTGCTGGCCGAGCGGCTGCTGGCGAAGGAGTCCAGTCCGAGCCGCCAGGTCATGCGAGACGAGCTGCGCGAGCGGGTTCGAGCCGCACTGGCCAAGCTGGGCCCGCGCGACCGCGAGGTCCTGGTGCTGCGGCACCTCGAGCAGCTCTCGACGGCCGAGGTCGCGGAGGTGCTGGGCATCAGCGAGTCGGCCGTCAAGAAGCGCCACCTCAGGGCCCTGGAGCGGCTTCGAGCCCTCTGGGGGTCCGACGACCTCGAAGACGAGAGAGTGGAATGATGCCTCAAAGTCCACGCAACGGTCCGAGCCACGTGACGCCGTCATCCGAAGGCACCTCGGCCCTGGAAAACCTGATCGAGGACTGCACGGACCGGCTCCAGGCCGGCGAAGCGATCGACGTCGAGGAGCTCGCCCGTCATCACCCCGAGCATGGCGAACGGCTGCGACGTCTCCTGCCCTCGCTGGCGATGATGGCCGAGGTGGGGCGGAGCGCGGCGCCGCCGCGAGAAGGCGGCGCCGCCAGGACCGATGCCCTGGAACCTCCCCACTCCGGACCTTTCGAGCTGGGCGACTACCGCGTCCTTCACATCGTCGGGCGTGGAGGAATGGGGATCGTCTACGAGGCGATCCAGGTCTCACTCAACCGTCGCGTGGCCTTGAAGGTGCTGCCGTTCGCCGCGGCGCTCGACCCGCATCAGCTCCGGCGGTTCCAGACCGAAGCCCAGGCCGCCGCCCAGTTACACCATACCAATATCGTGCCGGTTTTCGCGGTCGGATGCGAGCGCGGCGTTCACTTCTATGCTATGCAGTTCATCGAAGGGCGGACGCTGGCCGTTCTCATCCAAGAGCGGCGGAACGTGTCCGAGCCGGCACGCGGCTCCAATCGCCCGTCAAGCGACCGGGAATACGTCCGAAGCGTCGCCCGGCTCGGCATCCAGGCGGCCGAGGCGCTGGACCACGCCCACCACCAGGGAATCATCCACCGCGACATCAAGCCGGCCAACCTGCTGGTCGACGTCCATGGCAACCTCTGGATCACGGACTTCGGCCTGGCCAGGTTCCTCAACGAGAGCGGCATGACCCTGACCGGTGATCTCATCGGCACGCTCCGGTATATGAGCCCCGAGCAAGCGCTGGCCAAGCGGCTGATCCTCGACCACCGGACCGACATCTATTCGCTGGGCGCGACGCTCTACGAGCTATTGACCCTGCATCCCGTGGTCGACGGCCGCGACCGTCAGGAGGTGCTCCGCCGGATCGCCGATGAGGAGTCGATTCCGCCCCGGCGGATCGATCCGACGATCCCGCGGGATCTCGAGACGATCCTTTTGAAGGCGTTGGCCAAGGAGCCCGAGGCGCGTTATGCCACCGCGCGAGACCTGGCCGACGACCTGCGTCGCTTCCTCGAACACCGGCCGATCAAGGCACAGCGGCCGAACCTCCTGGAGCGTGCGACGAAGTGGGCGCGGCGGCATCCCGCGCTGGTCGCCTCGGTCGTGTCCGTCCTGGCGCTGGCCGTGATCGGGCTGTCCCTGTCTCTGGTCGCTGTCAACCGCGAACGGTCGCGAACCGCCGGAAAAGCGCGTGAAGTTGCCGAGAAATCGCGCGAGGTCGAGCGACTGGCTCGAAGACTCGAGTGGGAGCTCTACGTCAGCCGCGTCAACCAGGCGCAGGGCGACTACCAGGCCGGCAACACATTGCGCGCCGAGTCAACGCTGGCCGCCTGCCCCAATCTGCTCCGCAACTGGGAGTGGCGATACGTCGAGCGGCTCTGCCACCTGGAACGCTACGCCGTGCATGCCCACACGCTGCCCGACGGCGTGGACCAGCTCCCGGTCTTGTTCACGCCGGATGGCAAGAGTTGGATCTCCGGGGCGGGAAACACCAACCTCGCCCACCGAAACGGGGCCATGAAGCTGTGGGATACGGCGACCGGTCGTTGTCTTGCGGACCTGGCCTCCGAGGGTTTGCCCGGCGTTCTATCGCTGGCCGTCAGCCCGGACGGACGCCTGGTCGCGGTCGGGTTTGTCGATACCGGGATCCCGACTCAGCTCCGGGAGACGGCGACGGGCCGGCTGGTCGGAGTGCTGACCGCCTCGAGGGACTGGGGACAGCCGCGTGACCTGGCGTTTTCCCCCGACAACTGCCGGCTGGCCGACGTCCGCGATTCGGGCAGGCTGGTGCTTTGGGACGTTGCGAGCGGAAAGGCCCTCCGCTCCGTGTCGGCTCATCCGACCTACGCGTTCGCCGTGGCCTTCCATCCCGATGGGAAACTCGTGGCCTCGGCGGGTAAGGACGGTGCAGTGCGGCTATGGGACTCAAACACAGGCGCACTGATCCAGACCCTTCAAGGCCACGAAGGAGCAGTCTTCGACCTGTCGTTCGCGCCCGACCATCGCCGCCTCGCATCGGCGGGCTGGGACCAGACCGTCCGGATCTGGGACCTCGAATCCGGCAGGTTGATCTTGGCCATTCCGTGTCAGGCCGGTTTCGTGAATCGCGTGGCATTTTCGCCCCGCGGCGACCGGCTCGCCTCGTCCAGCGGCCATACGGTCACCATCTGGGATGCGTCCAACGGCCGCGAGTTGTTCACGGTGCGCGGCCAGAACCACTTCGGTACCGGGCTGGACTTCACCCCCGATGGCACGTGCTTCCTGACGTCATCCCTCGATGGCATGGTCCGTCTCTGGGAGGCCGCCGGCACGGCGCCGCGGATCCTTAAAACCGAAGGTTGGATCAACCAGCTCGCCTTCAGTGCCGCCAGCGCCAGGCTGGTTGCCGCCGACACGGGAGGGGTCGTGGAGCTTTGGGATGCCGCCACCGGACAAGCCCTCCACGTCATGAAGGGACACGACGACTCGGTTCGCTCGGCCACATTCGCGCCCGACGGATCCTGGATCGTCTCCGCTTCCTGGGACGGTTCCGCCGGGCTTTGGGACACGGCGACCGGGCGCGAGATCAAGACCCTGATTGCCCCGAATCGGCCCAAACACGGACGGAGGCAAGTTTACCTCAACCCGCAAAGGGGGAGCTCGATCAGTCAGGGGGCACTCAGCCCAGACGGCTCGCGGTTGGCCACCGGGGGATGGGACTGGATGGTCCACGTCTGGGACCTCCCGTCCGGCGTTGAACGAATGCGCTACGCCGCGCATCGGGCGATTGTCTGGAGCGTGGCCTACTCACCGGATGGGCGAAAAATCGCCTCGGCCGGCGCCGACCGGACCGTTCGGGTCTGGGATTCCCAGACTGGTCGCGACCTCTGGACGGCCGTAGCCGCGCTGTCCGAAGCATCGACGATCCAACGACAGATGCTGGCCTTCAGTCCGGATAGCCGGCTGCTGGCCGCGTGCGTCGGCTACGAGGCCCGGGGCCCGTTCGCCGTGCAGCTCTGGGATGCGGCCACGGGAACGGCGGTTCGCACTCTCACCGACCCCGGGAGTCAGATCAACGCGGTGGCCTTCTTACCGGACGGCAGCCGCATCGCGACGGCCTGTGAAGATCGAACGGTCAAGCTCTGGGATACCGACACGGGACAGAACGTCTTCGTGCTGCGGGGCCATACCGCTTCCGTGCTGGCCGTGGCCTTCTCGCCCGACGGCCACAAGCTGGCCTCGGGAAGCGTGGACGCCACGGTCCGCATCTGGGATGCGCCCTGAACTTGGGCCGGCGGCGTCAAGTGTTCGGCGCGGGTCTCCGGGCACCCGAAGGGTCGCCGCCGGAATGCCTGACCGAAGGTCTCCCGCGCTCATCATAGGCCCTGGCTTCAAAGGCATTTGCGCTCTCAGAGCACACTCCGAACGAAGGAGACCTTCGGTCGGTCACTCGGGCGGGGTCAGGAGACCCGCGCCCAACAAAGGCTTCCTCGAAGCGCAACACGAGTTGACGATGACCAAGGACTCTCAGGAGCCGGTCAAGGCCGACTTTTCATCAGCCGACTCTCACGCTTCCTTACACTGACCACTGACCACTTTTTCCAATGGGGCCGGCTCCCCGCCTGCCGTCTCCTGGCCGCCAAGGTGCCTGCGCCAAGACTGCAAAGACCGGCCGCGAGCAGGATGTCCGTCAGCGACGCCTTGGGTGTGGCGGACTGCCGGGGCGGGTCTTGCCGCGGCATGGGGCAGGTCGGGATCGTAGGATCAGCGACCCCTGCCCGGGCCAGAGCCAAGGCGCCGATCGTTCCCGGCACACCCCGCACCCCGCACCTCGCACCCCGCACCTCTGGATCAGAGGCCAGCTCGTCCAGGACGGAATCCGGCACCAGGCCGGTCCGGGACTTCGTCGGAATGAAACCGTCCTCGTTTCCCCAATCTGTTCCGTGGGCGACGGCAGAGTGCTCCGAACCTGTCTGGTCGTCGACAACAGGCTCTGCCGTAGGCCCGGCGGGCTGCCGCGGGACGTTCGGCCACGGCATGAGGTCGGTCGCGATCGGTGTTATCCAGGGAATGCGACCATCCCGGCTTTCCCGATCCAGTCCCTGGACCACGAGAGACCCTTGCGGACCAGCCTGGGAGATCACCGCGGGTTGGGCCACCGACGAAGCCGTCTGCGACATGAGGCCGGTCGAGACCGAAGTGCCAGCAATTCCGGCTGCCGGCAGCGGCATCAGGCCGACTGGGCCTGTACTTGGTCCCGCACGGATGGTAGGGGTGTACCCGTTTTGTGCGAACGATCCAATCGCCGCGCCGAAATTGAACCCGGCCGCGCTCTGTGGGTCAGCCCCTTCCGGCGGGTCGGGGATGTTGAGGTCTTGCGTGGTGACGGTTCGGTCGGCCACACCTGGCGCCAGGGTCTCGTACATCGGCGAGCTGGGGTCGGTGGAACCACCCAGGCCCAGAGCGTGGCCCAGCTCATGGAGCACCGTGGTCTCGAAGTCATACTGGCCCGCTCCGATCTGGGTCGGGTCGGACCCCGCGTACCAGTTCCAGCCTTGGACCAAGGTGATCTCGCTGTTCGCCACGTTGTAGCAGCCCAGCACGCCTGCGGCGACGCCGCCGCAGGCGCTGGTCGTGCTGGTGTCGAGAACGACGTTGGCCAGACTCGGGTCGTTGACCTCGGTGATGGTCACGTCGTACGGCGCGAGTATGGCATCCCAGGCGTTGATCGCGTCCTGGATCCGCGCCAGCTCGTCCGACGTAAGATAGCCGTTGGGGTCGTTGATGTATAGCGACAGGTTGCCGGCCAGCAGGGTGTTGGCGATGCCCGATGTATCGCCCGTGCCGTCGCTCCCCGCGGCCGTTTGGGTCAGCGCGACGTTGCCGTTCAAGTTGAGCATGCCGACGTCGAGCGAGCTCTGGAGCTGGGAATTGCCGCTCAGGGAAAGCAGTGCGTTGGGGGCATAGATGGTGCCGGACATTCCCAGCATGGCGTTGCCACTGAAGGACAGGGCTCGGGTGTTCTGGCAGGATTGGAAGATCAAGATGCCCGCGTACGGCCCTGTGATGGGTGCAGACAGGTTGAACGTCCCGTTGCCGCTCAGAGTGATCCCGCCGAAGTTGCCACCCGAGCTGGGGTAGTTGCCGCCGGCGTTGTAGATGAACACATTCGTTCCGCTGATGCTGGCGCTGCCGGTCACCGTCAAGCCGCCTCCCTCGATGATGTAGGTGCCGCTACCCAGGGTCAGTTTGGCGTTACCCGAGACGGTGATCTGGCTGTAGATGCCCGGTTGGATCG
The DNA here is from genome assembly GCA_044450785.1 of Isosphaerales bacterium. Taxonomy (GTDB): domain Bacteria; phylum Planctomycetota; class Planctomycetia; order Isosphaerales; family Isosphaeraceae; genus JBIOJM01. Next base: position 17,977 of record JBIOJM010000188.1, read on the forward strand.
TCAGCGAGCCCTTCGTGAGGTTGACCGACATTGTCGTGCCGCTCGCGCTCGGTGGCATCAGCCCGGCGAGCGGGTCGGGCACGGACACGCCCGTTGTCGGCGCGGGACTGAAGGTCGCGTTGCCGGTCTTCTTGAATCCGCCCTGCACATCGATCACCGAGGCGGAAATCTGGGCGTTGCCGCTGGCCGAGAGGGCCGAGCTCGAGCTCGAATCGACCACGACCTTGCCAGGGATGTTTATCGCCGCGTTACCCGAGAGGGTGAGGGCACCGCCGGCTGACGAATTCAACACGAAAATCGAAGGACCCACGATCACCTGGACGCTCGCCGTTCCCTGGCCACCGGAGGCGTCAGTGACTGTCAAGCCGATCACGTAGGTCGCATTGACGTTGGGTGTGAAGGTATACGTCGAGCCCGAGCCCGACGCGTACGAATTGCCGTTCTGCGTCACGGTCCAGGCGAAGTTGAACGTATTGCCTGAGCTGGGGCCGGTGACCGAGCCCGTGAGAGTGATCGGGATGCCCTCCACGGGGAGGGCCGGTGCGCCGCTGATGGCGACCTGGTCTGTGTCCAGCGTCAGAACTTTGGCGTTGAAGACGGGGTCGAGGAACAGGCCGCCGCCGAGGTTCAGACCGTTGTCGGTCCCGAAATTGCCGGATGAATTCCCGAAGCTCAGGACCTGGAAGGTGTTGCCGACGGCCGGCTGAAAGTTGTTGATCAGGGAGACATTGAGCGTGCCGTCGAGCGAGGCCGGGCCCGAGACAGCGAGTTGGTCGCTCGACCCCGCGGTCGTGCCGCCGAGCTCGACATTCAGGCTGCCGGAGGCGGTCTGGGTGTAGTTGCCATTGATCGTGAGCAGCCCGACTGAGCCGGTGCCGCCGGGGATGACCTGGCCACCATTGGTGACATTAGCGTTGATCGTGCCGGAACCGCTGAGTGCGCCCGCGTTGATGCTGAGGCTGCCGCCGTTGATGGTTCCCCCTTTAAGGAATGTGGCGCCCGCGGTCTGGGTGTAGCCGAGCACGCCGAGAGTCGCTCCGGGGGCAACCGTGACCGTCCCTGAGTTAGTGGCATTACCCAGGCCAAGCGAACCCTGCTGGACGGTGACCGTCCCAGTGTTGGTGAACGCGTCGCCGATGGCGGCGCCATGGGCGGAGCTGATCAGGGCGCCGGCGTTATTGAACGCCCCGGTGCCGTCCCCTCCGATGCCAGCGCCACCATAGAAGTCGACGACGGTGAAGGTGGCCCCGGCCAGG
>JBIOJM010000189.1:0-19154 GCA_044450785.1 Isosphaerales bacterium
AGAGTCGATCTTATCAGCTCGTCCTCGCGTCAACATCCGCCATCCATCCAACCACTCGGCGAGTAGGGAACACTGCCTTGAAGTCGGACCGAACCAGGCAAGATGGCTGGCAGGTCGATCGGATGGGGACCCAGGCGATCGATCACACTGGGGCAAGGGAGCGACTGCGGCGATGGCGACCGAGGGCGAAGAGTTCCAGGGACTCCACGATTTCTTCGTGGAATCGTTCACTGAAAAAGAGCTTCACATGTTCCTCACCCGGAATGGGTACAGGGAGGTCGCCCTCGCCGTGAACCAGAGTGTCGGCCGTATCCAGTATTTCTTCGATGTCGAAGAAGCATTGAATCGCCGGGGCCGGATCGATGACACGTTCTTCGTCCGCTTGAGTCGGACACGCCCCGCGAAGGCGGCGCTCATCCGGGCTCTCCAGGAATCCTGGCTCGTTGAGGCAAAGTCTACTCCGAAGTCATCGGGCAGCACGACTGAACCGAAGCAGGCCGACCTGAGGTCTTACGCCGTGAAATGCGGCAAGGATTTCCTCGAGACAAGGGACAAACTGGATGAACTGAATCACTACAAGAAGCTGCACGCATTGCTCCACAAGCTCCATTTCGAGGTGTATAACCTGTTGGTCATCGAGGTGATCGGTCCGTCGAGGGAGAGGGTTGACTGGGCAGTGCTGGGTAACCACGCCATTAGCCTCGTTCAGATCGTGCCCGAGCTGTCAGACTCTTCCATCTTCGGGTTGGACCGGATCGGCTGGCTGCCTGACGCCCGGAACGAGCTGCTGCGCGCGATCATGGAGAAAGACTTCGATCGCCTCGAAAAAGCGAGAAGCGGGTTGGAGCGAGTGGTCACCTCCTGGCCGTCCCGACTCGTTACCAAGTTGAAGGATGCGGCCGAACAACTCCGCCTTGACCGCCTGTTGACGGACCTCAGCGAGCTCCATGATCGTGCCGCAGGTGCGGACCTCAGCAAAGAGAAGGTCGCCCTTGTAGGAAATGACGTCCGGACGCTGTCCAACCAGCTGCAGCACCTTAAATTACTGATCGAAAATCATGATTTGTTGCAGAAGATCGACACCATGGTACGGGTGATCAGCCGCAACCACTCGGCCAGGGACCCAGGTGACCTCACAGACGCATGGCCCTGGCTGAATGAGAGCATGATCGGCCTGCGCTTTGACGAGAAGGACAAGCGTGCGGAATCGTTTCGGCAGTCCTGGGAGAAGGTGACCGACGCGATCGAGTCTGGAGACCGATCCCGGGTCCCCGGCACCTTTTGGGACTTCCGAGGGGCCTTGGACCGATACTTCCTGTACGTTGATGAGGCGTTGAAAGAGTCGTGTGGAGAGGTGCAAAAGATCGGCAAGCCTCTCACCGAAATCGCGGAAATGCTTGGCTGAGACCCGCACGAGATCGGCGAGCCTCTCAGCAAGGTCGTGGGGCTTCTCAAATGAGCGATTTGGAGCAACTTCCGGCGGTTAGTGACCCCGTGGTCCCGTATCGGACCCTCGGACAATTGAGGACCGAACACGCCGAATATCTCCGTCTCTACAGGAAGATGGGGGCCGACAAGGCCCTGCTCACCGACGTAGAGAAGTTCCTCCTGCGCGGCCGCGCCACCGGAGCAATTCTCGGGGACAGTCAGGACCGGTTCACTGCCCAGGGCCTGATGGACTTCTGGTTGACGGTTTTCTACGGGGCCGGGGAGGAGCCGCCCGACCCGACTCTTGTGGCCTACGCCCCATACCGGCAGAACGCGTTGCAGGACGTCCAGTGCCCGTACGTCGGCTTACTTGCCTTGGACGAGGACTCGAAAGACCTCTTCTTTGGACGGCTCCTCTCCAGGTTACGCGACAGCGTCAGCGAGCACCGCTTGGTGGCCGTCGTCGGCCCGCCCGGCAGCAGCAAGTCTTCACTGGTGCTCGAGGGCCTGCTGCCTCTTCTCAAAGACGGGAAGCTGCGTGGCAGCGATCGCTGGCATTACTGTCCGGTGATGATCCCGGGGAAAAACCCATTGGATGAACTGGCGCACGCGGTCCGGTCCCCTGACGCGGGTGACCCGATCCAGTGGGTCCAGGCCCATGCCGAGAAGTTCCGGCGCGACCCCGGTCTCCTGGCCAAGATCGCGGGCCGGCTCGGAAAGCCCGCGGTGCTCGTCGTCGACCGATTCGAGCAGGTTTTCACCCATTGCCAGGATGAGCAGGCGCGGGGAGCATTCATCGACAACCTTGTCGGGCTGGCCGGCGCGCCCGGTGCGGAACACCGGGTGATCCTCGTCGTGCGGAGCGAGTTCGAGGCCCGGCTCGATAGCTTGAAGGGAGCGGCGACCAGTGGTAAGCCTGTTCCGGTGGTGGACGTCACGCCTCCGACCGAGGCCGAGCTCCGCGAGGTGATCGAACGGCCCGCCGAGCGGATCGGGCTGCGGTTCGAACCGGGGCTCGTCGAGCAGATCGTCAAGGACGTCCAGTTCGTGCCGCCGGTGCTGCCGATCTTGAATTACCTGTTGCTCAAGCTCTGGGAGGAACGCCAAGAAGGAGACCTGATCACCTCGGACGCCTATAAGAACCTGGGGACAGCCCGCCAGGTCCTTGCCAAGGGCGCGGACCTTTTCTTCGATCGCCTGTCTCGCGAGGAAAAGGAAGTCGTCCGGCACATCTTCCTGCGCCTCGGTCGACCCCTCGTCGGTCAAGACCTCGCCGGCAACCGCTTACTCAGGTCGGCGCTAGAGCGGCAGGACTACGGCGATCGGGTCGATCAGGTCCTGCGAACGCTGGTGGACGCGGGGCTGGTCAGAGTCATTCCATGTGAGACGCCGGCCGCGGACCAGATCGAAGTCGTGCACCCGGCGCTCCTGGAATCCTGGCCGAGGCTGCTCAATTGGCGTGCCGCCGACTGGCCACCAAACCCATACCGGGGCCTCGAACCGTTCGAACAGCAACACGCGGGCCTCTTCTTCGGGCGCCGGAGGATCACCAGCACGTGGGTAGATACCATCGCGCGCGACCCCTTGCTGGCGATCTTCGGCCCGTCGGGTTCGGGAAAGACGTCCGTCGTCCAGGCGGGCATCCTGCCGAGCCTGGCAGCCAACCACTGGCTGACGCTTCCGGTCCGCCCGTTCGATAGCCCGTTCGAGTTTCTCGCGGAGTCCCTCGCTAAAGCCGGCTGCCGGGAAGACGCGGGCGATCTCCTCCGCCGCTTGAGGAGTGACCCAGTCGCATTCCTCGACGTCATCAAGGAGCTGGCCGGTCCCGACCAGAAGGTTATCCTCTACATCGATCAGTTTGAGGAGCTGTTCACGATCTGCCATGATCCCGAGCGCAGCGATTTCTTGAGCAGTGTCTTCCACCACCTTCGAACCGGCGACGAATGGGCGACCAGTTCGCTCCGGCTGATCCTGACCTTCCGGTCGGATTACTTCGATCGTGTCATGGCGCATGCCGACCTCGCCACGCTTCTTGGCCGGCACGTGGTCGGCATCACCGCGATGAAGGACGCGGAAATCCGCGAGGCGATCGTCGAGCCTGCGAGAATCAACGATGTTGAGGTCGAGGAGCAGCTCGTCACGAAGATCATCGCGGACATGGTTGAAGACCACGGCGAAGAGGGTGATGGCAAGAACCGGACGAACCTTCCCTTGATGGAGTTCTGCCTCCAGAAACTCTGGGCCGAACAGGCGCCGGCGCGGGGAGAGCGGCTCACGCTCGACGCCTACGTCAAGATCGGGGAATTCCGTGGGGTCATTGGGCAACACGCGAACAGCGTCTTCGACAAGCTCCGCAACCAGGGGCTGGAGAGGACGGTCCGGGCCATCTTCATGCAACTGATCAAGGTCACCCAGACCGGCGAGCCCGGGCGTGACGCACGCCGCCCGGCCACGATGGCGGAGCTCGCCAGCATTCCCAGCGCCGGCGGAGAGGAAATGGTCGATCGGGCCGTCAAGGAGCTGACGGCCCCCGAGCACCGCCTCCTCGTCCGCTCCGGCCGCCAGGGCGACTCGGCAAAAACCGTCGAGATCGCCCACGAGGTCCTGATCCGCGAATGGAAAACCCTGCGAAAATGGATCGATCGGCAGCGCGGTTTCTACGCCGCGCGTGATCGGGTCAAGCTCCTCTCCGCCAACGAGGAGTCGCTCTCACCCGAAATGCTCGAGCAATGCCGCCAGTGGCTCGAGGACTCCAGGGGTGAGGAGCTCGACAGCGACGTCCGCGAATACATCAAGGTTAGCCTGAAGAAACACGCTGAACTGGAAGCCGACAAGCTGATCGGCGAGATGCCCGAGCTGGTCCCGCGGACGATCCGCGAGATCCGCAAGGACAAGTGGCTGAGCGATTGCATCCGCCGGCGGCTGGGCGAAGCGATCGATCTCATCGACAAGGGCAAGGCCGTGGACGACAAGGGCCGGGACCTCAGACGGAATGCGCGACGCTACCGCGCAGTCCTTCTCGATATGGGCGACCAGGAGAAGTTGCCCCATCTGCTGAAATCGTTGCTCACGGAAATGGATGCGACCACATTCACGCTGGTCCGCGACTGGCTCGTCCCTTACTGGCGGCACGAGCTCACCGCCGACGTTTGGAAGAGAGTCCGCGACCACCACCTGGAGGACGACGAACGGCTCCGCGCCGCCTGTCTTCTGGCGAAGTTCGACCCGGACGACTCGGTGCAATGGGAGTCGATCGCAGAGAAGGTCGCCAAGTTGCTGGTCGAGTCCCAGCCCCTCGCGGTCCCACACTGGGCCAAGGCGTTGAGGCCGGTCAAGAGATATCTCCGCGATCCACTGGCGAGGATCCTCCGCGGCCACGAGAGGACGGTAGAGAACGAGCAGGACCGAACTGTCGCCGGTAACTTGCTGGTCGAGTTCGCCGGCGACTGGCTGGCGTTCCTGGCCGAGCAGATCGTCGAGGCCGACATCCGGTCGTACCCTGTGATCCTCAAAAAGATCAAGGAAGACACCGGATCAGGGCCCAACTCGCCGCGCAGGGTGCTTGAGCGGATCCTTGCGGGCGACCGCCTGGGCGAAGAGACGATCCGGACCAAGGATGAGGTCGACCGCCGTCGGGCGGATGAGGTCGACCGGCGTCGGGCGGTGGCGGCCGTGACGCTTCAACACTTGGACAGCGAAAACCAGATCTGGCCGATGCTGAGGCAGAGCGACCACCCTGGCGTCCGCTCGTACATCATTCACCTGATGGCGCCGCTGGGCATCCCCGCGGACCTCCTGATCGAACGACTCTTGCGCGATGACCTGGAGGACGACGTCCGCATGGCCATTCTCCTCGCCTTGGGCGAGTACCGCGACCGGCTCCCGACGAGCCTGGACGATGCCCGGTGGCTCGTCGCGTGGTTCGAGTCGCGTGCCCCGGGACTCCATCCGGCGGCCCAGTGGCTCGACAAGTGGTTCGAGTCGCACCCTCACCCGGGAGTCCATTCGGCGGTCCAGTGGCTCTGGACACGGTGGCCGAAACTCCTGGACTTGCGGACCTCCGTACCGAAAGGTCCGCCCAAGGATCCTGGCCCACGCGACGGCTTCGGCTGGTACGTGAACGGACAGTCCCAGACCTTGGCGATCGTCAAAGGCCCTGTCGAGACCTCAATGGGGTCGCCCGATGGCGAACCGGGCAGATACGACGACGAGGATTACCACAGGCAGACGATCGACAGATCGTTCGCGATCGCCACCACGACGGTCACCGTCGAGCAGTTCCAACAGTTCGATGCGGACTGGAAGCCGGATCCGCGCTACATGATCGAACCAGCGGGCGGCCTCGGCCTGCAGAGCCCGGCGATCGGGATCACGTGGTTTCAGGCCGCGCAATATTGCAACTGGCTGAGTCGCGAAGAAGGACTCACCCACCCTGACCAGTTGTGCTACCCCGAGTTCAAGAAAGGCGATAACAAGTCTCCCCTCGACCTCCCCGCCGACTTCCTGGGGCGGCCCGGCTACCGCCTACCGACCGAGGCGGAGTGGGAGCACGCCTGCCGGGCCGGCACCGTGACGGCGCGGTCATACGGCGATGGCGAGGCGCTCTTGAAGCACTACGCCTGGTATAATGCAAATTCCGAAAACGGGGTCCACCCTTGCGCCTCCCTGAAGCCGAACGACCTCGGCCTCTTCGACACTTTGGGCAACGTCTTGGAATGGTGCCAGGACGCTTACCGGCCTTACGACAAAGCCACGAGACCGGCCGAATCAGATTCAGTGATCGACCTCGATGAGAAGCGAATCTTGCGTGGGGGGGCATTTACCCACTCGGCCGCCAACCATCGATCCGCGTGCCGTGAGAAGCTCAACCCGAACGTCGATTTGTTCATGGTGGGCTTCCGAGTGGCCCGGACGCTCCCGGCGCCCTTCCCGGGCGGATGAGCCGGCCCTGGACGCCGGGCCCAGGGCGCCTGAAGGACGGAGGGTGGTGATCGCGAGTACCTGCTCTCTGAAGAATGATGATCCCGACCTGGACTTCGACACAAGGAGATGCGCCATGACGCGATACCGAGCGATTCTTGCCGGCTGGGCCCTGGCGGCCCTGATTGCCGCCGCCGCCAGGGCGGACGAGCCGAAATGGAAACAGCACACGATCAACGGCCGGAGCGAGTTTGAAGCGGCGGGCGTCTTCGACGTCGATAACGACGGCAAGCTCGATATCGTCGCGGGAGCAAGCTGGTATCAGGCTCCCGACTGGAAGCCGTATCCTGTCCGCGACGTGGCGCGGGTCGGCACGTACTTCAACGATTTTTCGACACTGCCGCTCGACGTCAACGGCGACGGCAATACCGATTTCATCGCGTGCTCGTACTTCGGTCGCAACGTGGGCTGGGTCGAGAACCCGGGGAAACCCGGCGCGCCTTGGACCTATCACGAAGTCGATCTGCCGGGGAACATCGAGGCGGCCTGGATGGTCGACCTCTCCGGGGACGGAGTGCCCGACGTTCTTCCCAACACGGTGAACGTTGTCGTCTGGTACGAGATCGTCAAGCAGTCTGACGGCAAGGGCGTCCAGCTCAAGAAACACGACCTCGGCGCGCAGGCGGCCGGCCACGGAGTCGGGTCCGGCGACGTCAACGGCGACGGCCGGACCGACCTGCTCACGCCCAAGGGCTGGTTCGAGGCCCCGGCTGATCCGGCCCACGACACCTGGGCCTGGCACCCCGAGTGGAAGGCGGGTGCGACCGGCATCCAGATGCTGGCTCGAGACGTCGACGGCGATGGGCTCTCGGACGTTGTCTACGGCATGGGCCACGATTACGGTCTTTTTTGGCTCCGCCAGGAGAAGGGGCAAAGCGGCCAGCGGAAATGGACCAAGCAGACGATCGACGACTCGGTCGCCTCGGTCCATGCCCTGATCTGGGCCGACATCGACGGCGACGGCAAGGCACACGAGCTCGTGACCGGCAAACGAGTCTATGCCCACGAGGTCGAGCCCGGCGCGACCGACGGTTCCCTCGTCGCCTGGTATGCCTTCGACCCTGCTTCCAAGAGCTGGGTCAAGCACGTCATCTTCCAGGGAGAGCCCGCCAAGAACGCACCCAAGAATGCAGGCGATCGCCGCGCGCTCAAGGACTTCCCACCCGGAACGGCCGGCACCGGCCTCCAGCTCACCGCCGTCGACATCGACGGCGACGGCGACCTCGACCTCGTCTGCCCGGGCAAGAGCGGGCTCTACCTTTTCGAGAACCTGAGGGTTGCAAAGTAAGGCACAAAGTTGTTCTGCGTCCACCCATCTCCTTTCAAAAAAAGTTGGAATCGGAACCCGCCCATCGCGCACTAAGGAGCAGGGCCTCTAAGCCAAGGAGACTGGACCGATGGCGGGCGGATCGCTGGGCGCGGACGTTCTGAATCAACTCAACACCCTCTTTAGCTTCGGAGTGGCCGGGGACCTCTCGGATGGGCAGCTCTTTCAACGGTTTCTGACCGCGCGGGACGGAACTGATCAGGCGGCCTTTACGGCGCTGGTGGAGCGCCACGGGCCGATGGTGCTGCGCGTCTGCCGGCAGGTCCTCGGCAACTGGCACGATGCCCAGGACGCCTTCCAGGCCACGTTCCTGGTGTTGGCCAGTAAGGCCGCCTCAGTCCGCGGGGCCGATTCCGTGGCCAGTTGGCTTCACGGGGTCGCCATCCGGGTCGCTATGCGGGCCAAGACGGACGCGGCCCGGCGGCGGGTGTACGAGCGGCGGAGTGCGGCAATGAAGACCGCGGGACCCGAACGCGAGGGGGGCGAGCCCGAGTCCTGGCCGGAACTTCATGAAGAGATTTCACGCCTGCCGGAGCGTTACAGGGAGCCGGTCGTGCTGTGCTATATGACGATCTCGAAGCTGCAGATCCTGAGCGCGGCAGCGCTTGCGTGCGCCTTCGCACTGGGCGGCGTGCGGAGCATCGGACCGTTCGGCCGCCTGAGCGCAAGCCAGGACCCGGCCAGGGCAGTGCCGGATGCCGACGACAGTCAGGCCGCCGTGACCCGCTCGATTGAGAAGCTCCAATCCAAGCTGGACGAAACGGCCCGGCGGAACGACGAAATGCGGAAAGAGCTCCAAGATTACCGCGCCCGTTTGAAGGTACTGCGTGCCGCCCCTGAGCCGGCCGCTGGCAAGGACGCCGTCATCCAGCTCGCCGAAGCTCTCAAGCACGAGACCGCCTCGGTCGTCACGAAATTCGCCGATGTACTGAAGCGCCATCCACCGCGCCGCGGTTCGGTCGAGGGAGAGCGGATGCAGTTGTACATATTGGACCTCGTCCAAGGAGGGACGACACTGATCGCCGACGAGCCCGTCCCGGGTTTAGTCACCGGGGGAAAGGTGGAGGTTCCGGGATACCGGATCTTCTCGTGGCCGAGCTGGGCCGGCTCCGGCATGCTCGTGTCGGCCCTTAGCACCAGGAAAGACGGCGACAGGGAAGAAGGCGAGATCATCGCCCTGCTCGATGTGAGCAACCCAGCCGAGGCGAAGATCATCGAGGTCCTGTGGCAGCGAAGCAAGGAGCTCGACGTCACGCCGCGCTGGCCGGTTTACTGGCCCGAAACGCGCCGTTGCTACTTCATCGGCGTCGAGCCGACCAAAAAAAGAACGCTCTATTCCCTCGACCGCGGCAAGTCGCGTCGCGCGAAGGAGGTGGAGGTCGAGGGAAACAACAATAAGCTCGGGGGTCTGGCATTTTCGCCGGACGGGCGGTATCTCCTGATGGGCGACGACCGGCCATAGCGACGATGGCTGCGAGATGCCACTGTCGCTCATGTCTGGAATGCCTGGTCCTGGAGTGGTGAGAGCCCTACTCGGCCGGCTCGATCCCCATCGCTCGCAACTGGGCGGCCATGCGTTCGGTCCGCTGACGCTCGGCGTCACGCTCGTGAGCGATCTGATCACGCTCCTGCGCAATCCGATCGCGCTCCTGGGCCATCTCCTGATAAGTCAGGAACGGCCGGCCATCGGGGCCGAAAATCTTCAGCTCGCTGCCGGACGAATCGAATCGGATGCCGAGCCTTGGACTGGCCCAGCCATTCATCACGGGGATTTCCCGCAGCTCGTCGTCGCCGCGCTGCCAACCTTCCAACACGTCTTGATCGGGGTCGTAGAGATAGTACTCATCGACGCCGAATTCCTCGTAAAACTTCAGCTTCCGATACAGTTCCCCGAAACGGTTGCTGGGGGATCGGACCTCGAAAACAACCTGAGGCGCGATGTCCTCTTCTTCCCATTGCTTGTACGAGCCGCGATCGCCCTTGGGCCGACCAAACACGACCAGGGCGTCTGGGGCGGTGCAGATCTCGGGATTCCCCTCCACCGGATACCAGAACAGGTCTCCCGCGACGAAAACGTCGGGCCGGTCGGAAAACGCTCGTTCCAGACCCTCTTTGATGGTCACGATCCAGCGGAATTGAAGTGTATTTTCGGCCATCGGCTTCCCATCGCTGTCGGGGTAAACGATCTCCGACCGCGGGGGCCTCGGGATCGACACACTCATCGGAGTAATCCCCTCGAAACCGTCACCAGCACCCTGCACCGGATTCTATCCTACCCGCGCCGGCATTCGGCGCAAATGGAAACAATTCTTATCGTCGAGGCTTGACAATGATACCTCGATGCTCTATGTATTAGATAACGATGCATAGGAGGTCGAGGTATGGACTCGCAATTTCTCGGAAGTGCCGTCGAAATGTTGATCCTGGAGGTGGCCGGCCAGGGGCCGACCTACGGCTATGAGCTGGCGCAGACGGTGGGGGAACGTTCTAACGGCTACTTCGAGCTGAAGGAAGGGTCGTTGTACCCGGCCCTGCACCGGCTCGAGCGGCAGAAGCTGCTGCGGTCGTCCTGGCGGGAAGCCGACGGTCGCCGGCGCAAGTATTACGAGCTGACCGAAGCCGGCCGCGCCGAGCTGGCCGCGCGCAAACGGTCGTGGCTGAGCTTCACGGCCGGCGTCAACGGTGTGCTCGGGACCAGCCGGGTCGGCGTGGCTCGAGCTTGATCGGCTCGGCCCTCTGCTGCCTGCTGCCTGGCGCGGCGAAGCCGTAACCACAAAATCGGGAGACGGAGCCCCTCACACAGGAGGATCGCTCGCTGGCGCGTTCTGAAGTTGGTTTTTTTTGATTTCGCCCCGAAGGGGCAGCAACATGCCAGCCCAGGGCGACGCCCTGGGATTTGGAAAACGTGATCATCTGTGCCCTGAAAGGGCCAAACAAGGTGTTCAATCCCGGCGGTACCGCTCTTCATTTGCCATTGAGCCAGGGAGCCTGTCCTTGTTACGCCCTTTCAGGGCTCTGCTGATTCGTGTCGTTTGTCGGTTCCCAGGGCGTCGCCCTGGGCTGATATGTTACTGCCCCTTCGGGGCGAAGACGCAAAGGCGCAACTTCAAAACTGGCGCGCCGGATTAACTGATGATCCCATGGAATTCCGCGAGACAGTATCGGCCCTTCTGCCTCCGCCCAGGGATGACGAGCCGGCCACCCTGCGGCAAGACATCCTGGACGAGCTGGGTGATCACCTGGCCTGCGCGTACAAGCGCGAAGTATTGCGCGGAGTCGAGGCGAGCGTCGCTCGGCAGCACGTTCTGGAACGGTTCGGCGACCCGGCGGCCGTGGCCCGCCGGCTCTGGCTCGAGGCGATGAAAGGAAAAATCATGGCGCAACGTGCATTGATCGCGACCTGTTTGGTGGTGACGATCGTCAGCCTCTCGCTGGCCGGCTTGCTCTGGTTCCATTCGAGGGAGGCAGCCAGGCAACTGGCCGAGGCCGAGGCAAGAATGGCCGAGTCCATGGCCGAGGCGCGGATAACCAACCAAGAAATGCTGAGACAGTTGCAAGCGATGGCCACGGGGGATCACTCGACTCAAACACCGCACTGGATTCCCGTGACGTTCCAGCTCACGCAGGAAACGCTCGATGGGCCTCCCGCGGCCGGCTACAGCGGCTACCTGGGACGGGGAAACGGCGGCTCGATGAGCGCAGGCTCCATCCACCGCGAATGCGACGAAAAGGGCCTCGTCGATTTTGGGGTCGTTCAGCCTGGCGACTGGGAATTCCGCATCTTCCGGTCCCCCGCGCAGGAAGGGCGAATGTGGAAGGTTCAAGGGAATATCAACGTCCTGCCAGGGACCAAGGTAGCCAAGACCGTCATCTGCCCCCAGGAATACTCGGAAAACATCCCCGTTCGCCTCCGGGTCGATTGGCCGGTCGACCTGGCCAATCAAGATCTCCACGTCGCAGCGCAGTTCGGGTTCGCCGGGATCACTTATCAACCAGCCCTTCGGTGGCGACTGGGTCCTTGGCAAAGTCAAGAGACTCACCCTGTTCGGAACATACTCTGCAGGCCGGGAGGGAAACAGGCGGAGATCGTCAAGGAGAGCAATTTCCGTCCATGGCAAGTGGGCTTCCAAAATGGCGGTGTCTCAGACAGCCCCGTTTTCGCTGATTTGTTCTCGGATTCTTTATCGCGCACTGCGGACGCCGTGGATCTCGCGGCAGGGGATTACCGTCTCGACCGACTGATCGTGTTGCGTCCGGTCACGGCGCCAAAGCCAAACTTTCCAGCAGAACGCTTCGATTTCATCGCTCAGGTCTTGTTCCCATACTCCGAATCGGCCGGGCTGAATCCACACGAGATGTTCATTTTCATGGTGAGGGCGGCACCATCCGGAAAAACGGATCCTCCCCGATACGGTAACCGCATGGCGCGATTTAACAACATCCTATTTCCTTCGTCTTACCGCGACCTTACCAAGGGAAGATTCGAGGCGCGAGTGGGCCGGGTCAACGAATGGGTGATCCCGTTGCCGGACGAGCTGATCAAGGTCGTTCGCGAGAAGCTCAAGGCCGGCGCGACCACCAAGGCGAGGTAGTCGCAAGTGTCGCTTTCCCCGCCGTCGATCACCGCGCGGTGAGCTGGCCCGGCGTCACTTGCTTGAACAGGATCGAAACCTTGTCCCGATGAATGACGGTCCAGCCGGGATCCTTGAGCAGTCGCTTGGCCAAGCCCCGGTCGGGGCGCATCCAGACCAAGTCGATCCGGTCGCGATCGTGGACCGTATCCCAGACCGGTCCCCCGGACAAGACGTCGACGTATTCGAGGATCGCTTTCTTGCCGAACAGTTCAAATCGATCGTCGAGATACGAGCGTCGAACCGGCTGACACTCGGCCGCGATCAGACCGCCCCAGTCCTGCTCGTGGAACAGCCGGGCCGCCACCGGCTGCTGGTTGAGGGTTCCGAGCGCCCCGAACGGCCATTTCTTGAGGTCGAAACCCCCCAGCCAGACGCCGGACACCACCAGGACCAGCAGGACGATCGTCGCCGCCGCCGGTACGAAGGCAGCGCGTTCCGTTCGTTTCCAGGCGTTGCGCAGGACAAGCGGCAGGCCGTCGATCAAGGTGGCCAGGGCCGGCGCCGCCACCAGCGCGAAGAGCGGTGCGTTGCGGATCGAGGTCAGCGCCAGGTGCAGCCAGACCAAGACGTGGCACAACTGGTATCGGTCGATCCGGCGGGACGAGAGAACGGGTAAGCCGACCATGGCCAGCAGCACCCACTCGAGCACGTTGGCGTCCGGCGTGCCGAAGTGAGGGGGTTGATATTCGATGATCAAGCTGGTGACGCCGCTCGAGACGAGCAAGTGGCCGACATGCCGGTAGAGACCGAAGCCATAAGGATTGATCAGCGCGGCCAGCAGACAAGCCGCGCAGGCCAGCCCGAACTTGACCAGGTCACGACGTCGCGCGGCATCCCAGGGCCCCGAGACGACGTGACCGAGTGCCGCCGTGGCCACCATCAACGGCAACGCGACGAAACCGCCGTGCAGGTTGGCCAGGAGTGCCGTATAGATCGGCACGAGGAAGACGGCCCAGCCGCCATCCTTGTGTTGTTGCCGGCAGGCGCGCAGGGTGAGGTACACGAACGCGAATGTGAAGAGGTGCGGGCGGATCAGGAAATGGATGGCGCCGATGGCCACGGCGAGGAGGGTCACGACCACGGCGACCATGGGCGCGATGCCGTCACGGATCAGACCTCGCGTCACGGCGCGATAGAGCCCGGCCAGCCCCAGGGCAGCCAGAGCGATGGCTGCGGACCATCCCCAACGGTCGACCACCACCGCAAGCAGCACGTCGAACGCCCACGACTGGTCGACCCAGGCCGCGTGGTCGTGGGTGTAGGTCAAGGTGTCGAAGTGCGGAACGGTCCGCGTCGCGAGGATCTCACGGCCAAGCCGCAGGTGCCATGGCGTCCCCGGGTCGTTGAGCAGGCCAAACCGGCCCCCGATCAGGACCATGCCCAGAACGACGCCGAAGACCAGGTCGCCGGGCGCGGGCATCCAGCGAATCAAGCGAGCCGATGTCGAGGTCATCTCGAGATCGCGACCTCTCGGTTTTCGGGATGGTGTTTGTCTATCCCGAGTGTAGGTCACGTCCGTGTCAGGGTCGTCGATTTCGAAACGGTGGAGATGGCCGACAGGTTGCGTTATACTCGAAGCTGTTGCCCGCCTTGTGGATTCGGGTCCAGCGCTCGCCGGCAGCCGTTGCGAACGACGAGCGCGCCGCCCCTTTGTTCTTGGTAAGGTCGAACCCTCGCGTGAAAACGCCCCGCCCTGGCGTCAATCGCCGCGATCTGCTGCGTCTGCGTCCGCGCCGGCACGGGCGCGCGGCTGGCGCCGGCCCAGAAGAAGTCGCCGGCCGTTCGAGTCTGGTCCGGGCTCATCGTCCGGCCATGGGGTCGTATTTCGAGGTCCTCTTGCCGGCCGGCACACCCGGAGCGGTCGACCTGGCTTGCCGCGCGCTGGATTTGATCGAAGCACTCGAAGCCCAGTTGACGGTTTACCGGGACGACTCCGAGGTCAGCAAGCTGAACGCGACGGCTCACCTGGGGCCGGTGCATGTCGAGAAGGGACTCTTCGGGTTGCTCGAGACGGCGGTTGCTCTCAGTCGCGAGACGGATGGCGCCTATGATGTGACCTCGGGGGCGCTCTCGGAGGCGTGGGGATTCGTCAAGGGCAGGAAGCGCGTGCCGGATGAGGCCACCTTGTCGGACGCCCGGTCCCGGACCGGCCATGCCCACCTCCGGCTCGACCCGTCGTCTTCCACGGTCGCCTTCGACCGCGAAGGCGTTCGGATCAACCTGGGCAGCATCGGCAAGGGTTACGCGCTGGACAGGGCGGCCGGCTTGCTGCGCGACCACTGGTGGCCGACATCGGCCTTGGTGCACGGGGGACGATCCAGCCTGTTCGCTCTGGGCTCGCCGCCGGGTCAGCTCATCGGGCGCTGGGAAGTCGCACTGCGAAATCCGTTCGTGCCGGAATCACCCCTGGGAATACTGCGGCTGCGGGATCGGGGGCTGGGAACCTCGGGAGCCGCGTTTCAGCAGTTCAGCATCGGCGGGAAGACCTACGGCCATATCATCGACCCGAGATCGGGTGTGCCGGCGCTCGGGCCGGCCAGCGTGACGGTCGTGGCCCCCACGGCGGCCATGGCCGACGCCCTCTCCACCTCCTTTTATCTACTCGGTGCCGAGGCAGCCGAGGCCTACACGGCAAACCACCCCGACGTGGGCGTGGTCATCGTCCTCGAGGGCCGCTGCGAACAATCGCCTCGCGTGCTGGTCTTCGGCTTGAGCGATCGTGATTTCGCCGCGGCTTCGAACACGGTAAACTAGCTGAGTCGTAGATCGCCTCGAACCTCCAGGGCACTGAAGCGTATGTCGCGATACTATCCAGGTTTTCTCGGAGCGTTCTTCCTCGTTCTGCTCCGAATTGCGATCGGCTGGCATTTTCTCAACGAAGGATGGGAAAAGGTCAACGCGACGCAAAAGGGGAAAGAACCCTTCTCGGCCGAGATCTACCTGCGTAACGCCAACGGCCCGTTCGCGTCGTTTTTCCGGGACATGCTACCGGACGCGAGCGGCCTGGCCCTGCTCGATCCCGATCGATTGAAAGCGGCCTGGAAGGACGACGTCACGCGGCTGCAGGCTCACTATCAGTTCACTGCCGAGCAACTGGCGCAGGCCCAGACGATCCTGGACGAGAATGATCGATGGGCCGACTTCTGGTTCGCCGACCCTGAGAACGCCGAGAAGCGCGAGAAGTATTTTCACGACCTGCACCAGGTGGAGCAGACCGAGGGCGACCCGGAGGCTCTTTCATACCAGAAGGAACGCGCCTGGGAATCGCGCCGGAGCCTCGACGCCGACCGCCGCTCCTTGACCGGGCCGCTCATCGAGCGCGAAAAAGCCCTGCGCGACGCAGTCGCAAAGCTCGCCACGCCCGACCAGATCAAGACATCGGGCGTCGGCGGATCCCCACGGACCAGTCTCGACCTGCTCAATAACCTGACGATGTACGGACTGATCGCGATCGGATTTTGCCTGATGGCGGGGTTCCTGACCCCCCTGGCCGCGCTCTCGGCCGTGGCCTTCCTGGCCATGATCTACCTGTCGATGCCCCCGTGGCCCGGGCTGCCGCCGAACCCGAAGGCCGAAGGTCATTACTGGATCGTCAGCAAGAACCTGATCGAGCTGATCGCCTGCCTGGTGATCGCCACGACTCCCAGCGGTCACTGGATCGGCCTGGACGCCCTCTTTTTCGGGGCGAGACGCCGCCGGCGGCTGGCGCGGGCCGCCCAGGAGCTCGGCCATGAGGCCCGCCACGACCGGCCGCGCACCCCGGCTAGTGGTTCGTGAATCTTCGATTGACGGGTAAACATGACCGACGAGACAATGGCCACGACAAATCTCGAACGAAGAGGAAGATTAAGAGGAAGATTACGATTAGGAAGAGGATGAAGAGCACGATCAAGATTAAGAGTAGGATCCCAAGCACGTGCCTGATGAATGCTGGTTCGATCATGAAAAACTGGAAGTCTATCGAGAAGCGATCGCTTTCATTGCATGGCTCTCGGCGCTCTTGGAAGGACCGATGCGAATCGGTGAAGTCAAAGATCAGTTGGACCGGGCATCCACTTCGATCGCACTCAATATCGCCGAGGGCAACGGCAAATACGCGCCGAAGGATCGCTGCCGGTTCTTTGACATCGCCCATGGCTCCGCGCTCGAATGCGCCGCTGGTCTGGACGTTCTGGTGGCCAAAGCGAAGTTAACGCCGGAGCAGATTCGCCCCGGAAAAGAAAGCCTTCAAAGAATCGTCCGGATGCTCATGGGGTTGATCAAGAGGAACTCGACACGCGAATATGACAAAGGCGAGGCGGCGAATTAAGTCCTGCTCTTGCTCTTGCTCTTGCTCTTAGTCCTCTTCCTAATCTTACTCTTCATCTTACTCTTTCTCCCATGTGCGAGTCGCTCGTCAACCCGGCAATCGAAGATTGACAGGCCACTATACTTGCGTGAAACACCCTGCGAGACCCGTTTCTGATTTTGAGGAGCGACGGATGACCAACTTGACTCCAGAGCAGCGCGTGCTGGGTCGTGAGAATGCAAATCGGGCCCTCGGGATCTCCCGGCGCGACTGGCTCAAGGCGGCGGCGGCCACCCCTGCGCTGGGCGCCTTTTACTTCGGCTATCACGACATGGGGGGTAAATCCCCGGTCCGGGCCGCGATCATCGGGACCGGCGACGAAGGGTGCCAGGCATTGATACGCTCGCACAACCGTGACTACCTCGACTTCATCGGGTACTGCGACATCCGCCCGTCGCAGCAAGCGCGGGCCGTCAAGGAATTCTCGAACCACGAGGCTTACAGCGCCGCCGACGTCAAGAAGCTCAAATCCTACAAGACCAAGGACGAGATGTACGCCGACCCCGACGTCGAGATGATCGTGATCGCCCTCCCCTTATGGCTGCACGCGCCGGTGGCGATCGAGGCGATGAAGGCCGGCAAGCACGTCTTCACCGAGAAGCTGATGGCGCACTCGATCGCCGAGTGCAAGCAGATGTGCGGCGTCGCGCGGGAGACCAACCGCCTGCTCGCCGTCGGCCACCAGCGGCATTATTCGGCCCTCTACGATAACGCCAACTACCTGGTGCAGAACGACGTCCTGGGCGACATTCGCCACATCCGCGCCTTGTGGCACCGCAACAACGCGACGCCGCTGGTGGCCAAGGACAAGAACGGCAATCCGGCCTTCGATCCCAAGACCGGCCTGCCTGAAATCGTCCACGACGCGGAGGGCAAGGTCGTCTATCGTGATAGCTGGAAGCGGGCCCACCCCGATCCGGACCGGAACATCGACTACAAGAAATATGGTTATTCGAGCCTCGACGAGCTGATCAACTGGCGGCTCTACAACCGCACCGGCGCCGGCTTGATGGCCGAGCTGGGCAGCCACCAGCTCGACGCCTGCTCGATCTTCCTGGGCAAAAGGCACCCGCTGGCGGTCACCGGCATCGGCGGCACCTTCTTCTACACCGACGGCCGCGAAGTCGACGACCACGTCTTCACGCTCTTCGAGTTTCCCGGCAAGGGCGAAAAAGACCGGATCGTCGTGACCTATTCGTCAATCAACACAAATGCGTTCGACGGATACGGCGAGATGGTCATGGGCTCGAAGGGGACGATGATCGTCAGCCAGGAGAAGGAAATCCTGCTCTTCAAGGAGGCGGGCACTCCGGCCTCGTCGCGGACGACGAGTGTGACCGTGGAGACGCAAGGGAAAAAGCCGGCCCTCGAAACCAGCCCGAGCACGGCCGGACCGACCGCGGCGACCGCGCTGGGCGGCCTGGCCACGGCCCAGCCCTCACGCGGCTATCGTGAAGAGCTGGAACACTTCGCCTATTGCGTCCGCCACGGAAATGCCTCGGACTTTCACAAGGACACCGACCACCAGCCCCGTTGTCGCGGCGAGGTCGCGCTGGCCGACGCCGTCGTCGCGCTCACGAGCAACATCGCGATGCGGCAGAAGCGCCGGATCGATTTCAACCCGCAATGGTTCGAATACCAGTCGCCCGAGACGCCCGAGGGTACGCCGGCTGTTGCCCATCGAGGCTGAGCACAAGCAACTTCGGGCGAGTGAATCCTATTCCTCAGGAGAGATAGTGTACGAAAACGCGCCATTCGGCCTCATTGCAACCCGCTCCGGAACGGGCCGGGAATAACTTCCCGATCTCGGCCCGGTGCTTGGCGACGGTTCGGCGCGGGTCTCCGGGCACCCGACGGGTCGCCGCCGTTTGCGGTTCGGCGCGGGTCTCCGGGCACCCGACGGGTCGCCGCCGTCTGCTGGACCGGTGGTCTCCGATCCGGCCGGGGCTCGGGACCGGAGACCTGCGGTCAGCCCAGTGGCAAGGTCAGGAGACCATGCCACAACTTGGTCGTTGGCTGCGAGGATTCCGGGAAGTCATTTCTGGCCCGCTCCTTGCCGGGGCCGTCGAATCGTGAAGAGCGGAATCCTCAAGGATGGCGCTCAGCGCATTCTGAACATCTGACAACTGCAATGACCGACGTTTTACAGATGTCACACGTGGAACAGGATCGAAAGGGACATGGCATGCCTGTAGATGTCATGATGGCTGCTGGGGCGGGCATGATTCTCTGGGTCGCGTTTCAATACGTTAACGAGTTTAGGAAGACTGGCAGGGTTCGCCCTCTCGTCGTTGCGGTGGTTACGCTGCCTGCCGCGCTCTTTCTCCTGGCCATCGCATTCGGGAAGCTCTGAAGTCCTAACGCGGCAGCGCCGCAAGCGGATGTAGGGTGGGTCGAACGATGCTCGGCATCGTGAGGCCCACCGATCGCCACAGCC
>JBIOJM010000190.1:0-19020 GCA_044450785.1 Isosphaerales bacterium
AGCCAGGCTTCCGTGGCAATGGCTTCCGAGACTTGGAGTTGCGCGCCATGTTTGGATCCTCCAAAAAGATGGCAAAGATCGTCCACCTTCATTATAACTAATCAGAATCTCCTTGTATTTGGGTTTACGGACGCACTCTAATGCCGCTGTTGCCATCAGCGACGACGCCCGCCTGGTGGCCTATGCCAGCGGTGGCGAGATAAAATCGCACGCACTCATCCGCGAAGTCACGACGGGCAGAATTCTGGGCCAGTGGGAATTGCCCGCGGGATTCGAGCGGATGACCTATGCCGATGGTCGTTTCTTCTTGGTCCGCGAGGAGGAAGACGATGGCGCGAAGAACTGGAGGACGCGCACCGTGGCGCGCGTCCTGGAGGTGGGCAAGCCCCCCGAGATGCTCAGTGTCGTCCGTCCCGCCGAAGCCGGAGACGACCGCCGTTTCCTCACGTCCAGCTTGACCCCTGACGGGCGATATTTCCTGTGGGTCGGTCCTCGGTTCCCGTTCCAAAAACGTAGGTTCGAAGTTCGCGAGGTTGCCACGGGCCGGTTGGTCCGGCGCATCGTCGGACCGGCCGATCCTCTCGCTCCCGTTTTCCTCGACCCCCGAGGACGCGATTTGTGGATCAAGGGTAAGGGCGAATATTTCCGCTTCGATCTCATCAACCCCGACCGTCCCCAAGAACGCGTTTCCACAATTCCGGCAGCCACCTCGCCCGACGACCGTTGGCTGGCCTGTTACGAATCAAGTTCCCCCACGGACCCGACCCTGAAATTGACAATGCGACGTCGCGCCGAGGACAGCGTCTGGCTGTATCTTGTCAACGACGATCTCAGCGAACCGAGAGATGCCCGATTCAGCCCCGACGGACGATTTCTGGCCTGGGGAAGCCAGGACGGAACGATCACCGTGGCCGATCTGATCGCCCTCGAGCGCGAGGTCAACGCGTTCGAAACAATACTCCTTGCGCGATAGTCGACCTCATTTTGGGAACTTTTTTGAAATGGTTCGCGCACTCGCGCAAAAAACGTGTCTAGAAAGATAGACACGGTGTTGGTGCGAGGACGCCGAATCGAGAGTCCCTGGTTCTTCAGTGCCGCGTTTCTCTCAACTCCGAATGGGGCCACATCATCCTGAACGTAAGCCGAGGGAGAATTCGACGATGAACGTGAAACGGGTCGGGTTGGCAATGGCGACTGCGATGCTCCTATGCGGGGCCTGTCCTGCCGTGAATGCCGGGACCGTAACGTATAATGTTGACATGACCGGTTTCAGCGAGAGTTTCGGGGGGCCGCCGGTCCCAAGTTTGTCGGTCGTCGGGACCATCACTTACGATACAAGCTTGCAACTGATCACTACGTCCGCTCTTTCGATAAAAGATCCAACGGTCTTGGCCGTCCTCCCTCCTACACTTACCACACAAACCTTGACGTCCGCATATTTGCAAGCAACACCCACTGCCCTGTACGCCGTCCCAACTGTGGGCTCCGGCACTCTAAACGATCTATGGGGGACGGTGTCGCCCACGACCTACGGATTCCAAATATTCGACATTAGCAGCGGCCCGGTTTTCATTGAGATCACCGGTCCCAACCCCCCGATAACAGGCTTCCACCCCGGCGGGTACGGCGAGGACGGGATATTCGGCTCGCCAACCGAGGTTTTGATCGGCACTGCGGCTGCGACGCCCGAGCCCTCGAGCCTTGCGCTCGCCATCATCGGAGCGACCGTCGTGCTCGGCTACGGTCGCTACCGCGGTCGGAAGCCGGGACGAATGGCTGAGTTGGGATGAAGAGTCGGCGCCGATTCGAATACAGTTCAGTTGATATAAACCGTCCGAATTGTTTGACTCAGAAGCCTCACTCGGGCTTGTCGCCTGGGGCAGGACGAATGCCCCGGGCGTTTCCGTTTTCCTGACGACTCGGTCGGTTCGCTCCGGCTCTCCACGGCATCCCTCCGCGATTGACCGTTGCCGCTGCCTCTGGGACAATCAAAGCATGGCCCGTGATGTCCCAGGAGCCGACCGATGCCCTCGCCCTTCCCCGGCATGGACCCGTACCTGGAGAGTCCGGACTGGTTCCCAAACCTCCACCACGACCTCATCTTCTGCATCAAGCAATCGCTGCGGATCCGGCTGCCCGGATCCTATTATGCTCAATTGGGCCAGTGTGCCAAAGCGTCAGACGATCAGAACGTCAACTGCGGGGTTTGGGGTCGTCCTTGATCGGCTGCTGACCAGAAGCGTCGGGCTCCGGGCCGACTTCGCGGTGAGGGCTGAGTTGCTCGAGGGCTTCGAGAAGAAAGTGTCCGCGTATGGGCTGCCGCCGTGCTTGCCCGGAAACGCGTTGCCGGTGACCAGGACGCAGTTGTCAGGCGAAGCGATATGGTCTATATCATCCGCGCCTGCGAGTCCGGCGTCGGACGTGGTCGTCACATCGATGCCCCGGCGCCTCAAACCTGCGGCGATGGCGGGAGGGACGTGCTCATCAAGATGGAATCGGACTTGGTTCGGCATCCTTACCTGCCAGCTTCTCGCGCAGCTTGGAGGGGTATTTCTGCTTCATACCCGCCACGAGATCCTCGGCGTCCTTCATCTGTCGTTGAATCTCTTCGCGGTTATCCCAAAAATACGCCATGGCCGCATGGACGTCCGCCAAGGTCAGTTGGGGAAAGTCCGAGACGATTTCATCGGGCGTCTTCCCCTGGAGCTCGTGCCAAACGTAGATGTCCTGGACGCGAATCCGGGTACCCACGACACAGGGTTTCCCGCCGCACACTCCGGGCTTGCTCTCGATATGCTGGATGGGTGGCGGTTCCATGACCGTATCGTATCCCAAAACAGCGCCCCTCACAACTCAGCCTCTTCTTGGAAAAGCAACCGGCGTCCACCGCCTCGGTTGAATGAGGAGTGGACACCGGTCATTCTGGGGTAGCCGGCGTTCCGATGCCGTTTTCCGGATGACTCTGTCGGTTCGCTCCGCCTCTCCACGGCATCCCTCCGCAATTGACCGTTGCCGCTGCCACTGGGACAATCAAACTGTGGCCCGTGATGTCCCAGGAGCCGACCGATGCCCTCGCCCTTCCCCGGCATGGACCCGTACCTGGAGAGTCCGGACTGGTTCCCAAACCTTCACCACGACCTCATCTTCTGCATCAAGCAATCGCTACGGATCCGGCTGCCCGGATCCTATTATGCTCAATCGGACCAGCGGGTCTGGCTTGAGTATTCGCGGCGGTATGCCGAGCCCGATGTCGAAATCGTCCGCTCGGGTAAAAGACCGCGTAAGCGGAGTCGCGGGGGTGCCGCGGTCGCGGAATATCAACCGGCTGAGCCCTTGGTCGTGTCGGTGGAGACGATCGAACATGGACCGTTCAAGGAGTCGTTCGTCGAAATCCGGAGACGAAAGGGCAAGGAGGTCCGATTGGTCACCTCACTCGAAGTCCTCAGCCCGTCGAACAAAACGGCCGGTAATCCGGCACGCGAGCAGTACATCAACAAGCAGCGCGAGGTTCTCGGCAGCGACGTGCATTTGGTCGAGATCGACCTGCTCCGCGGAGGCACGCACACCTCAGCAGTGCCGCGGGAGGTCGCCGAAGCCAAGGGCGGCTCGTTCGATTACCATGTGTCGGTCCATCGGTTCAACCGCCCCAACGACTACTTCGTTTATCCGATCCAGCTCGAGCAAAGGCTGCCTGCGATCAAGGTCCCGCTGCTGCCCGGCGATCCCGACGTGACGCTCGACCTCCAGGCCGTGTTCGACCAGGCATACGATGCCGGCCCCTACAGTCGGGAAGTCGACTACGTTCGCGCTGTGACCGTCGCCCAGGCGCGGCGTGAAGTCCTCGCCTCACGCGAGCAGACCCTCGCGGTGACTCTCGAAGAACAGCTCGCATTCTGGAACGCCTTGAACGAAACGCCGCAACTGACCGAGCCCCAACGGCGCCTGGGCAAGGTCATGCGAGGCCGTTCGTGAGCAGCGTCCTTCTCCCCGAGGGGTTTCGACTCGAACCGCTCGTCCAGGGTGCCGCCACCCTCCATGTATCCAAACTCGCTGGTCGGTCAGAGGAGGATGGTGAGTCCTTCCTGGGTGAAATGATTATCATGCGTCAGGATGTCGGTGATGCCATCCTGCCGCATCGTCTTCATCGAAATGCAGTCGGTCAGGCTGTACCCTTTGTCGGGGCGGGCTTCGTAAAGAGTCAGGCCCGTGAGGAAGGTGTCGCGGGATTGCGGATGTACCGTGACGGTCGGTTTCTTGTGGAGATTGCGTACCAGTATGGCGGCACGGTGGCGGAGAATCGGTCCGGCCTCGCAAAAAGCCGCCAAGAATTCGGTTAAGACCTCGTCGCTTGTAACGAGATGGCATCCTGCGAGAGTGCGGCTGATTTTTACAGCGGCTTGATGCCATTGGTCCTTGCGATGGGTAATCGCTACCCAATAGAGCGTATCGGCAAAAACCCGCCTCATGTCATCGGTCGCTTCGGCGTGCCGTAGATGTAGTGGTCGTGTTGCTCAGCGAGGTCGGTGGGGAGCTTGTCCCATTCCTCATCGGGGACATCGGCGGTCAGCTCCAGAATCTCCTCCCAGATCGGCTTATGAACCTTGGCCTGGCTTGCCGCCGGCCGCTCCGCCTGGGCCTGCTCCTGGTTCAGCCGTCCAAGGAGCAGCGACGCGGCTTCGGTCATGGCGGCGTCGAGCGAGGCATAGCGGCCGCTATGGACGGCCGCCAGGATGTTGCTTTCCAGCTCTTTAGGTAAATGGATGGTCATAATACGGATTCCCCTTCACTTTCCAGCCTAGCATACCCCCGGAAGATTGCCAAGCCCGGCACTCGGGCAGCTCCGGTGTCGCCGGCGCGCGATCCCGCGGCGGGTGAAATCAACTTCCACGCCATGATCTCGGCTCCGGAAATGTTAATCAGCCCTCCTTGCGTCCCACCATGTCTTCGGGCCGGACCCAGGCGTCGAACTGCTCGGCGGTGACCAGTTTGAGCTCGATGGCCGCCTCGCGGAGCGTGATCCCCTTGGCGTGGGCGTGCTTGGCGATCTTGGCCGCGTTGTCATAGCCGATGTGGGGGTTGAGCGCCGTCACCAGCATCAACGAGCACTTTAACAGGTCCTCGATTCGTTTGGGGTTGGGTTCGATGCCGGACGCGCAGTTGTCGTTAAAGCTCAAGC
Organism: Isosphaerales bacterium; assembly: GCA_044450785.1. Lineage (GTDB taxonomy): Bacteria > Planctomycetota > Planctomycetia > Isosphaerales > Isosphaeraceae > JBIOJM01. The sequence goes on from JBIOJM010000190.1 coordinate 5,177, forward strand.
AGACGTCGGCCAGCAGCCGGGCACTTCCCAGGAAGTTGTGGATGATCAGTGGTTTCATCACGTTCAGCTCGAAGTTTCCGAGCGCGCCGCCCATGTTGATCGCCACGTCGTTGCCCATCACCTGAGAGGCGACCATGGTCATCGACTCGCACTGGGTCGGGTTCACCTTTCCCGGCATGATCGAGCTGCCCGGCTCGTTCTCGGGGATCAGGATTTCACCGAGCCCGCTCCGGGGGCCCGAGGCCATCCATCGGACATCATTGGCGATCTTCATCAGCGAGGCTGCCAGCGTCTTGAGCGCGCCGTGCGCGAAGAGCAGGGCGTCGTGCCCGGAGAGTGCCTCGAACTTGTTCGGGGCGGTGACGAAGGGATAGCCCGTCAAGCGGGCCAGCTCCGCGGCCACGCGCACGGCGAACTCCGGATGAGCGTTCAGACCGGTGCCGACGGCCGTGCCGCCCAACGCCAGCTCGCAGAGGTGGGGGATGGATTCCTCGACGTGCTTCAGCCCGTTGTCGAGAAGCTGGACCCAGCCGGAGATCTCCTGGCCCAGCGTGAGAGGCGTCGCGTCCATCAAGTGGGTGCGCCCGATCTTGACGACGTCGCGGAACGTCGCGGACTTTTGAGCCAGGGTCGTGCGCAGCACCCGCACCGATGGGGTCAACCGCGCGCGGAGTGCCCCCACGGCCGCCACATGCATGGCGGTCGGGAACACGTCGTTGGACGACTGCCCCAAGTTGACGTCGTCGTTGGGGTGGACCTTGCGGCTCATTCCCCGCTTGCCCCCCATCAGCTCGCTCGCGCGGTTGGCGATCACCTCGTTCACGTTCATGTTGGTCTGCGTGCCGCTGCCGGTCTGCCAGACGACCAGGGGGAACTCGACGTCGTGCTCGCTCGCGATCACCTCGTCGGCGGCCGCGATGATCGCCTGCCCGATCGCCGGGTCCTTGAACTGTCCCAGGTCGAGATTCACCTGGGCCGACGCGCGCTTGACCAGGGCCAGGGCGTGGATCAGGGGGAGCGGCATCCGATCCTCGCCGATCTTGAAATTCTCCAGCGAGCGCTGGGTCTGCGCGCCCCAGAGCCGATCGGCCGGAACTTTCATGTCACCCATCGTGTCGGTTTCAGTGCGTCGCTCGTGTCTCATGGTCCCTCGGCTTTGAAAGGGCTCGCGGAGATCGGCGGGTTGACCCATCGGATTCATGCCATACCGTCTATCAGGATATCCGCTCTCCCCGCTCGATGCATCGGGGAGCCGGTGGCTGGGTTGCGCTACCGAACCGTCATTTCCCGATGCAGAAGCGGCGGAAGATGCGGTCGAGGACGTCGTCGGTGACCACGGCGCCGACGACTTTTCCCAGCTCGTCGACAGCCAGTCGCAAGTCGAACGCGACGAGCTCGTCCCCTCCTGCCTGCAGGAGCGTGTCCGCGGCGGACCGAAGCGCGGCTTCGGCTTGGCGAATGCTGCCCCGGCAGCGGGCACCGGTGCCAACCGGCGGGCTGTCGCCGGATTCCTGCCGCTGGAGTGTCCGCGCGATGGCTGACCGCAGCGTCTCGAGGCCGGCGCCGGTGAGTGCGCTGGTCACGATCAGCGCGGCCGCGAGCCGGCTGCCGGGACGGGGGAGCGCCCGATCGCCCTTGGTCCATACGTGCAGCCGGGGACGTTCCGGGTCGATGGCCTCGGTGGGTAGCTCAGCGGTCTCGGCCGAGCGGCAGTCGAGCAGGAGGTCAGCTCGGCCGGTCTGAAGAGCGCGAACGGACTGCACCTGGGTTGCGACGGGGTCGGCCGGTGCTTCGATGCCGGCGGTATCCACCAGCTCGACGGTCAGCGCCTCGCAGTCGCACAGCTCCGACAGGTAGTCGCGGGTCGTTCCGGCCCGGGTCGAGACAATCGCCCGGTCCCGGCCGATCAGGGCGTTGAAGAGCCGGCTCTTGCCGGCGTTGGGTGGTCCCACCAGGACGACGCGGGGATGGCCTTCCGGCCGCTCGCGATCGGTGAGTCGCCGGCAGAGCGAGTCGAGCTCGGCGGCCGATTGGCTCAGGTCTTCGGCCAAAGCCGCGCGGACCAGGGGATCGACGTCGGGCTCCTCGCTGAAATCGAGGTTTGCCTCGAGGTGGGCGACCACGTCAAGCAAGTGATCGCGCAGGACGAGAAGCGGCCCGGACAGCCCGCCGGCCAGTTGCTGGAGGGCCGCGTGGAGCTGAGCGGGGTTCTGAGCGTCGATCACGCCCAGCACCGCCTCGGCCCGCGTGAGGTCGATCCGGCCGGAGAGGAACGCGCGCAGGGTGAACTCGCCCGGCTCGGCGAGCCGCGCGCCTCGGCCCAGGCAGTTGGCCAGTACCAGGCTCACAAGGGGAGTCGAGCCGACGAGGTGAATCTCGGCGACGTTCTGCCCCGTGTAAGTGCGAGGAGCCGGCCAGAGGGCCAGCGTCGCCGGCAAGAGCGGCCGCAGCCCATCGAGCCGCAGCGAGCCCGCGCGGGCGACGGCACACCGGCGCGGCGGGATCTCGCCGGAGTCGGGCAGGAAACCATCGAGGGCGATCGCAAGCGCCTCAGGTCCCGACAGCCGGACGATGCCTCGCGCAGCCGGTCCCGGAGGACTGGCCACCGCCGCGATCGTGTCGTTCGGGTCCAGTGCGACCGGCATCGTTGCATCGCCCCGGTGGATTCTCGATCGATCACAAGAGAACAGATTGGCGATTTCACATTTCGCATAGCCACGGATCGTTGGCCGCAGCAACTTTGGTCAATTCCCGTGCCTTGGTGCGACGGAGCCGCCAGGGCCATTCCGGATGGACCTGGCGCTTAAGTCCCAGCTCGCCGTGAGCGCGGATCACGCCGTACACCACGAGGCCGCCAATCAGGCCGCCAAGGTAAACGACCGTGAATCCAGCAAACAGCGGTGAATACCAGACCCAACTCTCCATCGGCAACCAATGGGCGATCAAGGCCAACGTCGCCCATGGGACCGTGATGCCAACACCGAGTGCGACCAGCTTGGCCAGGTACGCCAGTCTGGCCAGGCGGCTCATTCCCGGACGGAACAAAAGGGACTCGGGCAAAGGGACGTCCTTGAGATCGAAGCTGGAAGACAGCCTGGCTTCAGCGAAAGCGCGAGCAGGGAGGCGCTTTGTCTTCGCGAACCTTTCCCAGGGAATCGGGATCTTCACGTATCCGGCCTGGAGGCACGCACCGCCGTATCCCCACTGCAGGCGATCAACGGACGACCAGCGCAGGGCACGGCTTCGCCGGTGGCAGGGGCAATACGTGACGGCGTCGTCATCGAGAACCCAGGTTCCTCTCGGCGGCGCGAAGATGCCGAACAAGCCTAATCCAAGAAGCCCCATCTCCAAGAGAGCAATGACGAGGACTTCCGTGCCGTCCATGGCCCTGTCCGCCGGGACGACATACATGCACAACGGGCCCGCCGCCGCCCAACCGCCGAAGAATAACAGAATGAAGACCCGCTCGCCGAGTCCGGAGCGTGTCTCGGTGGTGAGGATCAGCCTGTTGTTTGGGGGGGCTTCATTCATGTTGAAACCCCGCGACTCCTTCACAGGATTGTGAGCGGAAGCAATGTCCTGACTTACCGCCGCCTGGGCTTGGGCCGGGGCCGATCCCTGTCGCGGTCCTTGTCGGTCCCCTTGTCACGGCCCTTGTCGTCGCGTTCGTCCGCCACCTTACGGTAGGTGGGGTCTTTGCGTGCTTCATCGAGGACGCGATCCCAGAACCGGGCGAAGCGGCCGGGGGGCTTCAGCGTCGCCTTTGCCCCGTTGCCGCCGGCATCGCCCTGGCCGCCGCGCGAGCCTGAACCGTCGCCGTTGAGACCTCCCTTGCCGCCGCGCGAGCCGAAGCCCCGCCCGTCGCTCGCCTCGCCGTCCTCGCTGCCGGACGCCGGAGTTGCGTGCGTCACCTTGGGCAAGAGCAGGCGCTCGCCGATGGCCCAGAGGCTGCTGGTGATGAAGTAGATGCCCAGGCCCGAGGGCACCTTGTAGAACATCACGCCCATGAAGACCATCATATATTTCATCATCTTCTGCTGCATCTCGGCCTCGGGGGTCGTGGCGGGCGGCGCGAACAGCTTCGTCTGGATCAGCATCAAGCCCACGACCACGAAGGGGAGCACGTTGAACCAGTTGCCGAGGAACGGGATCTCGTAGGGAAAGTGAAAGAGCATGTCCGGGGCCGCGAGGTCGCGAATCCACAAGAAGGACGCGTGGCGGAGCGGGAAGCTCGTGTTGAGCGCTTGCCAGAGACCGACGAAGATCGGCAGTTGGATCAAGGCGGGAAGGCAGCCACCCACAGGGTTGACCTTGTGCTTCTTGTAAAGCGCGAACGTCTCCTTGGTGAGCTTTTCCTTGTCCTCCTTGTATTTATCCTGAAGTGCCTTGAGATGGGGCTGGAGGCTCTGCATCTTCTGGGCCATGAGTGCCTGCTTGCGGCCGAGCGGGAACATGAGCCCGCGCACGATGATCGTCAACAGGATGATCGCGATCCCGTAATTCCCCTCCTTGCCTCCAAAGAAGCGCGCGACCCGAACGGTCACATCGTATGTGAAGCCCAGGGTGGGCGTGATCACCAGCCGGGCGATGTCGGGGGCGAGCGGGATCCACTGGCTCTTGCGGTACGAAGCGAGCTTCTCGGCGCCGTAGGGCAGGAGCGCCTGGGCCGTCTTGGGCCCGGCGTAAATCCGGTAGGTATGCACTACCGTCTGGTCCGGCCCGACCGTGATCGGCTTTGAGCTGATCCGAACCCCCACGTCGGCCTGCTGAGTGACCTTCTCGCTCTTTTGCAGCACCACGGCGGTCGCCTTGCTGTCCCAGCGGTCTTGCTGGCCCGTCGGGGCGGGGTCTGGCTCGACGAAGGTGGTGAAGTGCTGGTTCTCGACGCCGGCGAAACGGAGTGGCCACGTGGTATTGTCGATTGGCTTGTCCGTCGCCGATTTGGAGACGACGTCGGAGGCCAGGTGGGTCACGACCTCCGTCGCGCCGGCCTGGTTGAGATGGCCGAAGAAGAGCTCGCGGAAGGTGCCGGTGTACCAGAGGCCTTCGATGGGGATGCCGTGCGGCCCGAGCAGGTTGTAGACAAAAGATCGCTGGCGATCCGGGCTCTCGAACTTCAGCTCGACTTCGAGTCCATCCGTCTTCGGAAAGAGCCGGAAAGTCTTGCTCACGACGACACCGTTGGCCGCCGTGGTCCGGAAGGCAACGGCCTGACCGGTGACCGGCGCCTTCGTGGTCGGGTCGATCCTTTGGACCGTGCGGACGACCTTGCGATCCTGGTCGCGGACGACTTCCCAGACGACGGCATCCAGCATGTCCTCGGCATCCGCCGCGGCCTTCCGAAGGGCCGCCTTCTCGTCGTCGTCGTCGGGTACGTCCGCTTCCGCGCCGGCTGCCGGCTTGGCGCCGCCCGGGCCCTGGCTCAGGGTGAGCGCCAGCGAGGGGGGGGACACCGCGCTGCGGTGGATGAATTCGAGGGGGCGCCTACGAGCTTTTCCGAACTCGAACTCGGCGTTGAACCGTGACGAGTGCACGGACTCGACGCCGGCTCCCTTCTGGTCCAGTTGGACCTCGATACGATAGCCGTCAACGGATTTGTCGGTGGCGGAGCCGAGCACCAAGTCCTGTGGTTTAAACAGCTCGATCTCAGACTGCGCGGGTCGTTCTGGCCGAACTTTGTTTGCCTCGGCCACGGCTTGGTCCCGGTTCTTCTGGAGACCAGGCTGGGTGTCCTTCTTGGGTGCGGGGCCGGCCTCGGCCTGGGCCAGATCGGGCTTCGGCTCCTTGTCCTTTTCCCTCTCCTTGTCGGCGGCGGCCTGGGCTGCCGGCTTCCTGGGGGGCGGATTCCATCCCATCATCTTGGCGAGATAGGAAGAACCGATCATCCAGCAGAAGACCAGGACGAAGAACAGCGCGATCCGTTTCTGTTGGCTCATATTGGGGCAACCCTGGCGCCCTGGCGTAAGTTGCTTGGTCTGGCGATTCGGTGCGGATGCGGCCGAACCTCAGGCCTGTTCGATCCAATCAGACCGTCAAGAGAAGGCGAAGCGGGCCCTGGAGCCCTGCATGGGTTGGCCGCTCTGGATTCACAGGACGGCGCGGAGCGAAAAAAACGTTGGTCGGGCTGCCCGATTGAGGAGTGGACAATCGGTCCGGCCGGCCTCTTGCGCTCGGGGATGAACACACGGGCCTATCGTCCTTGCCGGAGCCGATCGCCCAGGAACGGTTCGAGATCAGGCACGGAATAGATCTTCTGGATCGTGACCTCGAAATCGTAAGACAGACGCCGGTAGACGATCTTCGGCGAACAAGTGAGGACCGGCCGCTCGGCGTCGCCGTTGGCGGAGTCGTCCTCCAAACCGTCCTCCAGGATGACGTAGCAGGCACGGTTGTCGCCGTCGCGAGGCTGCCCCACCGAGCCCACGTTCACCATCAGCTTCGCCTCGCCCAGGGTGTATTCCAGATCGATCTCCTCAGGAGAGAAGAACTGATAGTTTTCGGTGAAGATGCCCGGGACATGGGTATGCCCCTGGAAACAATAGCGCGCGACAAGCTGGAACAGCCGTTCCATCTTGCGATGGTTGTAAATGTCCTCGGGGAAGATGTATTCACTCAGGGGGTTGCGAGGCGAGCCGTGGACGAAGAGGTAGGGACCAATCCGGTGCGACCGGGGCAATTCCCCGAGGAACTCCCAGCGGCGCTGGTTGTTGTCGCGATCGCTGGGGTTTTCGAGCTGCTCTCGCGTCCAGAAAATCGCGCGCTCGGCGCCGATGTTGAAGCCATCGGGGTCGAACATGGCCCCCTGGTCGTGGTTGCCGAGCAAGGTCGTCTTGCAGGTCTGCATCACGCGATCGATGCATTCGCGCGGGTTGGGACCATAGCCGATGATGTCCCCCAGGCAAAAGACCTCGGTGATCCCCTGGGCCTGGATATCGTCGAGGACCACGTCCAAGGCTTCGAGGTTCCCATGGATATCACTGATCAAAGCACGGCGCACCGTGGGACACCCTCCGACCGAAAACGGTCCAGCGCCGCGCGAGCGGGTCAGACCTTGAAATTGACGCGGACCACGACGACGCTGGAAACGTACTTCCGGCTAATCTAATATAAGCTCACAATATAGGATAGGGCGTAGTGGCCAGGACGGTCAAGTCCACGACGTCATGGTCCCGCTCGAATCGAGCGATCGTGTTTGATAGAATGAACGTTTTGGTGCTGGACACTTCGACCGAGCGCGCCGCCGTCGGCCTTTCGACGAGGACGGGCCGACGGTATACGGCGAGCACGGCGGCCGGGCGTCGGCACGGGCGCGACCTGATCCCCCGGCTGGGGGCGATTCTGGCGGAGGCAGGTCTGAGCGCGCGCGACGTCGACCTGTTCGCGGTGGGGCTGGGCCCCGGATCTTACACCGGCCTGCGGGTGGGAGTGACAGCGGCCAAGACTCTGGCTTATGCGACCGGCGCTCCAATCGTCGGACTCGACAGCATGGAGGCGGTCGGGCGCAACGCGCCGGCGGAGGCTTTACGCATCTCGGTGGTCGCGGACGCCCAGCGCAGCGAGGTCTACGTGGCAGAATTTGTCCGAGCGGCACCGGAAGCACCCCTCGTCGAGACCCGAGGCAGCCGGATCGAGCCTCTTTCCGTCTGGCTAGCTCGACTCGAGCCGGGCGTGCTCGTCCTCGGGCCGGGCCTGGATTCGCCCAGGATCCGCGACGCCGTTCCCCCTGAGCTCGTAACGTCAGACGTGGAACTCAATTACCCGGACGGCCACCGCCTGATCGAGCTGGCCCGCGACGCCTGGGCCAGCGGCCGCCGCGACAACCTCTGGCTCCTCGAGCCTCGGTACCTGCGCAAGAGTGCGGCCGAGGAGCAGTGGGACCTCAAAGAAAAGGATGAAGGCGGAAGGATGAAGGACGAGTCCGAAAAAGGGCTGACGGCTGACGGCTGACGGCCGATCCAGGGAAGTCGCGGACGACTCAGATGTCTCGCATCGATCAAGGCCGCACCAAGTCGGCCTATGGCCGGCAATGGAACCAGTACCGGATCATCCGGCCCGATGAAGATCGCGCCACCTTCCTCAACCGGACGCGGCTCGCCGGCTCGGACCTGGACGGCAAGGTCGTACTGGATGCGGGCTGCGGCATGGGCCGTTACCTGCGGATCGCGGCCGAGTCGCCGGCGCGGCTCATCATCGGCCTGGACCTGAGTCGAGCGGTCGTGGCTGCACGCGAGCTGACGGCCCAACTGTCCCAGGTCGGCCTGGTGCAGGGAGATTTGCTGAAACTCCCCTTCGCGCCGCGAAGTTTCGACCAGATCTACTCGTTGGGCGTGCTCGACCACACCCCTGATCCGCGCGCGGCGTTTCTGTCGCTGACTCGGCTCTTGAAGCCAGGGGGCCGGATCGTCGTGTGGGTCTATCCGCGCGAACGTCGCCTCGTGGAATGGATGATGAACGCCCAGCGCGCGGTCTCCACCCGTTTGCCGCTAAGCTGGCTCGAAATCCTCTGCCAACTCTCGGCTCCGATCGGTGGTCTCAAGCGCCGGCTGCTGTCGAGCCGGCGGTGGTTGATCCAGCGCCTCGGTGTGGCGCTCCATCTCGCCACGATCGGCGTCTCGATGCACCCCGATCCCGAGGTCCGCGTTTGCGACACCCTGGATTGGTACGCACCCAAGTACATGTCGCGCCACACCTTCGACGAAGTTGCCTCGTGGTTCGTCGAGGCCGGACTGACGGACCTGGTCGACCTGAGCCGGGATCAGGTCTTCTACCACCAAGGTCAGGGGCAAGGCATCAACATCGCCGGGCGCCGGGCGCTCGGGACAGCGCTGAGCTGAGATGTCCCCGGAGTCTGCGGGACACGCCAATATCGCACCGTCTGGCGACTCAGCTTAGAAACTTGCAATTGGAAAAGTGGCGGGGCGACGTGCTCGCGGCGGGTAGAGACGCTCGCCTCACTGAGTCTGATACGAACCCGTGCATCGAATCGGGCTTGTCTGTCGAGGCGAGGCGGATCACAATCAGCGTCCAGCGGCCGCGACGGGGTCGAACCACCCAGTTGCGATCGGATCGCACACGTGGGGCCTGGGATACGGTGCGCGATGGACTCGACTGCGACGAGGCTGCGTCCGGCCGGACCGAGGGGGGATGATGACGAGCGTGCTGCTTCGTCTGCGGTTGATCGTGATGGCCGCGGGGATGTCGGTCTCGCCCGCGGGGGAATTGTGCGCGGAGACGCCCGGCGACGAGACCTTGGTCATCCGGCTGGTGCATCCGGAACGGCAAGCGGCGGAGGTCTTGAGCTTGTTCGCGGGCTCACGTGCGCCGCACCCGGCGGCGGCGCTGGCGGCCTGGAAACGGACCACTCGCGACCCGGGCCAACTTGGCAAGCCGCTCGAGGCCGTGATCGCGCTTTTCAATCCCGAGATGGCTCGCGAGTGGGGCGTTCTCCACGAGGCCGAGCTGCGGCTGGATTTGAGCGCGGCCGGCGGCAAGCCGCGGTGGTATGCCGTCGTCCCGCGGGACGACGGGACGGTCGCCGCGGCGGTCACGGCCCAGCGTTTGACCGACGGCGGACAAGAGCCGCCGCTCGGTGAGGAGGGGAGTGGGTCCGGCGTGGAGCGGCTCGGTCCACCGGGCTCGACGGTTGCGACCCAGATCGGTGACGCCCTGATTCTCGGGAGCTCGCGAGACGAGCTCATGCGCGCACTCCGTCGGATCCGAGGCGAAGCCGGCGCACTTCGGCCGACCGGCCCGGCAAGAGCCGGGGAATCGGTGATCGCCGGTGCTCTGGACCGGCTCGATTCGGGACTGCTCTTCGTTCTCGATCCGGGGCGGCTTACGGCGCCTGGCGACGGTGAGCTGGCGTGGCGTCGCGCCACCGAGCTCTTTCGGGGGCTCGAATGCCGCCGGTTGCAAGGGAGCCTGGCACTCAAGGGCGAACGTCTCGCGTTGGAGGTGACGACGCTTCTCGATCGAGACACCCGGACGCAACCACCCGCGGCAACGACGGCCGCCGTCGAGCCAGGCTGGCTCGAGCGGGTGCCGGCGGCGGGAGTGATGGGGGTCATGTCGATGGCTTTCGAGCCGAGTGCGGCGTTCTGGAGCTCGGCTTTCGCGCTGGCCGATCGTGTGGAGCGCGCCGACCCGGCACGTGCCGAGCTGGCCCCCTTACGTGGGCGTGTCAACCTCCTGGCTGATGTTGCTGGAGTGAAGCTCGAGGTCGACCTCTGGCCGCACTTGAGAGGACTCACGGCATCGATCATGAGAGACGCGGAGCAACCGGGCATCCCGACCGGCGCCCTGCTCGTGTTGCACGTGGACGCCGAAGCGTCCGCCGAGCGGCTCGCGACCGAGCTCTTGCCGCGACTGGGCACACTGCTGACCGGCAAGAAGCGGCCCGAGGAACGACCCCGAGCCGCCGCGGGCCCCGGCGACGCGCGAAAGCTGGGAATGGTGAACGGACGTGGCCTCACGGTATGGCAGCGAGGCCGGGATGTGCTGGTTGCGTGGGGTGACGACGTCTGGACCGCCTGCCGGGACGTGACGGGCAGGCCCGAACGCTCGGTCGCCCCGCTGTGCGGCGGCTGGGCGCGGGAGGGGAAGCGAGCGCCCCAGCGCGTCGGGGCGGTCTGGCCGGCTCGCTGCTGGTCGCCGATCCGCGGACCGGCCGCGACGTCCCCGGCATGGCGCACGCTGGCTGAGGACCCGCCGGTCGTCTGGTGGGGCTGGAACGAGGCCACCACGGCGTTTGATTCCATTCATTGCTCAGGACTTCGGCAACGGGTTCACCGTTTCCTGGACCGGGTTCCAGGCAGTGGGCAGTAGGGCGACCGGCGGATGCAAATTCACCGTGGGACGGATTGCCAATCCGTCCTACAATCGCTCGGCCGCGGGTCTATTTCCATCTGCCGGTCGCCCAGGCAGTGGGGAGTAGGGAGTGGGGAGAAGGGACAGGGCCGTGAAGATGGTCCAGAGCGCATTCAGTTGCCATGATCCACTCGCCGCTGTACAAGGCAGTGGTCAGTTCAAGGCGGCGTGAACATCCCGATAGCGCGCGAGGACCTCACACACACGGTTTTGGGGCGAGATTTGCGACACGCTGCGACACGGCCTTGGTAGCATTGGACTTGCGATTAGACTTGCCCCTAAACACATGCCGTTTGGACCGAGAATTGCGACACGTTGCGACACGGCCGTGGTAGCATTGGACTTACGATTAGACTTCCCCGTGTCGTGAGTTTTCTCGAGTTTCATGGTCAGGACCGAACTCTTCGTCCGCCATTTGGTGACGCGCCGTGTCGCAAATCTCCCGATCAACAGATCGAACTCGTGTGCATGACACGATGCGACCATGGTGGCGCTGGGAGAGTTTGACGTTGTGTGAAATCAAGTGTCGAGCTTGAGACCGTCCCCAACGGCCTTCACCGCTCAAGGGTCCACAAAAGTCCGCTCGTAGCGCGCTCAAAATCGCCGATGTCGACGGTTGTTCTGTTGCCGTAAATCGTTTGGGATTCAATATCTCCGTCGAACGAGTTGTGCGGATCCGGTTTCAACTGTGCGGACGTCGGTTTTGTGTGATCAAATGTCGAGCTGGAGACGGCCACGCGGAAGGGCGGAGGGCGGAGGGCGGAAGTCATGACGGAGAACACTCGGAAGGGTGGAGGACGGAAGACGGAAGTCATGACGGAGAACCTCGTGGAGAGTAGCCCGTGGGGCGTGGAGCGAAAAGACGGCGATTTCGCATCAATGGTCGTGTAGGCGGCACAAACCGCGTATCCCCTGCCGCTGGCTTCGATGAGTTCGGCCACGTATCGTCGCTGCCTGACTGTCGAGAGCGGAGCCGAGCCAGTGGTTGCGGATGCTGCGCGTCAGAGCCTTACACTTATATGATCTACAGAATGGGGAGGCGAGTTGCATAAACTTTCGGAGATTCGTGCGGAATGTTGGCGGAGACGGCGAGTCGGCGAGGCGTCGAGGTGGGGCGGATCCGATTCGTGGACGGGCAGCGCGAAGCGGAGCCGGGCGAGGAATTGCCCGAGGGTGGGATCGATCGGCGCGGGACGCCGGCACCGTGGACGCGCCGGGGCCGGACAGCCGGGTGACCATCGGTCGGACCGATCGCCGGCTGGATCCCGATCGGCATCGTCTTTTTGTTGGCGTACCCTCTTTCCCAGCCGCTTCGCCCCACGTATACTGAACCAAATTATACGTACACAGCGGACCTGCGAACAGGGTCTGAAGATGTCCAACCCTTTTTTTGAGCACCCGATCCTGAACTCGCCGTACAATTGCCCGCAGCGGCACTGGGAACTCGATGAACAGGGGCAGCCGACCCAACGGATTATCGAGAACCGACGCCGCGCCGAGTTCATCACACCGATTCCCAAGCCGAAGAAGCGCAAGAGGGGCATTGGCCAGCAGGATTTCGTTTTCGACGAGGGCAAAGGGCTTTCGTCTCGGGAGCAACAATACGATTCCACCGCGTGATTGTGATCACCAACTACCACGCCTTCAAGCTCCGCGAGCGAATCGAGCTCTCCGCCGGTGGGCGTGCCCTGCTTCAAGGGCGCGGGGAGGAGCTGAATACCCTGGAAACCGAAGGCCAGATGCTTCAGCGGGTGATGCCCGACCTCATGGGCATGGATCTCTGGGAGAACGTCGGCAAGGACATGCCCAAGAAAGGCCGCGGCCGACGGGGCGAGCTGGACCCGCTCAAGCTGCCGACTCGCCTCCAGACGGCGCTCCAGGCGCCGTACGGCCACTACGAGAAGACCTTCAAGCTTTGGGATTGCCGTCACCTTGCCGGGCACAGACCGCACTGAAGAAACCGTGTTTGGTGAAAATCCACATATCAGCCCTCCACTACGGTCGTGAAATCCTCTCTCAACACTTGCCCCGCGCCTTCCGTGTCGGCCAAGCGCTGCGCCAACATCTGTGTACCTGACTCGACCGGTAAGCAGGCCGAGAATTTGAGGCCGATCAAGGCACTCTCGTCGATCGACGGACAGAGCGTCTTCGCATCGACGTTCCTCAGTTCACGGATTGCTTGTTCGGCATTTTCCAGACGCGACGATCCGTCAAATCTCAGCGCGTAATTGTCAAGTCGAATCGGGCATCGAGCGAGCTCCGCCAGCTTTGGGATGAGCGTCAGGTTGGCTCGAAAGCCTCCGAACGTCCACCACTTCAGGATGTTGTCCGAGCTCTGCACCAAAGTAGTCTGGCCGAGCTCGATCCAAGGGAAGCCAGCCCGTAAGAGTTCGATCTCCTGCCTGCTCCGGTTGGACCAGGCCGGCTTCCGTTCGTCGGATGCCAAGAGCGACTTGATCGACTGCGTGACGCTGAAGCTCAAAGGCTGAGCGTCTCCCTTCCAGCGCGAACGCCCTTTGTCTAGAGTGGCTTCGACGAACGCGACCCGGCGCTGCCAGTCGATGTGCGTGACCCGCCAGGCTCGCCCACCCAATAGCAGCACCTTGGGGCCTTTCGTCTTTCCCAGAAAAGTCATCTCGTCGACGTATCCCAGCTCCTGGCGGCCGTGGAGAACGGAAAAGACCGGCGGCGAGACAAATACCGAGACGATCTCCAGAAAGTTCTTGCGGCCGTACTTCGTCTCGCCCTTTTTCCCAAACCAGAGGATGCCCGAATCATCGAAAAGGATGTCCTCCGCCAACATCCACGCGACGAGCGAAGCACGCTCGGCATCGGATGTCTTCTGGAAGCCGCGCACCCCCGCAATCCATTGAAACCAATCGGACCGACCAATTCCCCTTTCCTGAAGAGCCAGTGCCATGATCTGCTGAGCCATGATATGCATCGGCCTTCGGGGAGGTTCGATCGGCTCGACGTAG
>JBIOJM010000191.1:0-18973 GCA_044450785.1 Isosphaerales bacterium
CCCCCCCCCCCCCCCCGCGCAACGAAACCGCCCCGGGTGAGCGGATCACCCGGGGCGGTCAAATCAATTAGATTCGGGCTCGTCTAAAGCGGAGCCTGAAATCGGCCGAGGTCACAGTCCGCTCAGGTCGAGCGCGACCAGCTTGATCCCCTTCTTCAGCCCCAGCGTCTTGACCACGTCCTCGAACATCGGGACCGTCAGGATCCCCCGCGGGGAGATGCCGAGCCCCTGCAACATCGCGGGCTTCTCGTCCGCCTTGCTCGCCGTCCCCAGCATCGCGATTCCTTCGAGGATCAAGGGAGACGCATTCTCGATCTTCATCTGGTAGATCAGCTTCCCCTTGTCCCGGGCGGTACCCTTGATGATCTGCGCCCGAACCAGCCGGCTGAGGATCCCCTCGGCCAATCCGTCGGCGAACCGTTGTACGTCGAACTTCTCCTGGTTCCGCGCCACGGGGACCGTGAACTTGCCGAACGGGACCCAGTTTGATGCGGCCGCGTTGCTGCTGGTCACCTGGACCAACGCCTGGCTCGCGTTCAATCTAACCCGGCACGCCACCGCCGGCCCCTCGGGCCGCGATGGGATCTCCGTCACCCGGGCCACCAATCCCAGCACGGTCTTGCCGTTGAGCGCCTTGACGACCTCCGACGCGATCGGCTCGCTCGCGGCATCCGCGCTGTCCACCTGGAACAGCACGCGCCCAGTCTCCCCCTCGGGCAACGCGTCCAGATGATCCACGAATTCCTTGGCCAGGGTCAACTCGAAGCCGTTGGACCATTTTTCGGAAAACTGGGCAATCGTGTCCCAGTCGAGTCCTCCCGCCACTCGCCACATGACGAGCTGCGAAAGCGATGTGGGTGCCTTGTCGATGGCCAGACGCCGCAGCGCCTTCTGGACCTGGGCATTGTCGCTCACCTGCGCAATGTCACCCAGCTTGAGGTGCTCGCCTTCCACGGGCAAGCGCAAGCCTGTCTCCGGATCCGGCGGGGTGATGCTCACCAGCCGGGTCGGCAAGTTCCGCGTTTGGTTGGGCTCGAGCAATGCCGACGGCAGTTGGGTCGCAGGGACGGAACGCATGCCACCGCCCATACCACCACCCATGCCACCGCCCATGCCGCCCATGCCACCGCCCATACCACCCATGCCACCGCCCATGCCGCCCATCATGCCGATCATCAGGCTGCGCATGTCCCAGCTCTCAGGGTCACCGCAGAAGTACATGATCATGCGGGCTAACATCATCATGCCGATCATCGAAGGCATGGTGCCGGACCGGCGGCCCATGCCGCCCATACCGCCCATGCCACCGCCGCCGCCGCCCATGCCGCCGCCCATGCCGCCGCCCATACCACCGCCGCCCATGCCACCGCCCATGCCGCCAAACTGACCCGTGGCGCTTTGGGCGATCAGGCCGGGAGGTAGGATGACGCGCAGTGGATGACGCGTGCGGTTTGTCAAAGACACGGTCATGCGGCCGTCGCCCCTGCCGTCCGCCTTCACCGTGATCAGGCCGTCGCGGACGGCATTCAGAAGGTTGATCTCCGGAGCGTCCTTCTCGTCTTTCTTTGGCGATTTAGTCGTCTTGGCTCGAGCCTTGGCGGACTTGGCCGGAGATGCAACGGCCTTTGCCTGAGATGAATCCTTCGAGTCATCAGCTCCCGCGCGAGGGAGCGGCACCAACACCAGCGAGGTTCCCGCGCAGAGCGCAGTAAACGTACGAAACAACGGTCGCATGGGGATTACCCTTTCTTCCAATGAGATCACCGCGGCGTTTTGTGCCGACCGCGCACAGCGGATCGACGAGCAGCCCTCTTGCGAAAACAGGGCACAGAACAACCGAACCGCGCGGAGCAATGAATGATACCTCATCCAACATTATTTTGACGATCCTTGCGAGCATTCTATTCGTTCCAGAAACGGTTCGCACCCCAGCACCCGCTCGATTAACCAATTTCCGGCTTGCGAGCTCCACCCTGAAACCGCTCGTTCGACCGATCCTGATCGCGGCCAATTCCTCGGGAGATCTGATGTTGCTACAATCGGCGCTGACAAAGGCGGGCAGACCGGCTCGAACCGTGCAGACTGCGAACGGACAAATCAGATCAGAGCGCACCGGCACCGGCGGCTAGCGCCCCGCCGCTCACGGTAGCAGCGACTGCGAACGGACAAATCAGATCAGAGCGCACCGGCGGAGAGGAGGACAAACATGGCCACGGCCCGGCGACCAACGACCCGTGAAATCGACTACCCTACCGGGGACGGCAAACCGATGGCGGAGACCGATGTCCACCGCGATGACATGACCGACCTCATCCAAACCTTGCAGGACTATTTCGTCGACGACCCAATGGCCTACGTTTCCGGCAACCTGCTCCTTTTTTACGAAGAAGGTAATCGGCGCAAGCACGTCTCGCCCGACGTGTTCGTCGTTCGTGGCGTCGAGAACAAGAGGCGCGACAATTACCTGGTCTGGGAGGAAGGCAACGCTCCCGACGTGGTCATCGAGATCACCTCGAAGACGACCAAGCGTGAGGACAAGAAGACGAAGTGGGAGCTCTATCGCGACGTCTTGAAGGTCCCGGAATACTTCCAGTTCGACCCGACCCAGGATTACCTCAAGCCACCACTCCAGGGGTTCCGGCTGGTCGCGGGTGAGTATCGATCGATCGAGCCAGTGGCCGGCCGGCTACCCAGTCAAATCCTGGGCTTGCACCTGGAGCGGGACGGGACGGAGCTGCGATTGTACGATCCCTCGACGGACTCACGATTGCTGAAGCGGAACGAGCAGCGCGACGACGCCAAGCGGCGTTTGGAGGCCGAGCGACGAACGGCGGAGACCGAGCGCCACCGCGCCCAAGTCGCGGAGACCGAGCGGCGAACGGCGGAGGCCGAGAACGAGCGCCTCCGCCAGGAAATCGAAGCCTTGCACCGCCGGATGAATCACGAATGAGAGGAAACTGCGAATGGTCGTCCCATGAAAGTCGTACAACGGTTGACGGACAGAGCACTTGTGATTTGATCGGCTTGACGGCGGCGATTGATCTGCTGTAAGATCTGATTTTTAAACGACTTACTGTGTCGATTCGACACACTTTTGTGGGGCCGGTGCGGCAATGGAACTGCTGAGCGAGATCTGGGACAAGACGACCGATGCGTTGACGGCCTTTTCTGAAGGCGTGTCCGAGGGACTGGTCCGGCTTTTCGGCAGTTCCAACGAGCGGAGGATCCGCCAGATGCGGTCGGTGGTCGCCCAGACCAACGAGCTCGAGCCGGCGATGATGGCGTTGTCGGCGGATGAGCTGCGAGACAAGACCCGGGAGCTGCGCGGGCGGAGGGCGGCGGGTGAATCGCTGGATGAGTTGCTGGTCGAGGCGTTCGCGGCGGCGCGCGAGTCGGGCCGCCGCAATTTGAACATGCGGCATTTCGACGTGCAGTTGATGGGCGGGGTCGTGCTGCACGGCGGCAATATCGCCGAGATGGTGACCGGGGAAGGCAAGACCCTGGTCGCCACCCTGTCCGCCTATCTCAATGCCCTGGACGGCCGGGGCGTCCACGTGGTGACGGTCAACGACTACCTGGCCCGCCGCGACGCCGAGTGGATGAGCCCCCTCTTTCACGGCCTGGGCATGACGGTGGGGGCGATCCAGTCCGAAATGGACGCTGAAGAGCGCCAGGCGATGTACGCCTGCGACATCACCTATGGCACGAACAACGAGTTCGGCTTCGACTACCTGCGCGATAACATGAAGCCGACCAGGGAGTATCAGTGCCAGAAGGAGCTTAACTACGCGATCATCGACGAAGTCGACAGCATCCTGATCGACGAGGCCCGAACGCCGCTGATCATCTCCGGTCCGGCGTTCGACGACGTTCGCAAGTACGCGGAGGCCGACCGAATCGCCCGGTTGCTGAGGCGGGACGTTCATTTCGAGGTGAAGGAAAAGGAGCGGACCTGCCACCTGACCGATGACGGCGTCCGCGAGGCGGAGAAGGTTGCTGGGCTCGAGAGTTTCTACACACCGGGCAACATGGAATGGCCCCACCTGATCGACAATTCACTCAAGGCCCATCATCTCTACAGGCGCGACCGCGACTACGTTGTTCAGCCCGACGGCGAGGTTGTCATCGTCGACGAGTTCACCGGCCGGTTGATGATCGGCCGCCAGTGGTCCGACGGGCTGCACCAGGCCGTCGAGGCCAAGGAACGGGTCAAGGTCAAGGAGGAGAACCAGACCCTCGCCACCATCACTTTGCAGAACTTCTTCAAGCTCTACAAGAAGCTGGCGGGGATGACCGGCACGGCCATGACCGAGGCGAACGAGTTCTACAAGGTCTACCATCTGGACGTCATCGCGATTCCGACGAATCAGACGCTGGTGCGAGTCAACTACCCCGATGTGATCTTCCGGTTCGAGCGCGAGAAGATGGAGGCGATCCTCGACGAGATCAAGGAAGTCAACGCGAGCGGCCGGCCGATCCTGGTCGGCACGACTTCGATCGAGAAGTCGGAAGAGCTCGCGGGCATGCTGCGGAGCTACGGGCTCCCTCACCAGGTCCTGAACGCCAAGTATCACGAGCGCGAGGCTGAGATCGTGGCCCAGGCGGGCCGCCGAAGCGCCGTCACGATCGCGACCAACATGGCCGGGCGCGGCACCGACATCATCCTGGGTGGCAACCCGGAATTCATGGCCTGGGCGGACCTCAAGCGGCTGAACGACCTGGATGGCCGGCCACTCTACTCCACCCGGCTCGATGTCCCCAGAGGTGCCTGGGTCGAGGCGGTCACCCGCCACGAGTCGACCATGAAGGTCGAGGGCCGCGAGGTCGCCGGGGTCGGGGGCTTGCACATCATCGGCACCGAACGGCACGAGAGCCGGCGAATCGACAATCAGCTCCGCGGACGTGCCGGCCGCCAGGGAGACCCGGGCTCTTCGCGCTTCTTCCTCTCGCTCGAAGACGACCTGATGCGCAAATTCGCCGGGGAGTGGGTCTCCGCCGTGCTCACCCGATTGGGTATGCAGGAAGGCGAAGCCATCGAGAGCCGGATGGTGAGCCGCCGGATCGAGGGAGCCCAGAAGAAGGTCGAGGAACGCAACTTCGACATCCGCAAGAACCTGCTCGAATACGACGAGGTCATGGATGAGCAGCGCAAACGGGTCTACTCGTTCCGGCAGAGCCTGCTCGACGGAGCCCCGCCCAAGGAAATGATCCTCGAGATGATCGACAGCCAGATCGAGGACGCCGCCCGGCGTTTCATGGCCGATGATTACGGCCCGGCCAGCTTCGCCGAATGGGTTGGCCAGCGCCTGGGGGTCGAGCTGACGGCGCGCGACATCAAAGGGGCCAGCTTCGAGGACGCCGAGGAGATCGCCAGGACCAAGGCCGAGCGCCAGCTTCGCGAGACGATCCGTCAGGCGATGGAGGAGAACCTCCCGGCCGACGCGGATCCCTCGGAATGGACCTGGCAGGCCCTGGCGAACTGGGCGAACGCCCGGTTCGAGCTGAACCTCAAGGATAAAGACCTCCGGAACTACGCCATCTCCGACGGTGACGAGCTCCAGTTCGGCCACACCGACCTCGATGAGTTCCTCAACGAGAAAGCCGGCGAATCGCTCCATCAGATCGACCTGTCGCCGGCCCGCGAGTTCCTCGTTCCCGACTGGGGGCGCCGCTCGCTCGGCGGTTGGGTCCTTCACAAGTTCGCCCTGGCGATCGATCCGGCGAGCTGGGCCGAGCTGGATCGTGCCGAGATCGTTCGCCGGATCCAAACTCAGGCACGCGAGCTCTATACCTTCAAGGAAGCCGAGCTGCCAGCGCGGATCGCCCTGATGAAGTACCTGGGCGATCGTTCCCAGAACCAGACTCCCCGCTACGACCGGGAGGGCCTGGCGGCCTGGGCTTCGAGCCGCTATCGCGCCATCCTCGACGCCGAGGAGCTGCGCCCCTTGCTCCGTTCCGAGATCGAGGCGGTCCTGATCGACCTGGCTCATCAGCACTACCAAGGAGGCAAGCTGGCCCAGGAGCTCGAGGCCAAGCTCGAAGCCGCCCGGGTTGCCAGCCCGCCCGGCGACCGGAACTCGAC
Organism: Isosphaerales bacterium; assembly: GCA_044450785.1. Taxonomy (GTDB): domain Bacteria; phylum Planctomycetota; class Planctomycetia; order Isosphaerales; family Isosphaeraceae; genus JBIOJM01. The sequence continues at coordinate 6,083 of JBIOJM010000191.1, forward strand.
GCCGCACCATCCCGGCGACTCGACCCCACACGATCCCCAGGCTGTGGCCGATCTGGCATCCTGGGCCCACCAATCGCTCGGGCTGGAGATCACCAGCGACGCGCTCGCGTCCATGTCCGCCACCCAGATTCGCCGCTTGCTGCTCAATGCCCTCGATGCCAACCACCGCCCCGAAATGCGCGAAATGGAGAAAGCCGTCCTGCTCCAGATCCTCGATTCGAGCTGGATGGAACACCTTCGGGCGATGGACCATCTCCGGAGCTCGATCGGGCTGCAAGGCTACGCCCAGATCGATCCCAAGGTCGAGTACAAGCGGGAAGGGATGAAGATCTTCGCCGAGATGTGGAACGGGATCGGCGACCGCGCCACCGACCTGATCTTCCGCGTCGAGCAGTTCGATCCCGAATTCCTCCACCACCTCGGCTCGAGGTGGCAGCTCGACCGTGCCCAAACGATCCACAACCAAGCCGAATCCGCGCTCGCCGCGGCTCCGTCCTCCGGGGGTGTCCGCCAGCAACAGGACGCCGCCATCGCCGCCAGCGAGCGCTCCACCGAGAAAAAACGCGAACCGGTCCGCAACGTTGGAAAAAAGGTTGGTCGCAACGACCCTTGCCCCTGCGGATCCGGTAAAAAGTTCAAAGCCTGCTGCATGCGCAGACAATCCATGGCTGACCCATTTTGATGGATCGCTCCAGTTTACCTGGTTTACTCAACCATCGTCTTTGATACTCGACATGAGCTCCGCACCAAGAGTTCGACAAGCAGCGAGCGGTATCAGCGTCGTCGCGTGATCTATCGTGCCGAGCATGAGTTAGGGGCACCGGCCGGCCTGGGTGACGGCTTCGAAAAGGTGGGGTCGAGGTCGAGCAAAGCCGACGCCCGCCGTCCGATTCGCCTCGAAGTGCCGGAACAAGCTGCTCCGCTGGCTCGGTAGAGGCACGGCAGTTGCGTGAACGACCCGGGTCCCGTGGAGTCAAGGATGAGGCACCGTTCCTTCTGTGAGCGGCACGGCGCTAGCCGCCGGTGATCCCCCCGGGTCCCGTGGAGTCACGGATGAGGCACCGTTCCGGGAAAGGATTCCCCGAGATGCCATTCGCGCTGAATGTGATCTACTCGGCCGCCTTGGTGATCTTCTCTCCCTGGCTCTTCTATCGATGGTTCCGGGCGGGCAAGTATCGCGAAGGCTGGAGCGAGAAGTTCTTGGGGAGGGCCCCATGGCGGATCGGGGACCAGCCCTGCCTCTGGTTTCACGCGGTCAGCGTCGGCGAGGTCTTGCTGCTGCGACCCTTGGTGCGTGAGATGGCGCGCCGCCGTCCCAACTGGGACGTGGTGATCTCGACGTCGACGTCGACGGGGCTGGCGGTCGCCCGGCGGACCTACCCGGACCTGGTCACTTTCTATGCGCCGCTGGACTTTAGCTGGTCGACGCGGCGCGCGATCGCGCGGATCCGGCCCACCGTGCTCGCCCTCGTGGAATTGGAGCTCTGGCCCAATCTGATCCGGGCGGCGAAACGCGCGGGCGCCAAGGTCGCGATCATCAACGCGCGTCTCAGTCCGCGGAGCTACCGCGGTTACCGCAGCTTGCGAGGCCCGCTGCAACCCACGCTAGGCCGCATCGACATCGTGGCCGCGCAGAACGTGGAGTACGCCCAGCGATTCGTTGATCTGGGCATTCCGAGCCACCGGGTCAGCGTCACGGGCTCGGTCAAGTATGACGGCCTGGAGAGTGACCGGAACAACGCGAAGACGCGTGAGCTGCGGCAGGTGCTCGGATTAGCCTCGACCGACCTGATTTTTGTGGCGGGCAGCACGATGGAGGGGGAGGAGGCGGCGGTTTTGGCGGCTTACGCCGCGGCACGGCGACAGCATCTGGGCTTGCGGTTGATCCTGGTTCCGCGCCACGCGGAGCGATTCGAGAGCGTGGCCCTCTGGCTGATCGAGCAGGGCTATACGGTCGTCCGTCGAAGCCGATTGAAGACGCCGGTTCCGAGAACGCCCGGCGGCTCGCCACCCGTCATCCTGATCGACACGATCGGTGAGTTGGGGGCGATCTGGGGTTTGGCCGACGTGGCATTCGTGGGTGGGAGCCTGAGGCCGGGTCGCGGCGGCCAGAACATGATGGAGCCGGCCGCTTATGGTGCGTCCGTCATGTTCGGGCCCCACATTGCCAATTTTCGCGAGACGGTCGAGCAGTTGCTCGATCGCAATGCGGCCCGGCAAGTGGCGGACACTGAAGAGCTGACTCGTGGGCTGCTCGAGGACCTCGACGATCCCGAGACCGCGGCCGCCCGGGGCGCCGCCGGCCGTGATTTCGTCCTGGCCCAGAACGGCGCCGCCGGACGGACCTTGGTCGAGCTCGATCGCCTGGTGGAATCCTCGTATGCTCTCGACTCCGAGTAAGCTGTGGCTTGCGTTTCAGCAGGCGATTCGCTGAAATGGTAGCCTCACCTGCAACGCGAGAACGCCGTTGCCTCCACCCGCTGTCTCGGGGCGTCCGTGCTTTCCAGAGGTGCGGCGGTCACAAAAGAACCTCGGAGAATCAAATGAGCGAAAAAGAAGGCAGAGAAGGATCGGAAGGGCGCCCCAGCGTCCCGACCCCCCAGGCGCAGCAACAGACCGAAGTGGTCGTCGACGATTCCGGCACGCTTCCGTCGTACTCCAATTTCTGTCGAGTCACGGCGACTCCGGAAGAGGTCATCCTCGATTTCGGTCTGAATCCTCAGCCGTTCGCCACCGGCCGGCAGGACGTCAAGGCCAATCAGCGGATCGTGATGAATTTCTACACGTCGAAACGGCTCCTGACGGCATTGGGAATGACGATCCAGCGGCATGAAGGGACCTTCGGCTCCATCGAGCTGGACGTCAGGCGGCGCGCCACCGGAACGCCTCAAGCGTACGCCGGGCCCGGCAGGGTCGGGCCCCAGGGAATCGTCGAGTAATCGTTTTTTCGAGCGATCGACCGCAACGGATGGCACGGTCGGAAAAGTCGTTCGGACAGAGCCGTCCGGGTCTTGGAAGAGCCCGAGCGTAGCGTGGCCACGATCTCGAGCGGCGAACTCGCCAGTGCGGTCCGGCTTCACCAGGCTGGCGAGCTTGCCGCGGCGACTCGGATGTACGAGTCGATTCTGGACCGCGATTCGACCAACGCGGACGCATTTCACCTCCTGGGGGTGGTGCGTCATCAGCAGGGCCAATCCCGGCTGGCCGCCGAGCTGATCGGCAGGGCGGTGGCCTTGCGCCCCGGAGTGGCGGTCTTCCGCGCCACGTTGGGGGAGGCATATCGCGCCTTAGGCCAGTTCGAACGGGCCGCCGACTGTTGCCAGGACGCCCTGCAACTCGGGCTCTCCGATCCCGGGGTTTACAACAACCTGGGTCTGGCCTTGCAGGCCATGGGCCGCCACGCCGACGCCGCCCTGGCGTTCCGCGCAGCTTTGGCGTTACGACCCGACGACGCGATGGCCCACACCAACCTGGGCGCGGCGCTGCGCGCGATGGACGCGAAGGACCAGGCCCTCGACCACTTTCGCCGCGCCGTCGCGATCGACCCCAAGCTCGCGCCCGCGCAAACCAACTTGGGCCAGCTCCTGCTCGATCTCGGCCGACCCGAAGAGGCCCTGCCGCACTGCCAGGAAGCGGTCGCCCTCGGGCCCAACTTGCCCGAGGCGCACAACAACCTCGGCAACGCCCATCGCGCCCTCTTCCGTTTTGCAGATGCCAGACGGAACTACAATCTTGCGCTCAAGCTCAACCCCGATCTGGCCCAGGCTCACGTCAATGTCGCTCTCACCTTGCAACAAGAAGAGCGCTATGACGAGGCACTCCCCTGGCTCCGCCACGCCACCGAGCTTCAACCGGACTCGCTGGTTTTCCTTGCCGTCCGGGCCGAGGCCGCGGTCGATCAAGAACTGTTTGACGAGGCGATCGGCTGCTACCACAAAATGTTGGAGCTCGACTCGTGCTCGGCTGCCACTCACAACGCTCTCGGCTGGCTCCTGGAGGAGGAAGGCCGCCTTGATGAGTCGGGCGAGCACCTCCGAACTGCGCTACGCTTGCAGCCTGATCTTGCGATCGCGCACGTCAACCTCGGCAGTCTGTACGAAAAGCTGGGTGACTTCGGCGCGGCCGAGGCGAGCTTTCGCGCAGCGGTTCCGGATGAGGACGCGAGCGGGCCGGCCCTGGCACGGCTGGCCATGCTGCTGCGCGGCAAGCTGCCGGACGCCGACCGCGAAACGATCGAACGGCGACTGGCCGGCTCGGATTCGGCCGATCCAGCGCGGGTCAACCTGCTCTTCGGCCTGGCTTACGTCTGGGATGCACTGCAACGCTACGCCGGAGCCGCCGACTGCGTGCGAGAAGCCAACGCCCTGATGGCGGCCCAGTTGGAGCGACGAAAGCTGGCCTATTCCCCGGCCGAGCACGAGCGCCTGGTCTCGGCGTTGATCGCCGCGTTCGATCGATCGTTCTTCGCGCGGCTGGCCGGGGCCGGGTGCGGCAGCCGGCGGCCGGTGTTCGTCTTCGGCCTGCCGCGCTCGGGGACCACCCTGATCGAACAGATACTCGCGAGCCATTCCCAGTTCCACGGGGCCGGCGAACTGGCGCTGGCACAGCGGGCCTTCAAGGCAGTTCCCGACCTGCTCGAACGCGCCGTATCGCCCGTGGCGTGCGTCGCCGACCTGAGTGCCCTGGCCACTCGCGAACTCGCCCGCTGGTACGAGGAGCGGCTGGGGGAACTCGACGGCGGCAAAGCAGCGCGAATCATTGACAAGATGCCCGACAATTACATCCACCTGGGACTGCTCGCCACCCTCTTTCCACACTCCGTTTTCATTCACTGCCGGCGCGACCTGCGCGACGTCGCCGCGTCATGCTGGATGACCGGCTTCCGCAGCGTGCGTTGGGCGTGCGACACCCGCCACATCGCGTCGCGCTTCCAGCAGTACCATCGCTTGATGAATCACTGGCGGACCGTCTTGCCGGCACCGATCCACGTGGTTGACTACGAGGAGACGGTTGCCGACCCCGAGGGAGTGGCGCGGCGGCTGCTCGCGGCGTGCGGCATGGGCTGGGAGCCCGCCTGCCTCGACTTTCACCGCTCGCCGCGACCTGTCCGCACGGCCAGCTCCGTTCAGGTGCGTCAACCGGTATACCGTAGCTCGATCGGCCGCTGGAAGAACTACGAAGGGGAGCTGGCGGAACTCTTCGCAGCACTGCCGCGCGACCCGGAGCGGTCCTCAGTATAGAAAGCCTGGCGCACCAAGAGAATCCACCGTGAACCAGCCGATTTCATCGAGGCGCCGATGCGTTCTGCTCAGCTTGCAAGACCCGCTCGGCCCAGGCGGCCTGGTCCGGTCGCAGCGGAGGGATCACGGCATCCTCGCCGTAGCGGATCTCGCGGAGGTAGGGGCCTGCATCGTAGCAGCGGTTGAAGACGGCCTCGAGGTTAATCGACACCGAGGGGTCGCCGGGTAGGAGAGGAATGGCCACTGTCGGCAGGCGATCCTCAAGGCGGATCGGGTAGACCAAGAACGTTTCAAAGTCGTCGAAGTGGTGGACCGAGACGTGATAGTCGAAGGTCCCGCACGCGCCCTGGGCCAGATCGAGCGGGACCGCCGTGACGTGCTCGCCGCCGCGGAGCAGGTCGATCTCGACCAGGTGGACCTGGCTCCCGAGGAGCTCTTTCTGCTTGCGAAGGTAAAGGTCACGCCCGTGCTCGCCTGGCGTCTTGTTCGAAAGACTGAGAACTTCGATCGACGTGACGAGTCGTTTACCGGAATCATGGCGCGCGTAGATTTCGACGAAGGGTTCGCGGAACTCGTCGTGCGCGACCTTGACCACGACGGGACGGGCCACGGGCTGGTCAGCGATGGCGACTGTCCCGGCAGGCTCCGTCCGGCGGGCCGACGGCCCGCTGATGCGGCGCACCTCCACGTCGGGGCCGATCGAGCGCCGCGAGACCTCGATCCAGATCCGGCGGCCGAGCGCCGCGAAGTAGGGGGCGGGCAGACTCGCCTGGAGGGTCTCCCGGAGGTATATAAAGATGCTGTCGTGGAAGTCCGGGAAGATCTCCGGGCTCTCCAAGTAGGGGTCCATGCCTGGGAATGGCGAAGGCATCGCAATCCTCATCTCACTCCGGCACGGTCCGGCGTCGGCTCCGCCTCGCCACTGGCCCGGCCTACGCTCGATGGCTCCGTTTCCTGCTCATTCCTGGACTGCGGCCACGCGAAACCCGATGTAGCTGATTCGGGTCTCCGGCGTGCTCGAGCCGCGGCTCGCCGGCCGGCAGGCCCCCGAGTAGTGCATCTTGCTACCGCCCCGGTGGATCCGGTGCGAGGCCCCCGACGCGCCCGGCGGGTCAGCAGGCGGCGACGACTCGTAATACTTTTCGTCATACCCATCAGCGCACCATTCCCCGACATTCCCCAACGTATCATACAGGCCCCAAGCGTTCGGCCGCTTCAGGCCAACCGGATGGCTCTTGACCCCGGCGTTTTCGTCGGACCACGCGTACGCGCCCAACTGGTTCTCGTCGTCCGCGAATGGATAGCGGGTTGAACTGCCGGCACGGCACGCGTATTCCCATTCCGCCTCGGTGGGCAGACGGTAGCCGTTGCCGCCAGCCACGGTAACCTGGTCGCCCTCGATGCGACAATAAGGTTTGCGGCCCTCCCGCTCGCTCAGCTTGTTGCAAAACTTGACTGCGTCCGGCCAGGAGACCTGGTCCACCGGCTGCTGGTCCGAGTCATGGTAGAGGCTGGGATTGCCCCCCATGACTTGTTTGTATTCATGCTGAGTCACCTCGTACACCCCGAGGTAGAACGGACGCGTGATCCTCACGCGATGCTGAGGTCTCTCGTCCTCCTTAGCGTTCCTCTCCTCAGGGAGCGCCCCCATCAGGAAGGTTCCGGCGGGAATCCGCTTCAGCTTCATGCCGATCGAGTTGACGAGCACATTCTGGATGTCGGTCTTGACCTGGGTGAACTCGCGCGATTGCCGTTCGCCGCCACCGCCCACGCTGAATTTAGCCCCGAATGCATTGAACTCGGTCTTCAGCCCACCGCCATACTCGACACGGACCTCCGTCTGCGTGTCTTCCAGGCGCCGCTCGTTCTGTGCAAGCGCGTCGGCCGCCGTCTGGGTTTTCGGCAGGAAGTCGATCACGGTCATCGACTTGGGTATCCGCAGCTCGTAGCGGAGGCTTGCCACCGACGATTCCTCGGCGCTGAAGTTCGCTGAGATGGGGATGGAGACCACGACGACCTTGCGACCGACATCGGCCTGCTGCGGGGGCTTGACCTCGGTGCAGGCGAACAACCGCCGGGCATCGAAGGAGACAGGGGCCTGGGCAAGCGCGTTCGAAGCGCACCCGAGCGCCACAATGAATGGGAGCAAGGCCAGTCGCGGCATGGAAGAACTTCCCGGCAAAAAATCATTGGCGGGACTGAGTTGACGATCCATTCGTCGTCGCATTCATATTGCTCCGCGCCGCCATGGAAGTCAACGGGCTTCATGAGTGTTTTTGACGCAGCTCAGCGAAGACTTGGTCGGCTGGCTTTCCCACCGCCGTACCACGCTGGATCTCATCGGCCCGTCGCGCAAGCTCCGTGTCCCAGGCCGCTTCAACATCAGCGTCGGCCCCGGCGCTGGCGTCGTCCAGCGAATTGAGCAGGAAATGGGCCAGGTCGGCCCGCTCCTGCTCGGTCAATCCTGCAAGCTCGACTTTCAACCTTTCCAGTGCGACGGCCATTTTTGAGGCTCTCTATTCGAGAAGAGGACTTCGGCGATTTCTCTATCCAGTATAGTTAGCCCGGCGCGCAAAGCAAAGCCGACCCGCGAGGCGGACGCCCGGGCCAAGGAGTTGGTCCGCCGCGGGATGGGTCTGTCGTGATGGCCCGGTACCTCTTCGACACCAATCACCTCCATGACCAACAAATCTCCACGAGCGCAGCCATGCCTGCATCATCTCTCGTCTTCTTTTTCGAACCGGCAGCCGCGAAGTGGTGGTCGGGATAAACGGGAGGGTCGGCAAAGTGCAGATTTTCGGAGTTCATGGAGTCTTTGGCTGATTGTCGCCGCACGTTTTGACCGATTTTGAGAGTGTGACCAGGGAATCCGCGCATGCGAGTGCTGGCGACTTGAACGATTTGGCCGGGTGATTCGACTCATCTCCATGCGCCACCTGCGCCGATATTGTACGTTGCCGTGGATCTCGGCCTCGGTCCAGGACGGACGAGTCAAGCCCTAGGAGATAATGGAATGTCTCAACCATCCCGACCGCGGACGCGCAGCGGAGCGAAGCAGCGTCGTCATCGCGATATCAAGCTGGATCAGCCGATGCCGTTGGAGCCGCGGAGCCTGCTGGCGCCGGTTGTCACGACCTTTCCGCTCGCCGCCACATTCACGGCGCCGACGACCCCGACGAACGCCGACCTGGGCACGGTCGTGGTCGGCCCGAGCACGGCGACCGCGCTGGACTCGATGGCGCCGATCACCTCGGTGTCGGAGCTCACGCCGATCTCATCGTTTGGCGGGGACATCGTCGCGATCGCCGCCGGACCGGGCGGCGTCTTCGGCAACGACGTCTACGCGATCTCGCGCGGGGCCGGCGATAACGCTGGCGCGGCCGTCAACCGGCCGGGGGTGATCTACCGAGTTGATCCGGCGACCGGCAAGAGCAGCGTCTTCTTCGACCTCAATACCGTGCTGAGCCAGATCGACTCGAGCAATTCGACCCCCGCGACCCCCGCGGCCAACTCACTGGGCAATTCGACGGGCCTGGTGAACTGGTACAGCATCACGTTCGATGCCGAAGGCATCTTCAACGGCACGCCCGCCATGTTCGTCAGCAGTGTCGACCGATCCGATCCGAACAAGAACATCATCTTCGAGATCGCTCCCAACGGCACTCTGATGGGAGTGTTCGTCCAGATGACCTACGGGCTCTCGTCGCTGAAATTCAACATCAGTCCCACGGCGATCCTGGTCCCGCCCGTCCAGGACCAGTCGTTCCTCAGCGGTCTGATCGGCGGCAGCGGGATCAGCTCGACGGGCGGTACGTTCGCGGCCCTCTACTTCCAGTCGAGCAGCTATTCACCCGGTCAAGTCATCAGCAATGCCACCTTGCCCACGGGGGTGAGCCAAACGAACCTGGGATTGCCGGTCGTGGCGCAGGTGCCCAACACGTTCGGAATTATCACGGCCACAGCGGTGGCTACCGGTCCGATCGTCGGGCTGACCGCATCCAACTCGGATTACGCCAACCAGATCTTCTCGGCCTTCACCGATTTCGGCACGCCCGCGGCCGGCGGAATTCCGGCGCGCCCGGGCTACAGCGGTGTGCAGGGCTCAACCGGCGAGCTGCTGATCGGCAACCAAGTCGCCGCGCCGGCCAACCTGACCGGAAACGGAAACACCGACCTCATTGGGGCCATGCTGACCCCGTTCCGCCGCTTCGAGAGCATTGCTTTTGACCAGTTCGGCTACTTCTCTCAGAGCGTGACACTCACGTCGGCGTCGGCATCGAGCACCACCGGCGGCACCGCCACCACGTTCACGGTGACCAATCCTCCCGACTTCGGCGGCAGCCTGTTCGTCAGCGACCTGGCGTCGGGCCTTTATGTGACTGTGACGCCGCGGGCCCCGCTGCCAAGCAATGACCTGACACCCATCATCGTGCCGGTCCAGGGCACGGGTGTGATCGGCGTGACGACGGATGCCGCCGGCAACGTCATTCCGATCGTTACCAATGGCAACACGACCAGCGGCACCAACGTCGGCGGCCGGATCGTCCGCATCCTGCCGGACGGAACCATGAATACGTTCGCCTACGGATTCGACACCAATGGGGCCCAAGACTCCACCAGCTTCATCAACTCCATGATGAGCATCACCTTCTCGGCGGATGGGACGACGCTCTATGCCTCCGACGACGCCGGGATCTGGCAATTCAAGACGACGGCATCCCTGGCGGGCTCGACGAGCGGAACCCTGGTCGGCTTGAACGACCTCCGCACGCTGGGCGTGCCCTACGATGGACAGAACAGCGCCGTGGCGGTGGTCGACACCGGCGTCGACGCCAGCTCGCCCCCGTTCCGTGGCCGGGTCGCGCCCGGCTCCAACCTCTTCACAGGCGGCCTTGGCAACCAAGACCTGGCGGGTTTCGCGAGCACTGCCATTACCAACGGCGGCGGAGCAGGCGGCGGAGCAGGCGGCGGAGCAGGCGCTGCCGGCAAGACCGTGCTGGGGGATACGGTCGCCGGTCACGGCACGCCGGTCGCTGGCGTCATCGCCCAGTTCGTGCCGCAGGCAACCCTCGTTCCAGTCAACATCTTCTTACCCTTCTTCTCCCTTGTATCTCTGACCTCGGGCTCGGCCGGCGGAGCAGGCGGCGGAGCGGGCGGCGGAGGAGGCGGCGGGACAGGCGGTTCGACCTCCCTCTCTGGAACGAGCAACGCCCTGACTTCATCCGACCTTCTCTACAATGGTTTGACCTACATCACTCAACATCCGTTCGTGAACGATCCGATTCGCCCGGGCAAAGTCGACCGCCTGATCGCGGCCTCGTTCGCCTTCGGTTCGACCGAGACCTTTCAGACCGAAGCGAACGCATACAAGAACTATCCGCAGGTTGTGATCGCGCTCAAGAACGTATATCACAAGTTCCTCAAGGAAGGGATCGCGCCCATCGCGGCAGCCGGCCAATTTGGCGCTCCCCTGGGAACGGGGGCACCGAGCAGCACGACAGGCGGAACCACCGGCAGCACCATTATCCCGGGCAACAACAATGCCGACAACGCCTCCCTGGGCGATGTGAATGGCATGTCCCTGCCGGCCGTGCTGAACGAGGTGATCTCGGTGACCGGGGTGCTCTCATTCCCGTACGACCAAACGGCGGCGTCGCCGCCGACCGACCAAGTGAACGGCGTCATCCCCAATTTGCTCGGGCCCCTTCTGCTCTTCGGCAACTCGTTGACGATCGGGGGAACCGCCTCCTCCAGCACGACTGGGGGCACTGGGGGCGCTGGGGCCACCGGCTTCAACGCCAACGCCAATCTCCTTGCTGCAGCGGACTTTGAGATCTATGCCAATCGGATCTCGGCCAGCGTCAACCGCAGCAACACAACCGATTTCGCGGCCCCGGCGTACAATGTGCCGACGTTCCGGCGAACCTTCAGCGTTCCCGCCGGTACCACGACCACGGGTTCGTCAGCCATCAGCCCGACGGACCACCTCACATTCACCCAGGTGGGCACGTCGATGTCGGCGTCGATCGTGACCGGTGCCTACGCCTTGGTCTCCTCGGCACTCAACTACTGGACCAATCTAGCCGTATCGAACGGCTACACGGCCGATGCCTACCTGACCACTCCACCCGGCGTGGATTCGTTGAACTTCGGCAAGCACGCCTTCAAGAACCTCTCTGCCTGGAACACCCCCAGCGGCATCAACGGGATCCTGGCCTGGACGGCCGTGCCGGCGGTCGACGCGAACGACGGCGGCAGCCTGTCCACGCCTCCCACCCTGCCCGGCGGGACGACGTACCGGTCGTATGCCAGCGTCAACGTGGCCAACGCCGTCGCGGCGGTCGAAGGATACGTCGCGATCAACTACCTCCTTGCCCACCACGACTTCCAGTATATCGATACCAATCACGACGGCGTCATCACTGCGCAAGAGAATCAGACGTTCGTGGACAACTCGGCCGCAATGGGTATGCCGGAAGCCGGCGCCATGGCGGCACTGCTGGGAGGCACCGCGACCTACAGCGCGGTCCTGCCGGGCGTGAACAACTTGGTCTTCAACGAGAACCCGGACGATCCGGCCGCCGAGCAGCGCCGATGGAATTTCTTCGACTACGCGGCCGATGGCCAGCTCAACGGCTCGATCACAATTAACGAATTCAAGATGTTGGCCCGCACGTTGTTACCAGCGCCCGACGCCTACGCCATCACCGATCGTCAGCGAGCGTCGGGCAACGGCTTCCTCCTGGATCCGACGGCCCAGCGCAACTTCGTGGCCTTGCAGCGCATCAAGCCGCAATTCGAATGGGTACCCAAGTCAGCGGTCGCGAAGTACCGCCACATTTCGCCGGCGAAGTTCGGTGTCGATAAGGGTGCCCGGCCCGGAACGACGTTCCCGCTCTACACCTTGTTCGACCCGTCGACCTCCAGCCCATCATCGTCGACGCAGAACAGCGTTGTGTCGGCCTCGAAATCCGCGCTCATCGACGGAACGTCCATCACGGTCGACTGGTTATCGGCGATACCGGGGGCGAGCACGTCTGGGTCCACGAACGGCGCGTCGCCCATGGGGACGACGACCAATACCCCAACGAGCCTCACACCGGCCGGGACGATCACGCCAGCGGCGGCATCGAGCACGACTCCCTCGTCCGGCCAGACACAGCCGGCTGGAACGGTGCAGTCCGTCCTGAACACCGTGGCCAGCATTGTCCAGAATACTCCGTCGGTAACCGGCACTGTAACGCCGGCGACGATTTTGGGGGCTGCTGTGCCCAACCCCTCCCTGGGGAGCGCCGCTTCCGGGGCAACGTCTTCCACTGCGGGAACGTCGACCCCATCGACGGGTTCCTCGACCAGCTCCACGCCAACCACCAGCGGCGGCACGACGGCCGCGGCCGCCGCGACCCCGGCTGTCACCACTCCGCCGCCGGAGGCAGCAAGCACAAAGAAGAAGACCAAGGCGACGAAGTCGAAGTCAATCGGCAGTTCTGTTTCAGGGTTCTTCAGTGATCTAGGGAAGAGCATCAAGAAGGCGTTTTAGCTGAGGGCCTCCTGCTTCTTGAAGAAATCGTGTGCACGACCGGCCGGGGGGGGCCCCCCCCCCCGGAAGGGGGGGGGGGGGCGGGGGAGGAGGAAAAGAAAAACAGAAAAA
>JBIOJM010000192.1:0-18800 GCA_044450785.1 Isosphaerales bacterium
CCCCCTGGCCCCCCCTTCGCAAGGGGGGGAAAGGGATCGGTCGCGCGCGCCGTCGTGCTATCGCGCAACAAAAACACGCGCGTCGAAACCGTCCCTCCACTACGGTCAACACCAACTTCTCACCGGCCCAGGGCGAGGACGGAAGCCTGAGCGCGTGGTTCACCGGGGTCCCCGAGTCGTCAGCTCGGCGCGGACCCAGGCGCGCAACCGGCGAGCCCAGGCCGACTGGTCGCTCGAGTCTTCCTGGACAACCCAGAGCACGACTTCTTCGGACCGGATCGGCAAGAACCCGCTCGCTTCGACGGCCGCGTACCGCCCGTCGTCACCCAGCCGCTCGATGACGAGCCGCTCGCCGCCGAACCGCCAGAATTCTATGAGACATGAGCTCCAAGTCTTTGCCGTCATAGTCGAGATGGATGTGGCTCCATTCCGGAATCGAATCCACGAGCTGCTCGTAGAACGTCCAGTCGACATCTCGCAGCACGACGCGTTCGTCAGGGACGGACGTCACCCGCTCGAGCTCGTCCAGCGAAGGAACGGAGAGCACGGGACCGTTCAAAGGCGAGGGGGATGGAACCGACATGGGGTTTGTCCTCGCCGAGCTCATGTCGGCTCCGATCGTGAGCAACTTCTGCGTTTTAATCCTTACGACCCAACTTAAGTGATCAACACTTCATCGATTGTAACTCCAGGCTCTGCGATTGCAAGCCGTGTCGAGCCGTTTCCCCAACTTACGTGGAAATGCGGTGTTGGAGAAAGGCCATTCCGGTAAGCCGGTGACGAATCCGGTATTTGCCGGCCTCGCAATTTAGAGGTCTTGGCGGCCTTCAGGAGAGGCTCTGAGAGGGAGGGTCGATTGCATTCCGGGCGATGCGACAGGGGCGATTACAGGCCGTTTGGAAGCGCATCAAATCAACGGTAAATCGTAACGCTCGGCAACGCCTGTTGCAGCTCTTGCACGCGAGCGTCGCTGACCTGATTACGGATGAGGCTTAGCTCCGAGAGTTTGGTCAGTCCCTTCAGGTGCGCCAGCCCGGTACCGGTGACCTTGGTACCGTCGAGGTTGAGCACCTTGAGGTTGGTCAGCCCGACCAGATGCACCAAGCCGGCGTCGGTGACTGATGATCCGTCGAGAAACAGGTCTTCAAGCTGGCTGAGATGCCCGACGTGCGCAAGTTCCCGATCGGATCCTCCTGAGGTCACGGTAGCCATAAGGACCTTGCCGAAGTAGTTGGAACCGACGCGATCCACAATCCACTCCGACGCCCACGGCTTTGCGTCCTTGAGAATGTAACCCGATTTGACGTCTTTGACCTGCCAGTCGTACCAGACCCATCCGCCTGCACTCTCAATCGCCACGACCGCCTCGCGCTGGATTCGCGCGCTTCGGACGAGAAATCCCAGCCCGGCCCCAAACACAAGCACAAGGACGATCAGCCCCCGCCGATGAAGCGCAGGTATCTACGCCGGGGATGCGAGACGCGTCCGGCCAGCATGACGGTCACCCTCCCGGCTTGGGGACCCTCTGGAGGTGATTCACTCCCTCGACTCAGATCATACCAAGAACCCATTCGATTCGACGGATCAACTTACGGGAGATTCGATGAGCCGTTTGCGATCTAGGCCTGGACGCCGTCCGCCCGCGAATTCAGGCCACGCTCAAATTCGCGGGCCGGGAGATTGGACGGGCGATTGCCCGCCGAAAGTGGGACGCCGTCGAATCTGCCAGTACGGTCGCTTTGGCGAACCCGAAACTTGATTGCCTGCTCGCTGCTCTGGAAGGACACGGGCGGTAAAACGGGGGACATTGCTACTCCACTCGGAGTCTGGGTAACCTGGAAGGACGAACTTCATTTGATCGCTGGGTCTACTGAAAGATCCACCAGTCTCGCCGTTTTTGTTCCAACGTCCCTGTTCTTGTTCACTCGATTTCCAGGCTCGGAGTGGCGATTCCTCTGTCGCCCGAAGGCGACAGTACCCGCCTGATTACCAATGGACCCAAGGAGGATCTCGCCATGAGCAGCCCGACATCCGACCCGGTGCTCTCCGTGCTTGTCCCGCTCCCATCGGACCTGGCACGCACAATCGACACCTTGGCCAAGCAGCGCGGGCAAGACCGCGTGCAGTTTATCGTCAATTTCCTCCAGGAACAGCTAAATGGTTCCGCGCCGTCGTTCGAGGAGATGATGGCGCCAATCGCGGAGGACTTTAGTGGGAGCGGCATGACCGAAGCGGACTTGGACGCCTTGGTCGATCAGGAGCGGCAGGCCATCTGGGACGAGAAACGCGCGTGAGCCGCAAGGCCGTTTTCGACGCGATGGTGTTTCAGCAGGCCGTTGCCAACCCCTCCGGCCCGAGCGGTGTGTGCTTCGCCCACGTCCGCTCGGGGACGCGCGCGCTCATCAAGCGGGGCGACAATGGGTGTCGTTTCAAACAGGCGTTTGAACGGAGGCGATCTCTCGGACGAAGGGGGTACCGGCGAGCGGTGGCGCGTGGCGATCACGGATCAGCGTGGCAGCCGGGGAGCCAACTCAGCGCGGGCCCAGGCGCGGAGCCGGCGGGCCCACGCCGAGTCGTCGCTCGAGTCCTCCTCGACAACCCACCGCCGGACCTCTTTGGCCCGAATCGCCAGGAACGCGCTGCCCTCGACAGGGTGATAAGATCCGTCCTCGCCCAATCTCTCGATGATGACCTCCTCGCGTTCGCCGTCGAACCGCCAGACTTCCGACACCTTCAGGGCGGCGTAGATCCCGGGCCGGTCGATCTTCGAAGGTGAGATGTCGACTTCGATGCCAAGATCGGGATTGGGATAGTCGGCGATCCTCTTCGATCGCCGCGCCCTCGCCTCGGCCACTGCCGCCAGCTTGTCGGCTCCGAAAAAGTAGCATTCGTCGGACTCCAGGCCGCGAGCGACCTCCGGCCGTTTCCATGTCGTGGAACCCGCGCCCTTATAAGGGATCTCCAGTTCCTGCGCAATCGCCTCCACCAGTTGGCCGAACAGCTTCTTGTCCCCATCGTGAAGCGTGCTGAGGGACATGATCTCGACGTCCTTCCCGTCATAATCGACGTGGATGTTGGCTCCTTCGGGGATCGAGTCCACGAGCTGCTCGTAGAATGCCCAGTCCACTCCTTGGATCACGACGCGATGGTCGGGCTCGGACGTCCACTCGTAGAGGTCGTCGAGGGTGGGGACGCGCGGAGGCGATCCCGACGGGGGCTGTGGAGGCGATCCCGACGGGGGCTGTGAAGGTGCCAACGAGGGGTTGGCTGCTGCTTGGCTCATGCTGCCTCCGTTGGAAATCAACTCCGGAACAGGACGTTCGGGGGAGGCGATCCCGCCAGGTAGAAAAAATCACGACGTCGGTCACGATCCATCCGAATCAAGTATAGCGGAATCGAGGCGTCGAGGACGAGTGAGATGACTTTCATCAAGACGTTGGCAACGAGGATGACGGGGCTCGAGCCCGCAACCTCCGGCGTGACAGCCAGGATTTTGCCCGTCGCAATCTGCCTCAATTCGGAGCCTGGAGGAGATGCTGGGACAAGGCACCAGACGTGAAATCACCCAATCAGCGTGGCAGCCGGGGAGCCAACTCAGCGCGGGCCCAGGCGCGGAGCCGGCGCCCCCATGCCGATCCGGCGCGTCGATCTTCTTCGAGCACCCAACGCCCGATTTCCTCGGAATGGACCGGCAAGAATTCGCTCACGTCGACAGTCCGGTAGGTCCCGTCCTCGCTGAGGCGCTCGATGACGACCCTACAGCGACCCCAGAAGAACCTGACCCCTGGTGTGACGCGACGGAAAACCTCTCTAATGGTTTGAATCGCCCCGGTGGCGCCGGATGGCCTCCTCGATCCTTCGCATAGGCTCGAGCGGGACGTGTCCGATGGAATCGATCACGTCGGCGGCGGTGAAGGTGACGAACCAGCGACAGACGGCGGCATTCGGCTTGTCCAGGCCCGTCCGCGAGCGGCCTTGGGCCTGCCAAGGCAACGGCACCTCGAATCCCGTGGGCGGGTCGGGCGTCCCGGTGATCGCCACCCCGACTAGGGGCGCGCCCTCGGCCATTGCTTCATTCGGAGTGCCGACGACGACCGGCCGGAGTTTCTCCTTGCCGTGGCGCACGACCCGAATGCGGACGATCTGACCATAGAAGAACCCCGTGGACATGGCCCGACGCCCTCCCGATCTGCGGCCTCTGTCAGTCGTCGCCGAACCAGGCGTCGGGGGGCGGGGATGTCCGGGCCAGTTCGAGCAAGGTGGCGTGATCGGTCGCCGACCGCGAAAGTCGGGCCAGCTCTACCAGGTCGGAGGCAGACTCGTCCTCAAGATTCGCGAGGAAATCCCTCAAGCGATCACCCAGCTCACGCAGGGAGCTTGCCTCGACGGGCCCGCCCGGCGTCTCGGCCCGGAAGTGGTCGCCCGCCGTCGCGGTGATCGTGATCGTGATGGGGAGGGTCATGGAGTGACTCCAGGATTTCGGGCCGGCACGAACTCGCTCCATTCTGATCATCGCATCGGCGCGGTCCGAGACGAGCGAGGGCCGCCCCGCCGACAAGGCCCATCTCGAATTCGGCAGAATTGATGTTCAGCGAGGATGACGGGGCTCGAACCCGCAACCTCCGGCGTGACAGGCCGGTGCTCTAACCAATTGAGCTACATCCCCAAACTCTATCTGGCAATGACTTGCGGCGAAACCGGGTGTGTCAGAGTTTCCAGATTTTGCATGGTTTACTGACCGAATACCGGGATTCCTCTGACATCGCTGACCGCCCACGAGGTCGATTTTATCGGCCACAAACCTTCGCAGCAAGTGCTCGGCTGCGCTGTCGTTGGGATATTCAGCCCAATGCAGCCACTGCCTCTACCATCGCCGTAGCTATCATGGGGATTGCGACTTCTGATTGTCCAGAGGAAGCCCGCACAGCGTTTTTCTTGCCCTCGTCCGCTGTCGGATAGCCCGAGAAGTCGAAATCGGGAACCAACGCCCTCGAGCCTCACTGTGCGAACGGCCTGGTCGGGAACGCGAGGTCCATCATCAGGAGCAGGAAGTCGGGCCGGTTGCGGAGCGGGTCGAGGGCTGATTCGGTCCGGTACGCATGGGGGTCGAGGTAGCCCATCGCGAACGCCTTGGCCAGCAGGGCCATGGCCGTCTCCGCCTCGGCGGCGGTGACGGCCGAGACGCCCGAGCCGTCGCGTCCGGCCAGGCCCGCCAGCGCGGCATGACAGCAGGCGGTCTCGAACCATTCCTTGCCGTCCCGCGACGGCAAGCCGTCGTAAAGCGCCAGCGCCCGATGGGCGTCGGCCGTGGCACCGGCCGGGTCGCCCGTCTCGCGGCGGGCCAGGCCGCGGCGCCGGATGCTGGATGCCAGGCTGCTGCGGTAACTCGTGCTCTTGGGGTCCTCCTGAACCAAGGATTCGCGGACCGCGATCGCCCGTTCGTAGCCGTCGTGGGCCTCGGCCAGTCGGCCGAGCGAGTGGACCACGTCGGCGATATTGGTGTGGGCGCTGGCCAGATTGTTGCGGTATTCGGGGACCTTGGGGTTGTCGTCGGCCAGCTTCTAAAAAGTGCCTGCTCCTTCCGGAACTCGGCCTCCGCTTCCGATGACTTGCCCGTACCGGCCAGCAGATAGGCGACCCCGTGGATCGTGGCCGCCAGATCCTGCCGTGACTCGGCCGTTGCCCCGGGGGCAACGGCCAGCGCCTCCTGTTCCGCACGCGCCAGGCGGTAGACCGACAGAGCTTCGTCGTCGCGGCCCATGCTGTAGAGTAGTGCGCCGAGACGCGACCGGCAGTTAGCGAGGGTAGCCCGCGCCGCTGCGGTCGTAGGGCCCAATTCGACGAGAAGGGTCTCGGCCTTGCGGTACGTTGCCTCCGCCTCCTTGGCCTGGCTGGTGAACAGCAGCAGATCGGCGACGGCGGTCAGGCTGCGCCCCACGTCAGCCTTGATCTCCGGGTCGGCCGGGATTTCGGCCGCCAGTGCTTCGCGGGCGGAGAGCACCTGCCGGTGTGCCGCCAGGGCGTCTTCCGGCTTGCCGACCTTGCGCGTCAGCTCGGCCACTTCGTAGTTCGCCTGCCACACCGACCGCCGCGAGGCCAGGTCCGTCTCCTTGCCCAGCAACGCACCGAGCTTGCCGTAGAAGTCGCTAGCCGACTCGAGCAGCCGGTCGCGGACGTCCTTGAACTGCTCCTGCTTGAGCAGGAAGTCTTCGCTGACGCCCGTGTGAAACGTCTTGATCGCCTCGACGGCCAGGTCGTACCGCGCCTGGACGGCGGTTCGGGAGCGGGCCAGGTCGGCCTTGGCCCGCGTCTGCACGGCCAGCACGGCCGCCAGCCCGACCACCCCGGCCACCAGGGCCACGGCCGCGGCCGTCACCGCGGTGCGGTTCCGCTTCGCCCATCGCCGCGCCCGGCGCGCCAGGGGCTCGCGCCACGCCGTGACCGGCTCGTCGGCCATCCAGCGATCGAGGTCGTCGGCCAGCGCCTTGGGCGCGGCGTAGCGGTCCTCAGGCCGGGTCGCCATGGCCTTCAGGCAGATGGCTTCCAGTGCCTTGTCGAGCAAGGGGTCAAGCCGAGAGGGCCGCTGGAAATGGCCGTCCTGCACGGCCCGCAAGATCACGCCGATGTCCTCGTTCTCGAACGGCGGCTTGCCGGTCAGAAGGCAGTAAAGCGTGGCGCCAAGGCTGTAAACGTCGGACCGCGGGCCCAGCCGGTTCAGCTCGCCCCGCGCCTGCTCCGGGCTCATGTACGCCGGCGTGCCCAGCGCGCAACCGGGTAAGGTCTCCGACGAGCCGCCCGACGACGGCGCAAGCGTCTGCTCTCCGGCCGATGGATCGGCCCGGCCCACCGCCTTGGCGAGCCCCCAGTCCACGACCAGCGTCTCGCCGTGCTTGCCCACGATGATGTTCGCCGGCTTCAAGTCGCGGTGGATCACCCCGCGCGAGTGCGCGTAGTCGATGGCGTTGCAGACATCGGTGACGCGCCGCAAGAGCTTGCGCAGCTCCAGCGACCGGCGGCCGGGGTCGGCCTGATGATCGGCCAGGGATCGGGCCTTGTCGCGCGTCCAGGCGGCAAATGCCGTAAATAGTGCCCTCTGATCGATCATGCCGGTCTGCAAAGCCAGCAGGCCAAAGAGCAGGTCGCGGGACGGGTTGGTCGGTTGGGGCATGGTGGTGGCTCGCAATCGATCCGGGGTGGAAAGGAACCGCTGCGGCCCGCCCGGGCCGTATCCATTGTCGACGCCAATCGCTCTGGCCCAACAGAGCGGCTGGTGCCGATCGATCGATCGGGACGCAGAGCGCTCAAACCAAACGCGTCCCTGACTTTCCCTCCTCGTTAAGCTGGGCTATCATGAAGCCTCCTGATCCACGTGTGACAGTTGCAACCGACGTACCGTTGATTCTTCATGCGAATCAAGCGATCTCCGTAGCACCCGTGCCCCTGTCCGAGTCGATACGGCGAAGATCTCGGCACGTCACCGGTTTTCCCATGATTTGACGCCCCGTTTCGATCGCGGTCCGCCGATGGTTACCCCTTAGCTCCATGAGGAGGTGACGGATGTCGCGCCTCAGAATTGCTCCGATTTTATTTGTTTCTGCGTTGTTCTTGGGCCTGCACGACGTTCGCGCCCAGACCCCCGAGGAGCTGAACCTCGGGTTCGAGCAGGCGGGCGAGAAGCCTTCCAAACCGAAGGCTTGGATTGTCAGCGGCGCCGGCTTCGCGACCGATGCCCCGGGCTACGAGGTCTGCCTCGACGAGGCAGAGGCGCAGTCGGGCAAGCGATCGCTGAAGATGAAGGCGACCGGCCACGGCAGTTTCGGCAACGCCTACCTGACGCTTCCCGGGAATGTATCCGCGGGCAAGCACGTCAAGATCAGCGGCTGGATCAAGACGAAGGACGTGGCCGCCAAGGGGTATGCCGGGCTCTGGTGCCGGATCGACGGGCTCGGGACGATGCTCGCCCACGACAACATGACCGCACGCATCGACGCGAAGGGAAAGGTCACCATCGACGACCGCGGCGTGAGGGGCACCACCGACTGGAAACTTTACAGCGTCCAGCACGATGTCCCGTCCTCGGCCAAGGCCATCGTCTTCGGCGCCCTGCTGACGGGCGACGGGACGGCGTGGTGGGACGACTTCGCCGTGGAGATCGACGGCAAGCCCTACCGGGGCAAGTCGCTCGCCGAACTGGCTGCCGAGCGTGAGCCCAAGCCGGCCGAGGTGGAGTGGCTCCGCAAGAATGCGATCGCCTTCAAAACCGACCGGGCCGAGAGCGGGTTCGACGACTTGCAGCCCGTCAAGGCCATCGTCGGCGACGCCCGCATCGTCGGCCTGGGCGAAGCCACGCACGGCACGGCCGAGTTCTTCCGCATGAAGCACCGCCTCGTCGAGTTCCTCGCCTCGGAGAAGGGCTTCACGCTCTTCGCCATCGAGGCCAACATGCCCGAGGCGTACCGCGTGAACGACTACGTCCTGAACGGCAAGGGCGACCCAAGGGCCCTGCTCCGGGGGATGTATTTCTGGACGTGGGACACGCAGGAAGTGCTCGACATGATCCTCTGGATGAGGAGATTCAACGAGTCGGGGAAGGGCCGCATCCAGTTTCTCGGTTTCGACATGCAGACTGCGGCCGTGGCGGCCGAGAACGCCCGCAGGTTCGTCGCCCTAGTCGACCCCGAGTTCGCCAAGACCGCGGCCGAGTCCTATGACGGCCTCGACAAGGCGATTGGCCAGGCCCAAGCCGGTGACGCGAGCCAGAAGTCCTTTGCGGCGAAGGCCGTTACCCGACTGGCGAATGTCGCAAAGAAAGGACGCGTGGACGCCGTGCTCAAACACATGGAAGAGGCCCGAGCGCGATACCTTGAGAAGAAACCCGCCGCCCTAGTCGATTGGGCGATCCAGAACGCCCGCGTCGCCGCCCAGGCGGCCGGCATGATGGTCGGTTCGTTTTCGGGAGGCTCCGCTCATCGCGACCGCTGCATGGCCGACAATGTCGACTGGATCCTCGCGCAAGCTTCACCCGGATCCAAGATCGTCCTGTGGGCGCATAACGGTCATGTGTCCAAGACCGGGATGGGCTCGACGAGCATGGGGTCGCACCTCGCGAAGAGGCATGGCAAGGACTATGTGGTCCTGGGGTTTGCCGCGTACAAGGGTCGCTATACCGCAATCGGCCAGGGCACCGGTCTGGGTACGCACGAGGCGCCCCCCGCTCAATCCGGGAGCATCGAATACTACACCCACGCCTCCGGCCTGCCGCGGATGATCATCGATCTGCGTCGAGCCTCGAAGGATAATAGCTCCTCAGCCTGGTTGACCCGACCGCTCGATCACCGGAGCATCGGCGCGATGGCTCACAACATGTCGTACCCCTCCGTCCTTCCGGACGAGTACGACGCCTTGATCGCCTTCGACGACACGACGGCGTCGAAGTGCTTGCGATTCGCCATCCCCTCTTCCGCGGAGAAGCCGCCGAACGGAGAACGCGATGAAGAATAGAAAGATATGGTGTCGCTTCATAGAGGCGTTTGAAACGACACCTTTGGGTCAGGGGTAGCCCGATCGCATCGCGCGTCGCGATGACAGATCAGCGTGGCATCCGGGGAGCCAGCTCAGCCCGGACCCACGCGCGCAGCCGCCGCGCCCATGCTGATCCGTCGCGAAAGTCTTCCTTGAGCACCCAGCGCCCGACCTCCTCGGCTCTCACCGGCAGGAACGCACTGCCCTCGACAGGGTGGTAGGCCCCGTCGTCCGCCAGCCGCTCAATAATGATCTGCCGGCGCTCGCCATCGAACCGCCAGACCTCGGCGACCCGCAACGCGGCATAAATGCCCGGCCGGTCGATCTTGGATGGAGAGAGGTCGACTTCGATGGCGAGATCGGGATTGGGGTAGTCGGCCCCATCCATGGACATCCGTATCATGGCCTCGGCCGCCACCGCTAGCTTCTCTTGTGCGAAGTAATAGCATTCATCCGACTCCAGGCCGCGGGCAACCTCAGGCCGTTTCCAGGTTGCCTGACCCAAACCCGTGCAAGGGATTTCCAACTCCTCAGCCGTCAACTCCACGAAACGCCCTAAGCGTTTCTTGACTCCATCGTGAAGCTGGCTGAGAGACATGATCTCCAGATCCTTCCCGTCGTAGTCGACATGGATATTGGCACCCTCGGGGATCGAGTCCACGAGCTGCTCGTAGAACGCCCAGTCCACGCCGCGGATCACGAACCGCTCGTCGGGGACGGACGTCATCTCGTAGAGCTTCTCCAGGGAAGGGACAGAGCGAGGGGAAGCGGAGTCCGGTGGGGAAGGTCCTACTGGGGGCTGCGTGGTCACCGAGCTCATGATACCTCCAGCTCATCCTGAGTCACTCAAGTGTTCGATGCTGCCCGAGCCCTGATCTCGCCCGGACTACTCCGTAACCAGCTTTCTTCGATGATCACCCGGTGTGGTCTGCGAAAAAATGCGACGAGTGCCGGATCCGTGGATCGAAAGCGAGGATGACGGGGCTCGAACCCGCAACCTCCGGCGTGACAGGCCGGCAAACGGCTTCAAGCCGGCTCGCCATAACTGAATCTATCTAAGAGCTTACGACGATGGGGCGGTCACGTCGTTTTGCAGATTTTACGGTCTTCTTCAGTGGATTACAACCAATTCTCTGAAACAGGTCTGAATCCGAATATAAATACTCAGGCCGCCTTGGAAAGATGAGGCTATGAAAACACTCCGGCCGGAAGCGAGCGACGGGGATGCATGCTCTAGGGAATCGAGGAAGAATCCCTACCGAACCATTGTGGCATGGGTCCCAACTTGGTACATGAAATGAGTTTGTGCTTCAAGCTGTGTCGGATAACGCGACGAAACACTGCTTTTTTGCCGATTCGATTCGATTTGGGCGACTCAGAGGAAAACCGATGGCGCTGATCAACTGCCCCGAATGCAAGCGCGAGGTCTCAGACAACGCCCTTTCTTGCCCGCAGTGCGGTTATCCGATCGCCGCCGGCGCGAAGCGAGACTCGGCCCCTGATCCGCCACTCGAGAAGTCACACACCATTCATCAAGAAGTTGGCACGTTTGGCAAGAGTTTTGGAGAAACGACGGGCAAGGGATTCGGATGTGTAGCAATCGCCGGCATAATATTTATAGTAGGGATTGTATTGTTATTTATTCCTTTTGTTATCTGGTGGATTCGCACCTAACCCGGCGCGGACCCGGCCCCGATCCATCACAGCCTCCGGACTGGGGTCTTGGTTACGCCATAAAGAATTGCTTGACCGTTATTGCAAATTGCAATAGCCTCTATCCGCACAAGCGATGATGCTTGGTGAAATATCGATAACGGTTCAGATAACGAGAGAAGATATATGTATTTAAAGTTTGAACTGCGTCGTACCGATGGAACGTCCCTAATTGAAGGTACGATGCCCATGGTTTGGCGGCCGTGGTTCTACAAATGGGAGGCCTCGCCGGGTTGTCCAATCATTGAACCGAAAGAGGGCCGCCTACTGCTCGACGCCTACACAAACGACCCCGACGCCGGCATCCACGGGGCCGCCGAGTGGACGCTGCGGCAGTGGAACGAGCAAGCCAAGCTCAAGGCCGCCGAGGCCGAGCTGCGCAAGCTCAAGGAACGTGGCGACCGTCGCTGGCTAGTCAACAGCCAGGGGCAGAATGGGAGTACGCCTGCCGGGCGGGGGCAATCACCAGCAGGTATCACGGTCTCTCCCTCGACCTCCTGGCGAAGTATGCCCGTTCCGCAGGCCACAGCGCGGAGCATGCATCGCCAGGACTTACGATTGAATATTTTTACAACCTTACTATGTCATGCATCCAAGCATGGTATCGCTCGTCAGGTCGTCGACGGCCCGGAGTGAGGGTACGCGGCGCAGCCGCGCCGGCACCGAAAAATAAACACAACTGCCATTGTGGCAATCATTCCTACTTTGATCGGCAATCCCAAGAGAAAACGGAGACACGAGGGCGGGAGCTCGTAACACCTCTTCCAGGTGCTCGGCCGCCAGAGACAGGGGTTGCCTGACCGCGTGATCGGCGGTTAGTCTAGGCCGTCTGTCCCGAGGGAACGCTCGTGCGCTCGGTGGCTTGTGCTCGCGGCCGGGACAGATGCAAACGTCGCGATCCGGGAGGGTAAAGGGCGGTGCAGATCTCGAAGGCGGTGATCACGGCGGCCGGTCGTGGAGCGCGGCAATATCCCGCGTCCGACACGGTGCACAAGGCGATGCTGCCCATGGTCGACCGCGATGGGCTCACCAAGCCCGTGCTCCAGATCATCGCGGAGGAAGCACTGGAGAGTGGCATCGAACAGATCTGCGTCGTCACCGCGCCCGGCGACGAAGCTGTCTATCGCAACCACTTTCGCAATTATGCCGCCAACCTCCGCTCGACATACAAGGGAGTCGATTGGGCCGAGGAACACGCCCGGCGCTTCATCGATCTCGACCAGCGCCTGCTGTTCGCGGTTCAGCCCGAGCCCGAGGGCTACGGACATGCGGTCTGGTGCGCACGATCGTTCGTGCGGGACGAGCCGTTCCTCCTGCTCCTCTCCGACCATCTCTACATCTCTGCCGAGACGAGGCGGTGCGCTCGCCAGGTGATCGAGCTGGCGGCTGCCGAGAACTGCTCCGTCTCGGCGGTCCAGGCCACCCGCGAACACTTGATCCATCAATACGGTACGCTCACCGGCCGGCGGGTGCCGCAGCATCCCGAGATCTACTTGATCGACGAGATCGTCGAGAAGCCGAACCCGACCCTGGCCGAGCTGCGGCTTCAAGTGCCCGGCCTGCGCGCCGGGCACTATCTGTGCTTCTTCGGCATGCACGTGCTGACGCCCGTCGTCTTCGACCTGCTCGGCGATCTCGTCCGCGAAAACGTCCGCGAGCTGGGCCAGATCCAGCTCACGACCGCCCTCAATGTCCTGGCCCGGAAAGAGCGCTATCTCGCGCTGGAAACCCGGGGCTCGCGGTTCAACCTCGGTGTCAAGTTCGGCGTGGTCGAGGCCCAGATCGCCCTGGCCTTGGCCGGCGTCGACCGCGAGCTGATCCTCGCACTCTTGCTCGAGGCGATCGTCCGGATCGAGCAGAACGTCGTGCGCTAACCCGTTCTAACAAGGCTCCTGGCTTGTGCGTCGGGTTAGAATGAATTGATTGATGCACAGACCCTGATTTTTCCTCTGCACGGCTTGATTTCCCCACCATGTCGCGAGTCGGCCAGCTTCTCATCGAGACGATCACCCACACCGATCCCGGCATCCGGGACCGTTCCATCCGCGCGCTGGTGGCCCGGGCCACCCTTCCGGAGAAGTTAGAGGCCTGTGACGAGCTCGAGCAGTTTCGCCGGACCGGACAGAACCTGTACGAGCGGGTTCGCGCCTCGCTCTTCCTCCACGCCCTCTACCGCTATGAGATCCAGGACGCCGAGACGTTGCGCGGGTCGGGGCTGCTCCCCTACTCCGGGTTCATGGACCTGATGGAGCGGCGATACGAACCGGCGATCGCGACGTTCCGGGATACGATGCGGCAGGATGGACCGAACGGCACCATCTGCAGCGCGCTGGCACAGGCATACGAGCAGGCCGCCTTTCAGACCCTGGCCGATCAGGTGCGGCGCTCGGTCCGGAGCTGTCAGGGCAACCGCTGGATGTTTCGGGTCGGCAGCGCCGACGAGCACCCCTTGCGGATTGATCCGCGGCTGCTCTTGCGCGAGTCGGACGACGCCCTGTTTCCGATCCTGGTCGAGCGGACGCCGGTGCGTTTGGACCTCTCGCACAGCGGGTGGTCGGACATCTTCTTCCTGGGTATGGACTTTCCCGAAGGCGCGCGGGTGTTGAACATCTCCGTCGACCTGGGCGTGCACGGGCGCGACACGGCACCCCGGCCGCCGATCGAGTCGCGGCTGCGCGTGATCACGGAGCCGATCCTCCGGTTGACGAGCATCGACCTGAACGCGTGCAAAGACGTCGATAGCCTGGAGGAGCTGTTCAACTTCGGCAACGACTACCTGGGGCTGGTCAAGGCGGCGGTCGTCGCGTCGGGCCTGGTCCCCCCTGCCCTGGAAGGGACGAACACCCGGCTGCGCGACTTGCTGGCGCGAGTCGTGCGGGCCGGCCACGGGCTCGAGATCGTCAGCAAGGTCAACGACATTCCCAAGGGGTCTCGGCTTGCCGTCTCGACCAATCTGCTGGCTTCGCTGATCGCGATGCTGATGCGGGCGACGGGCCAGGCGGCCAGCCTGACCGGTCCGCTCGACCCCGAGGAAGCCAAGGTGGTCGTTGCCCGGGCGATCCTGGGCGAGTGGCTGGGCGGCTCGGGCGGAGGCTGGCAGGACTCGGGGGGGATCTTCGCCGGCATCAAGCTGATCCAGGGCGTGGCCGCCGCGGAAGGAGATCCGGAGTGGTGCGTGAGCCGGGGCCGTCTGCTGCCGGCCCACCACCTGTTGAACAGCCCGCCGGCGATTCCATCGCCTCCAGGCACAGCGCGGCCGGATTCGTTCCCGGAGGCGCTCGCCGCGAGCCTGGTCCTGGTTCACGGCGGGATGGCGCAGAACGTCGGACCGATCCTCAACATGGTCACCGAGAAATACCTGCTGCGCGGGCACGACGAATGGCTCGCCCGGCTCGAGGCCCTGCGGATCTTCGACCACATCTTCGCGGCCGTCCGTGCCGCGGATGTGCGCGCCCTCGGACACTGGACGACGCGGAACTGGGACGGGCCCCTCAAGCGGGTCATCCCCTGGGTCACCAACGAGTTCACCGAGTCGATCATCAGCGAGGCCCGCGCGGACCTGGGCGACGATTTCTGGGGTTTCTTGATGCTGGGCGGCATGTCGGGCGGCGGGATGGCCTTCTTCGTCGCTCCCCACCGTCACGACGAGTTCCAGGACCGGATCGCCGCAATCATGCTGCGCGTCAAATCGTCGCTCGACGACGCTCTCCCGTTCGCGATGGAGCCGGTCGTCTATGACTTCCGCATCAACCCCGAGGGCACGCTCGCCGCGCTCGATTCCGGGCCCCAGGCGATGATGCCGCCCCGCTATTACACCCTTCAGACTCCCCGGATGATTACCGCCTCCGCCGGATCGCTGCCATACCATCGCCGCGTCGACGTCGACCACTTCGCTAACCGCTGCCCGGAAACCGGCGAGCTGCTGCGCGTGTTCCGAACCATGATCAATCACCTGTTCCCGGTCACGCGGTCCGCCGACGATTCGTCCAGCACCCAGTGGGACACCGAGGCGGCACGGATCCGCCGCGAAAACGGCTTCGACCCCGTCCAGCACGAACAGTTGCGCGAGGACCTTCAGCGCGGCCGGATCGGGCTGGCTCGGAACCGCCTCCCCGTCGACCTGGATGTCCGCGACGTGGACGACTCGGAGCTGATCGTCGCTCGCCATCCCCATTCAACGGCGGCGATTGGGCGTGGCCAGGCGGCCTTGCATCGCGGCGAGGTCGCCGTCGTGACGCTCGCCGCCGGAGCCGGCAGTCGGTGGACGACCGGCGCCGGCGTGGTCAAGGCGGTCAACCCGTTCGTCAACCTGGACGGCCGCCACCGCAGCTTCCTGGAGATCCATCTCGCCAAGACTCGTACGGCCCAGCACGCCACGGGAGCCACGATCCCCCACATCGTCACAACCAGCTATCTGACCCACGCCGCCATCGACCGCCACCTGCAATCCACCGGCAACTACGGTCACGACGGACCGGTCTACCTGTCGCGCGGCCGGTCGATCGCACAACGGCTGATCCCGATGACCCGCGACCTGACCTTTCTCTGGGAAGAGGCCAGCCACGAGACCCTTGATGAGAACAAGCAGAAGGTCCGCGAAGCCGCGCGGCGCGGGATCCTCGACTGGGCCAGGAGCCAGGGAGAAGGAACGGACTACTCGGACAACGTGCCGATCCAGCGGTTCAATCCCCCAGGCCACTTCTACGAAGTTCCCAACCTGCTGGGCAATGGGCTGCTGGGGCAACTCCTCGAGAGCTATCCCAACCTGAGCTGGCTGCTGGTCCATAACGTCGACACGCTGGGCGCGACCATCGATCCGGGCGTGCTCGGACTGGCGATCGAGTCGGGCGCCAGCCTGAGCTTCGAGGTCATCCCGCGGCGGATCGACGATCGGGGCGGAGGCCTGGCGAAGGTCGCCGGGCGGATCCGATTGCTGGAAGGGCTGGCACAGCCCCGCGAAGAGACCGAGTTCTCGCTGCGCTATTACAACTCGCTCACGACCTGGGTCCGGATCGATGGCTTGCTGGAAGCGTTCGGGCTCACACGCAGTGACCTCCATCGAGACCCGGCCAAGGTGGCCGCCGCGGTCCGGGCCATGGCCGCCCGCATTCCAACCTACGTGACGATCAAGGACGTTAAGCGACGGTGGGGGCACGGACAGGAGGACGTTTATCCGATCGCCCAGTTCGAAAAACTCTGGGGCGACATGAGCTCGCTGCCCGACTTGAACTGTTCGTTCCTGGTCGTCGACCGGAACCGGGGCCAGCAACTCAAGGACGCAGCCCAGCTCGACGGCTGGGCAAACGACGGCAGCATGGCGCACGTGCGGTCGCTCTGTGAATTCCCAGTTAGGTCCTGACTTCGGTCACTCCTCCGAACGGCGCGCGCGTCGTGCACGATCGGTGCTCACAGAACATTCGACATGGTCGCGGCGAAGCCGCCTGAAGGATGAGCGGGTTCCGCCAGTCTCTGGGCGGTCGCGGTAATCTGCGACGGGTCGTCGGTCTTCCGATCCTTGGCATTTAGGAGGTCGCGGAGCTTTGATCGGCGGTCAGCTTCGGTGGACGACCGAAGCGCATGCCCCGCGCCTTGGCAGCCAGGCGCCCGGAACTGGTGCGCTCATAGATCAATTCGCGCTCGAATTCCGCGATGCCTGCGAAGACTGTGAGCACCATACGTGCCGCAGGTGAGGTGGCCGGTGATGCCCCTCTTTACATCGCATCCTGAGGGAGCAGGCTGGTGTCAGTCGGGACAAAGCGACCTGGTCTCTTCACTCTCACGATCTTTCCAATCACACTCATGGGGTGCTTGCTGCTCGTGACGGGCCAGAGGCTGAGATCCGCACCATCCTTGACCGGATTACTTCGGAGGTCCCTGCCCGCGACCGCCCGCGGATCGTCCTGGGAAACGCCCTGCCTACGTACTCGGCCGAGCGATTTCTCGCGGACTATCCGGAGACTTACATCGTCTGCGGGGAGGGCGAATACGCACTCTGCGCCCTGATCGACTGTCTCAAGCACGGCGGCGATCTCGAAAGCGTCCCGAACCTCGCGCACATCACGGAAGGGACCGCAAGAGTTCAACCGTCCGTGCCGGTACGCCCCCAGGATTTCGTCATCCCCGATACCGAGGGGCTGCGCGAGACGGCCGAGTCAGGAGGCATCATCCAACTAGAGGCGAGCCGCGGATGCTCTTGGGGGAGGTGCACGTTCTGTAACCGGTTCCGTCTATGCAGCGGCTGACGACCGTTCCCGATCGACACGGTGATCAGCACCCTCGTCCGCTTCCGGGACGGTGGGATGTCGCACGTCGTGTTCGCGGTTTGCGGCTTCATCATGTTCGACCCGTTCGTGACTCTGGGCGAGGTGGAAGCCAATCTCAACTTCCTCGAGCGGACAGAGCTCGAGCAAAAAACTTTCATTTTCAATAGTGTAAATATCAGCGTGCATAACGCTCAGCTCAGGCGCAAGGTCGAGACGGCGGGGCTCGATGAGGGCCTCGCGGAAGACGGCATATACCGCCGCTGGCGTTTCGCGGATCCTGACATCGCGGCGCTGGCCGGTCTCGCACGTGCCTGGATGAGCTCGCGCCAGGTCGCAACGGGCTGCTGACGCCGCGAACGGACGGCCAGGCGAGCGTACCGGGCACGAACGGCGAGCCGGGCAGTCAACGCATCCTGCGGGAGCTGAAGAAGACGATTCGCTCCTTCGACTTGGCCTTCTTCAAGGTCCTTCTCCTCGGTTTCAAAGAAGTCGACGACGCCAGTGGCTTCCTGGCCAGCCTTGGAATGCTGGGCTTCACGAGCGACGAGCGGATGAGCCTCCTGAATCTTGCCGCTGCCTGCCGGAAGTCGCGAGCTGCCGTGACCGGAGCGATTCAGCTCGATGACCTTCTCCGGCTTGTCCTCGAGAAGAGGCAGCTGTTCTCGGGGCAGAAGCTGCAGGCTCTCATGGGTGAAAGCCCTGGGACCACTCCCGATGTGGTAAGAGTGCTCGGCGCGAAACTGGCGGACGTCATGACTCGTGAGGCGAGCGCCGTAATCGACAGTTGCCGTGAAGAATTCTCATCGGCTGATACCGATCGGGAAATCAGAGCCAATTTCGATCGTCAGGCGAGCGCCACCGACAGTGTCTCCTTCCTTGGTCTCTTCCAACCCAAGGCGAACAAAACCGTCTTCTTCTTTGTCTCGTTCCACTGCGGAGCGACGCAGTCCGGAATCTTGTTCCTCGTTTCGATCGAGTGAGGAACCTCACGCCGGGTTTACCACCGTCGTCCTTGGCTGTCTGACATGAGCCAGCTTGGGGGTGCTCCCTGTCGGTTCCTTGCGCGCTCTGGCTGTGGCACGCGTCGGTGTGTCGGACGAATGGCACTAGCTTAAGGGCAAGCGATGGCTGGCGCCCTGGTGAAGCTGCCTACGGCGAACCTGGCTGGACTCTACCACGTATAATGTTGGTGGGGGGCGATTCCCGCTTGTGCGACCCTTGTCCGGACTGGGGTCCGCCGCGACGCCTCCCGGGTTCGCGCCACTTCCACTCGAGACATCTGAGATCCCTCTATGACCACCC
>JBIOJM010000193.1:0-18778 GCA_044450785.1 Isosphaerales bacterium
AGGGCGCTGGCGCCGCGCCGCAAGAGACTTGCGGCATCCCTCGCTGACGCTTCGGGTTAACTGCCCCCAAGAAACGAAGCTCGGGTTTTCTTTTGGGTGGGACGCACGGTGATCAGTTGGGCCATCCCTTGGTCGGCCTGAGATCGCCAGCTTGGCGCGAGCTTAATCGATGCCGTTAGGGGAAAGAACGGTTACCCTCTCGCGAAGGTTGATTCGGTGAGAAGACCTCGACTGATCCGGCGGAACGTCACGAGCGGCGATTTCGCGGGGCCCTTCTGGGCTTTCCGTTCTTGTCTCGATCTTCGAGGCGGTCGAGCCGCTCTTCCAGGACGTCAAGCGGGTGATTCGTGGGCGGACGCAATGACGGCTGCCCCGCGCCGGCTTCAAGCCGGCCGACCCGGTCCGACAGTTCTTCGATCCGTCGGTTGGCGGCATCCGGACCTGGCGCGATGGGCGCGAGGGCCGGCACGAAAGACGACATCCAGTCCAGCGGCAAGGCGAACGGGATCGTCGCCTTTTGCCAGGTCTCGATCGCCGCCAGCGACTGCCTCAGGTAGCCCCGCCAGACTTCCAGCGCGATGTCATTGGCGCGAAGGATATTGTGGAGCATCGCGACGGGGAACATTTCCATCTTGTGCGGATGACGCTCGGCGAGAATCTGGGTGAGGATCTGCCGCGTCAGGTCCTCGTCGCTTTTGCTGTCAAGTACCTGAACCGTCCTGCCGGCAAGGACGTAGCTTTCGACATCCTGGAGCGTCACGTACTGTCGCTGGCTCCGGTCGTAAAGCCGTCGATTCGGGTAACGCCGGATTTTCACCGTCGATTCGTCACTCATGGCGCATACCCCACGTCAAGATCTCTGGAATATTGCGGTCGCAACAATCAGCCTCCAGAATTGTAACCGTCGAGCAGGAAAACGACCAGTCCTTTCCAGGGATTTCAGCGAAACATCAACATTTTTGCGTTTGCAGCAATTTTTCCCTTGACGGCGAAAGTCATCGCGGTAGGATAGAGATCAGGGCCGGCCGACGATCTCGGGATGACCCGGGCGGACCGGCTGGCGGCCTCCCTCAAGCTCCTGCAACCGCAGCGAGGAGTGGCAAGCCATGTTCGAACAAGTTCTCGACAATTTCCGCAAGGCGTCCGAATCGACGATCCAGTTTCAGCAGGAGATGTTCCGGCAGTGGAGCCGCCAGTGGGCGCAGGCTCCCGGCATCTCGACGGCGGCGACGGCCCCGTTCGCCGACCCCGGCGCGTGGGCCGAACAGTTTCACGATATTCAGAAGTACTGGGCAAAATCGGTGACCGAGCTGCTCAAGAAGCACAAGGACACGCTCGACGCCCAGTACGAAACCGGCGTGAAGACCATTGAAGATGCGTTCCGCGTGGCGGACGCGAGGGACCCTGCGCAGTATCGGCGGCTGACCGAGGAACTGTGGCGTCACAGTTTCGATTGCCTGAAGACTGTGGTCGAAGACCAGATGCACGAGTTCCAGACGATGAGTGAGACGTTCAGCGAGGCGGCGTCGAAGGGCTTCGCGGCGGCCGGTAAGGGTTGAGCCGAGGGTTAGCGGACGAAGGGCTCGGACGCGGGTGCCGGGCTCGGCGGCAGGTCTTGGGCGCGGCCGTCCGGGTCAAAACCAGATCCGGCCCCGACCCGCCCTCTACGGCGGGAGGTCAGGACGATGGCGAGCAATCTTTCGGTGATCGTGGCCGGAGTCCGGACGCCCATCGGTGCCATGAGCGGCACCTTGGCGGCGGTCCCCGCGACGCAACTGGGAGCGACCTGCATCAAGGCCGTGCTGGCGAAGGCCGGGATGCCGGGCGGCAGGGTTGATGAGGTCGTGATGGGAAACGTGGTCGGCGCGGGCCTCGGCCAGAACCCGGCGCGCCAGGCGGCGATCTACGCGGGGCTTCCCCCTTCCGTCGGCGCGATGACCGTGAACAAGGTTTGCGGCTCCGGCCTCAAGGCGGTCATGCTCGCCGACCAGGCCATCCGACTGGGGGAGGCGTCGGTGGTGTTGGCCGGCGGCATGGAGAACATGAGCCGGGCCCCGTATCTGTTGTTGAAGGCCCGCGAGGGCTACCGGATGGGCAACGGGGAACTCGTCGACGCGATGGTCAACGATGGCCTCTGGGATGTGTACGGCAACAAGCACATGGGGACATACGGCGACCGCTGCGCCGCCAAGTTCGGGTTCAGCAAGCAGGCTCAGGACGATTTCGCGGTCCGTTCACATACTCGCGCCCGCAAAGCCATCGAAGCTGGGGTCTTCGCCGACGAGGTCGTGGCGGTGGAGATCACCGTCCGCGGCAAGACGACGACGGTCACCGCCGACGAAGGACCCTCCAAGTTCGACGAACCCAAGCTCCGCGCCCTCAAACCGGCCTTCAGTCCCGAGGGTACGATCACGGCTGGAAACGCGTCGAGCATCAACGACGGCGCGGCGGCCTTGCTCGTGGCCTCGACAGCCGCTTGCCAGGAGCTATCGCTCAAGCCGCTGGCCCGGATCGTGGGGGCGACGACCTTCAGCCAGGAGCCCGAGTGGTTCACCACCGCGCCGATCGGTGCCTTGAAGAAATTGCTGGAGCGGGTCGGCTGGACGGTCGCCACGACGGACCTGTTCGAGATCAACGAGGCGTTCGCGGCGGTCACGATGGCGGCCGAGCATGAGCTGTCGATTCCCGCCGAGAAAGTCAACATCTACGGCGGCGCCGTGGCCCTGGGCCACCCGATCGGTTGCAGTGGAGCGCGGCTCCTGGTGACCCTGCTCAACGGTCTCAAGCGGACCGGCGGCCGTCGCGGGATCGCGTGTCTGTGCATCGGCGGCGGCGAGGCCGTCGCGCTGGCGGTCGAACTCCTTTGATGATGGCCCTCGCGGAGGTCAACGCAATGTCCGGAAATCAAAGCAAAACGGACGAGCCGGCGGGCCTTCCGGCCAACCCGCTCATGGAGATGTGGTCGAAATACCTGGAGCAATCCGGTCTTCAGACCCAGGCGGCGATGGAGGGCCTCCAGTCGTTCGCCGACCCGCAGCGCTTCCAACAAAGCTGGCTGGACGCCCTCTCCCATAGCCTTGAGGGCTTCATGAGGACCCCGGCGTTTCTCGAGGCGCTCAAGGTCAATCTCAAGACCATGACCGACATGAAGAAGATGCAGGACCAGATGATCGAGGACACGGCCCGGCACATCGGTGCGCCCCTGGCGTCCGACATTCATGGCCTTTTCGAGCGACTGAACGTCATCGAGCAGTCGATCCTCGCCCGGCTTTCAGCCATCGAGGAGAAACTCGAAGCGCTCGAGCCGAAAACCCCCAAGAAAGCGGGACAGGGACATCAGGGTTCGTCCCATTCTTGAGCATGGCGGATGACGGATTGGCGAGGGCGGAGCGTTGCCGAACTCAGGATTACGCAGGGCCGCGAGTCGTTTTCGATCCGTCACCCGAACATAAATCGATGCTTGATCAATCACGATTTTCGGAGACTTCGACCATGTCCACCGTGTCCAAGGAGGTCGTCACGATCGAAGACGAGCTACCGAGCTTCAGCCTCGCGGGGAAGAAGGCGTTTGTGACCGGTAGCTCGCGAGGGATCGGCCGTTCGATCGCGCTGGCGCTGGCGTCGGCCGGGGCCGACGTCGCGATCAGTTGCAACACGGGTGGGATCGCCGCCCAGGAGGTGTGCGACGCGATCCACAAGCTCGGACGCAAGGCCGAGCTCTACGCCCACAACATCGCCGTCGAGGCCGAGGTCGAGGCG
Source organism: Isosphaerales bacterium (assembly GCA_044450785.1). Taxonomy (GTDB): domain Bacteria; phylum Planctomycetota; class Planctomycetia; order Isosphaerales; family Isosphaeraceae; genus JBIOJM01. The sequence continues at coordinate 3,760 of JBIOJM010000193.1, forward strand.
ATGTGCGGCGAGGTCCGGCGCGACTTCGGCGACATCGACATCCTCGTCAACAACGCCGGGATCACCCGCGACCGGTCGTTCAAGAAGCTCACCAAGGAGGCCTGGGACGAGGTGATCAACACCGACCTCACGAGCGTCTTCCTCACCACCAAGCAGTTTATCGACGGGATGTCCGACCGGGGGTGGGGCCGGGTCGTGAATATCTCCAGCATCGTGGGAGAGATTGGTAACTTCGGCCAGGCGAATTACGCTGCCGCCAAGGCCGGCCTGATCGGCCTGACCAAGACGCTGGCTCGCGAATACGCCCGCAAAGGGGTGACCGTCAACGCCGTGGCCCCCGGGTTCATCCGGACCAGAATGACCGAACCGATCCCCGAAAAGGCGCTCGAGCAAGTGACCTCGATGACGCCCGTCGGGCGGCTCGGCGAGCCGTACGAGATCGCCGCGGGGGTGCTCTTCCTCGCCTGCCCAGCGGCGGGGTTCGTCACGGGTTGCGTGCTCGATATCAACGGCGGGCTTTCCATGTGACACGCAGGTCAACCGAGCCCGGCCGGAAGATGCGGACGGGCCGGACGAAACACTCGAGAGAAAGGTCGGTACCGCCATGGTCAACCCGGTGTTCGATCTGTTCGTCAGCCAGCAAAAGGCCTCTTACGACGAAGCCTTGAAGATGTGGCAGCGCATGTTCAGCCTCCCCCGGGTTGCCGAGCAGGCGAGGGAGAACCAGGTCTGCATGACGCCTCACGAAGTCGTTTACGAACAGGGAGCGCTCCGGCTGCTGCACTATCACCGGGGCACTCCCGCGACCTACGCCGAACCGATCCTGGTCTGTTACGCGCTGGTCAACCGTCCCTATATTCTCGACATCCAACCCCCCCGGAGCGTTGTCAATCGCTTCCTCGACCGCGGCTTCGAGGTTTACATGATCGACTGGGGGATCGCGACGGCTTCCGACCGCAGCCTGACCCTCTCTGACTACACTCGCGGACACCTCAAGAGCGTGTCCGACTTCCTGCTCGAACACGCCGGGACGCAGGATTACAACCTCCTCGGCTATTGCATGGGGGGAACGATCTCGACCCTCTTCACCGCCACGTACCCTAGGCCGGTGAAGAACCTGATCCTGATGGCGGCACCGATCGATTTCTCGGGCGAGCACGGACTTCTCCAGGTCTGGACCGACGAGAAGTACTTCGACGTCGATGCCCTGGTCGACACCTTCGGCAACTGCCCCGCCCCCTTCCTGCAACACGCCTTCCAGTTGATGAGGCCGGTGCAAAACTATTACAGCAAGTTCACCGGCTTCTTCGACAAGATGCACGACGAGAAGTTCGTCGATAACTTCTTCGCCATGGAGAAATGGACGAACGACAACATCCCCGTCGCGGGCGAGACGTTCCGTGAGTTCGTCAAGAAGCTCTACCAGCGCAACCAGTTGGTCAAGGGTGAGTTCTCGTTCGGACTGGGCGAGCCGGCCGTCGATCTCAAGAAGATCACGTGCCCGCTGCTGCTCTTGGCCGCCAAGGGCGACCACCTCGTGCCGCCTTCGCAAACGCTGGGGATCCTGCCTTACGTCGGGTCGAAAGACACCAAGTCGATGGAGATCGACGCCGGCCACGTCGGCCTGGCGGTGAGCTCCAAGGCCCACAAGCAGTTCTGGCCGGAGGCGACGAAGTGGGTCGCCGACCGTTCCACGGTGGTGAAGTCGTGACGGTAGGGCGGCGCCGTCTCGTGACGTCACGGGACGCGCCCGCCCGGCCGGCACGACCCTCGACAGAGGAGTGCGAGGGATGAACGTAGAGGACAAGGTCGCCGTCATCACCGGAGCGGGTAGCGGTATCGGCCAGGCGATCGCGACTGAACTCGCCGAGCGCGGGGTCCGTGGGATCGGGCTCGTCGACCTGAGCGAGAGCGTCCTTCGGGTCGCCGACGCGATCAACGACCATTGCAATAAGCATGTCGGCGAGGCCATGATCGGCGACGCCACCGACCCTGCGTTCCGCAAGAAGGTGTTTGACGTGATGCAGGCCCGCTACGGGACGCCGAGCATCTGCATCCCCGCCGCGGGCATCGCCCGCGACCGGCTCGCGGTCAAGATCGACAAGGAGACCGGAAAGGCGGATATCTACCCGCTCGAAGTCTTCCACCAGGTGATCGAGGTCAACCTGCTGGCCCCGATTTACTGGGGCATGGAAATGGTCGCGAGGATCGCCGAGGACCGGCTCCGCAACGGTTTGAAGCGCTGGGGCCCGGACGAAGCAATTCAAGGGACGATCATCTTCATCGGCTCGGTGTCGTCGCAGGGGAACCCGGGACAGATCTCCTACGCCGCGACGAAGGCGGGGCTTGAAGGGGCCGCGGCGACGCTGGCGAAGGAGGCGATCTATCACGGAGTTCGCTCCGCGGTGATCCACCCCGGCTTTACCGACACGCCGATGGTTCGCGCGCTGGGGGAGAAGTACATCAACGAGCATATTCTCCCTCACACGCAGCTTCGTCGCCTGATCCAACCCGAGGAGATTGCCGACGCGATCTATTTCCTGATCTGCAACTCGGCCGTCAGCGGTGAGCTCTGGGCGGACGCGGGCTGGCACCCGTCGGCCTGAGACGGGCGATCCGTCGGGCGGTCCGGCGAAGCATGACCCACCAACCGGTGAGGATCATGACTCGCAGACCCGCCCGACGTTTCTTTTCGAGCACGGGAACTGAGACCATCGCATGAGCCCTCATCACATCCGACCTCCGGAATCGAATCGTCCCCCGGTTGATGGTGCGCTCTTGCTCCGCGACCCGGCCTGGAACAAGGGGCTCGCCTTCTCGGAACAGGAGCGCGACCGGCTCCGCCTGCGGGGGTTGCTGCCACACGCGACGCTCACGATCGAGCAGCAGGTGGCGCTGGAACTCGAGCACGCTCGGGCCAAGGCCGACGACCTGGAAAAGTACATCGGTCTGGCAGCCTTGCAAGACCGTAACGAGACGCTGTTCTACCGGCTGCTGGTCGAGAACCTCGGCGAGCTTTTGCCAATCGTCTACACACCCACCGTCGGCCGCGCCTGTCAGTGTTACAGTCACATCGTCCGCCAGCCTCGGGGCCTCTGGCTGACCCCCGACGACATCGGCCAGATCTCCGAAGTGCTCCGCAACGCGCCCAATCACCGCAACGTTCGCCTGATCGTTGCGACCGACAACGAGCGCATTCTCGGCCTTGGTGATCAAGGGGCCGGTGGCATGGGGATCCCGGTCGGCAAGCTCGCGCTCTACACCGCCGTGGCAGGCATTCATCCCGCGTATTGCCTGCCGATCAGCCTCGACCCCGGGACGGATAACGCCGAGTTGCTCGACGACCCTTACTACGCGGGGTATCGAGGTCGAAGGCTCCGGGGTCCCGCGTACGACGAGTTCATCGAGGCGTTCGTCGAAGGGGTCAAGGACGTCTTCCCCCGCGCGGTGCTTCAATGGGAAGACTTCCGGAAGAACACGGCGTTCATGCTCCTCGACCGCTACCGCAAGCGTCTGCCCAGCTTCAACGACGATATTCAGGGGACGGCCGCGGTTGTGCTGGCGGGAATCTACGCGGCGCTCCGCGTGACGGGAGGGACGCTGCCCGAGCAACGGATTGTCTACCTCGGCGCGGGGGCCGCGGCGGTCGGCACGGCGCGACTTGTAAGGGCTGCGCTGCGAGCGGATTGCCCCGACGCGGACGTGGTACGGCGCGCCCAGGCGATCGTGGATAGTCGTTCGCTGCTCTGCCGTCCGGACGACGACCCGGACGCCCACAAGCGCGAGTTCGCCTGGTTCGCGCCCGATCTCGATCACTACGGCCTCGATCCGTCCGGGCCCTTGAGCTTGCTCGACGTGGTCCGAGCGGTCCGACCGACGGTCCTCGTGGGGGCCACGGGGAACGCCGGCGTTTTTGACGAGCCGCTGATCCGAGAAATGGCCAGGCACGTCGAACGGCCGATCATCTTTCCGCTGAGTAACCCGACCTCGAAATCCGAGTGCAGCCCGGCCGAGGCGCTCCGCTGGACCGAAGGTCGGGCGATCGTCGCCACGGGGAGCCCGTTCGCGCCGGTCGAGGTCCACGGTCGAACGCAGGTCATCAGTCAGTCGAACAACGTCTATATCTTTCCGGGCGTCGGACTGGGGTTGATTCTCTCCGAGGCCCATGAGGTGACCGAATCGATGTTCCTGGCCGCCGCGCGGACGCTCGCGAGCTGCGTGACCGAGGAGCACCTGGCCGAGGGGAGGATCTACCCCGACCAGAGCGAGCTTCGGGGAGTGTCTCGAGCGATTGCCGCGGCGGTCGTGCGCGAAGCCCGGCGCCTCGATCTCGGCCGCCTCATCCCGGACGCGATCGTCGAGGAAGTGCTCGACGCGGCGATCTGGCATCCGGGATATCCGGACCCGGGGATGACCGGTTGACTCGACAGCCGCTCACGTGCCGGCGCCTGCGCCGAGGGGGGTGGCGGCGCGGCTGATGGGGCTGGTCTCGCACAGCTCCATCGCCATGTTCTGGAATTCGAGCTGGGAGCGGACGCTCGGCTCGCCTGGAGCAGCAGGGTTGACTCGCCGGTAGGTTCCGTCAGGCTGAAGTTCACGTGCCTTGACGTTATCCGCGAGGACGACCCCCAGGATGCCCTCGACCAGCCGGCGCTTGAGATTGGGATCTTCGATGGGGAACATGATCTCGACGCGGCGGCGGAAGTTGCGCGGCATCCAGTCGGCCGACGCCAGGAAGACTTCCGGCTGGTCGCCGTTCTGGAAATAGGTGATCCGCGAGTGCTCCAGGTATTTATCGATGATGCTGGTGACACGGATGTTGTCGGAGACGCCCGGCAGCCCGGGCCGCAGGCAGCAGGTGCCGCGAATGATCAGGTCGATCCGGACGCCGGCTTGCGAGGCGCGGTAGAGCATGGCGATGATCTGGGGATCGACGAGCGAGTTCATCTTGGCAATGATTCGTGCGGGGTAGCCGGCCTCGGCGTGCGCGCACTCGCGCTCGATCAGCGCGGCGAGCCGGCCGGCCAGGTGTGACGGGGCGACGATCAGCTTGTTCCAGTCGTTCGCCTCCGAGTAGCCCGTCAGCAGATTGAAGAGCGCGCTGGCATCTTCGCCGAACTCGCGCCGGCAGGTGAAGAAGCTCAGGTCGGTGTACAGCCGCGCCGTCGTGGGGTTGTAGTTACCCGTGGCCAGGTGGACGTACCTGCGGATGCCGTCGTGCTCGCGGCGCACGACCAGGGACGCCTTGCAGTGGGTTTTGAGGCCGACGATCCCGTAGACGACGTGAACGCCCGCCTTCTGGAGCATTCGAGCTTTGTCGATGTTGTTCTCTTCTTCGAGCCGGGCCTGGAGCTCGACCAGCGCGGTCACCTGTTTGCCGTTTTCGGCGGCGCGGGCCAGGGCCGTGATGATCGGATTCGCCTCGGCCGTGCGATAGAGCGTCATCTTGATGGCCAGTGCCTGGGGATCCTCCGACGCCTGCTCGATGAATTGGACGACCGCCCCGAACGACTCGTACGGATGGTGCACCAGGATGTCCTGGTCACGGATCGCGGAGAAGACGTTCTTACGCTTGGCGAGCGAGGCGGGCATCTGCGGTTCGTACGGCGGCTCTTTGAGGTCGCGAAACCCCTCGAGCTTGCAGAGGGCCAGGAGGACCGTCAGGTCAACCGGGCCGGGCACTTTGTAGACATCGCGCTCCTCGAGCTCCAGCGCCGAGGCCGAGAGCAACTGGGCGAGGAGACCCTCATCCGCGAGCGCCGAGATCTCCAGCCGCACCGCCGCTCCCCACTTGCGCTGGCGGAGCGTCTCCTCGATCGTCGAGATCAGGCTGCTCTTGACCTCGTTTTCCTGGATGGTCAGATCGCTGTTGCGGGTGACTCGAAACGCGACCCGCTCGGTGGGGCGTAAGCCGCCGAACAGGGCGTGGAGCCGCGGGCCGATCACGTCTTCCAGCAAGACGAACCGCCGCTGGCCGTCCGCTTCGTCGGGAAGCAGGACCAGACGACTGAGCACCGACGGGACCTGGAGCACGGCATAAAGCGGCCGCACTTGGGGTTTGTCGGACTCGATCCGCGACAGCAGGTTGAGGCTCTTGTTGTGTACGTGCGGGAAGGGATGCGCCGGGTCGATGGCCAGCGGCGTCAGGACGGGGTAGACCTGGGTGTCGAAGTAGTCGTCCAGGAAGGCGTTTTGCGCGTCGGTCAGCTCATCGGGGGTGCACAGGCGAATGCCGTGCTTTTGCAAGATGGGACGAATCTCGGAAAGCCAAACGTCATAGAGACGCGTGACGAAGTCATGGGCGCGGCGCGTGATCTCGATCAGTTGTGCCAGAGGACCCATGCCGTCGGGAGGGAGGTCCTGCGGTTCCAGGTTCTCGAAAAGCTGGGCCTGGAGTCCGGCGACGCGGACTTCGAAGAATTCGTCGAGGTTTGATGCGCAAATCGACAGGAAACGGAGCCGCTCCAGGAGCGGGTTGGATGAATCGCGCGCTTCCTCGAGCACGCGCTCGTTGAAATCCAGCCAGCTCAGCTCGCGATTGATGAACCAGCCTGGCTCCAGGACCGCGCTCGTCGTGGCCGCGCCCGCGGCGACGACCGGACCATCGAGTTGAGTGGTAGGCATGACCATGCACTCCGCCGCGGTCTGGCGCCGACCGCGGGTTCGTTGCGGCGCAGGACGGCTCGCGGAAGGTTTGATAGAGGCATGATTCCGTTGGATCAGCCATGTTTTCGGGAAGTACGCGCGGGTCGAACGAGCCCCTGGAGGACCCTCAAATTGTGGGCATCCAGGTCTTCTCCCTCTTCGATTCCCTTGGGTGTTTCCAGAATCATCGGCAAATCGCGGAATCGGAGATCATTGACCAGGTGCCGGAACGGTTTCAATCCCATGCGGCCGGCCCCGATCGCCGCGTGGCGATCGACGCGGCTGCCGAAGTCGCGGCAGCTATCATTCACGTGCCAGACGCGCAGCCGCTCCAACCCCACGGACCGGTCGAGCCGGTCGATCGTTTCATCGTACTCCATCTGGGTCGCCAAGGGATAGCCTGCTGCGAAAATATGGCAGGTATCCACGCAGATGCCGAGTCGCTCTGGGTGCGCCACGCGGTGGAGGACCTCTCGCAAGTGTTCGAAGCGGTAACCCAGGCTGGTTCCCTGGCCGGCGGTGGTCTCCAGGTCGATGAACACGCTCCGTCCCGTGGTGTGACGGTGCACTAGATCGAGGCCCCGGGCAACCCGCGCCAGGCCCGCCTCCTCTCCCTGACCCATGTGCGCCCCGGGATGAACGACGAGATCGGAGATGCCGAGCAATCGGCAGCGCTCGACCTCGACGGTCATGGCCTCGATCGACTTGTGCCAGAGGGCGTCGTCGGGGCTGCCGAGGTTGATGAGGTACGAAGTATGGGCCACCGGGTCGACAATCCCCGTCTGCTCGATCGCGCTACGGAATGCCGCGGCGTGCTCGGTCGACAAGGGAGGGGCCTTCCACTGGTTGTTGTTCTTGGTGAAGAGTTGAACCGTCGCGAATTGGACGGCCTGGGCGGCCCAGACCGCGCGGTCGCAGCCTCCCGCGATCGACATGTGAGCGCCGAATTTACAGGAGCGGGACTTCATGAAAGGATGAAGGATGAAGGATGAAAACCCGGACGATCGAGCAAGGTGGTCCACCCGCTAAATCGAGCGGCAGAAAATGCCATACCCGTAGCGGAACTCGCCAGAGTTCCGGCCCGAAGTCTGGCGACTTCGGCTACGGGGATCATTCGACCTGTCACTCGCCTAATGAAATGATACCATCCTCGCCGCATCGATTTCGACTTGTTGCGACCCACTCTCTCGTAGAATCCGTCACTTGCGGACGGCGACGATCCGATTCTACAATGAGGTCATCGCTTGCCGATCCAGGGAGGTGGGCGGGGACTCGACCATGGGATTGCTGATCGGGGCCGGCATCCTGTCCGTGGGTGTTTTCGTGACTTCGATGATCCTGCGGAGGCCGCTCCGCCAGATCGTCGAGGACATGCACGTCGATCGCGCGCGCGCTTTGTTTCACCAGCAGCGAGAATGGCTGGAAGCCCGATTCATGTCGATTCTCCACAAGGCCGATCCGGCCGAGGGCCGGCGGTGGGAATCGGCTCACTGGCACGACGAGGTCTTGTGGGCGCGCGACCGGCAGACTCGCCACTTGCTCGCCTTGGTCTGCGTTCATTTTGAAGCTGGGCGATTTGAGCTGTCCTCGACGCAGCGGCATGCCACCGTGCTCTTCGAGTTTCGCAAGGGCCACTGGTTTGCCGAGGGAAAGCGGCTCGACGAGATCCGACCGGACGAGGCGATCGGCCGCAACCGGCGATTCGAGGCCGTCGTCGTCGCCCATCGGCTGAAAGGCTGAAGGATGAACGATGAGTCGGAGAAGACGATGAATGAGACCGCGAGGCTGGGCTGACGAAAAGTCGGCCTTGACCGGCTTCTGAGAGTCCTTGGCCATCCTCAACTCTTGTTGCGCTTCGAGGAAGCCTTTGTTGGGCGCGGGTCTCCTGACCCCGCCCGAGTGACCGACCGAAGGTCTCCTTCCTCCTTCAGGAAGGAGTCCTTCCACCTTCTTGATCGCGAATGCGGCTTAGCCGTGTTCGCCGGAGAGCTCGCGCACGATGGCGCCCACGAACGACCGCGCGTCGCCGAAGAGCATCAACGTTCGGTCGAGGTAGTAGAGCGGGTTGTCGATTCCGGCGAATCCCGGGCTCATGCTCCGCTTGATGACCATGACGGTGTGGGCCTTGTCCACGTCGAGAATCGGCATGCCGTAGATCGGGCTCGAGGTGTCGTTACGGGCAGCGGGGTTCGTCACGTCGTTGGCGCCGATCACGAGCGCGACGTCCGTTTGCGGCATGTCGCCGTTGATCTCGTCCATGTCGAGCAGCTTGTCGTAGGGGATGTCGGCCTCGGCCAGCACGACGTTCATGTGGCCCGGCATTCGGCCGGCGACCGGGTGGATGCCGAACTTGACGTCCACCCCGCGTTTGGTCAGTGAATCATAGAGCTCTCTCACCTTGTATTGAGCCTGCGCGACCGCCATGCCGTAGCCGGGCACGATCACCACTCGGCTGGCGGCCCTGAGAATGTCGGCCGCCTCTTCGGGCGTCGCGCTCTTGACCGGCCGAGTCTCCGCCGCGCCGATGCCCTTGGCCTGTTCTTGTCCGAACGCCCCGAACAGGACGTTCGAGAACGACCGGTTCATCGCCTTTGACATGTTGACGGACAGGATGAAGCCCGAAGCCCCGTCGAGCGCGCCGGCAACGATCAGGAGCTTATTGTCGAGCACGAACCCCATCGCGGCGGCGGAAAGCCCCGTGTAGGAATTGAGCAGGGAAATCACCGTGGGCATGTCGGCGCCGCCGATGGGGACGATCATCATCGCGCCAAAGACGAGCGGAATGATGATCATGAGCGGGAAGAGCGAAGTCTGCCCGGGATGGAAGACCAGGTAGGCTGCGACGCCCACCGAGAGGGCGAGGAGAGAAAGGTTGACGATATTCTGCCCTTTATAGGTGATGGGACGCTGCGGCAGGACCTCCTGGAGTTTCCCGGCGGCCATCAGGCTGCCCGTAAAGGTGAGCGAGCCGAGAATGACTTCGACGGAAAGCACGGCCATCATGAACGGCGGCACATCGGGCGCCTGCAGATAAAACTCGGCGGTGCCGACCAGGGTGACGCAGAGCGCGCCGAACGCGTGGGAGAGCGCGGTTCGCTGGGGCACGGCCGTCATCGGGACCATACCGAGCCTGGCGCCGATCAACGAGCCCAGCACGAGCCCGACAGCGATCCACTTGTAGTCGAGGATCTCATGGTGAAACAGGGTGCCGACGATCGCGAGCAGCATGCCCAGCTCGCCGGCCCAGACGCCGCGTCGGGCCGTGCTCGGCGAGCTCATCCATTTCAAGGAAAGAATGAACAGGGCCGTGGCGACCAGGTATGCGATCTCGATGACGTGTTCGCTCTGGATCATTGCGGTCAACGTTTCCTGGGGGCGCTCGTCTTGAACATCTTGAGCATCCGGTCCGTGATCACGAATCCGCCGACGACGTTACTGGTGGCGGCGACGATTGCGATCGTGCCGAGCACCGTCGCCAGCGTGCTCCGCTCTGCGCCGGCCAGGATGATCGCACCGACGACGGCGATGGCATCGAGCGCGTTGGTCAGCGACATGAGTGGGGTATGGAGCAGGGGAGAGACCCGCCGGATCACTTCGAACCCGATGAACGCCGCCAGCATGAACACGTACAGGCTGGTAACCAGGTCGAGCTTCATTTGGGGACCTCGTTGGTCTGGGCCGGGCTCGCCGGGTCGGAGAAGAATTCCCGCACCCGAGCGTTCACGACTTCGCCACCGCGCGTCAACAACGTTTCGCGGATGATTTCATCGTTCAAATTCACGTCGAGCTTGCCGTCTTTCACGAGATGGAGGAGGAATGCGCTCAAGTTTCGCGCGTACATCTGGCTGGCGTGGTAGGGGACGGAGCTTGCCAGGTTGAACCAGCCGATGATGGTGACGCCGTGCTCGAGGGCGCGGTCCCCTTGGTGCGTCAGCTCGCAGTTGCCGCCGCGCTCCGCGGCCAGGTCGACGATGACGGAGCCCGGCGTCATTTTCGCGACCATGTCTCGCGTCACCAGCACCGGCGATATCTTGCCAGGAATCACCGCGTGCGTGATGACGACGTCGCTCTCCGCCACGACGCGCCCAAGCAACTCGCGCTGGCGCGTGTAAAACGCTTCATCCTGCGGGCGTGCATAGCCGCGCGCGTCCTCGGCATCCTTGGCCTCGATGGGGAGCTCCACGAACCGGGCCCCCAGGCTCTGGACCTGCTCCTTCGCAGCCGGGCGCACATCGTACGCCGAGGCGACAGCGCCCAGGCGACGTGCCGTGGCGATCGCCTGGAGACCGGCCACACCCGTCCCGATCACCAGGACGCGCGCGGGCGTGATCGTGCCCGCCGCCGTGGTCATCATGGGAAAAATCCGCGGCAGCAAGTCGGCGGCGACGACGACCGCCTTGTAACCGCACATGGTCGCCATGGAGGAGAGCGCGTCCATGCTCTGCGCGCGGGTCGTCCGCGGCATCAGCTCGACGCAGAACGAGGTGACCCCTCGGCTGGCGATGTCGCGAATGGTCTGGATCGATCCCAGCGGCCGCAGGAAACCAATCAAGACCTGATCGCGGCGCAGCAGGCGGAGGTCCTGGTCGCCTGTCTTATCGTTCGAACCGTGACAGAGGACCTGGACGACGATGTCGGCGGCGGCGAACACCAGATCGCGTCCCGCGAGGATGGTCGCGCCCCGGGAGGTGTATTCGGCGTCGGGGAAACCAGCCTCCACCCCGGCTCCGGCCTCCACGACGATCTCGATGCCTGCTTTCAGAAGGCCCGGAATCACCCCGGGGACCAGAGCCACGCGCCGCTCGCCCGGGTAAATCTCTCGGGGCACTCCGACCTTCATGAACCTTGCTCCGATCGGGAGAATCCGGGCTTCAGACGCGGCGAGCGTACGTCCGCCGGACGCTCTTCCGGACGCTCCGAATTCGAGCTTGTCAGCTTCTCCAACAGTTTTCAGAAACCGACATTCTATCGCGAATATCTCGAAAGTCCATTCGAAGCCGGCGGAATGCGGTTTTCTTGAGGTTGAGGTCGGGTTCGCTCAGTGCGGTAGGATCGCCACGGCGCGGGTTGGCCCGGCGCTGCCGGCCTGGATCTTGAGCGGGAAGCAGGCGACTTTGAATCCGACCGGCGGCAGGGCCGCCAGGTTGACGAGCCGCTCGATTTGCGAGTAGGGCAGATCGGACTGGTGGGCCGCCCAGAAGATCCCCGGCCGCTGCCGGGCGAGCGCCTCCCTGGCCTGACGGTCCAGCGACCCGTCCCAGCCCCAGGCGTCGATGCCCATCACGCGCACGCCACGATCGTAGAGCAACCGGGTCGCCTCGGCCGACACCGCAGGGCCCCGCAGCATGTAATCCGGTTGGTCGTAAAAGACGTCCCGCCCCGTCCGCACGAGGACGATGTCGAGCGGCTTGAGCGCATAGCTGATGGTCTCCAGGGCGGCCTCCACGTCACTGATCTCGACCCGTTCGCCATCGGCCTTGTGGGTCATGTCCAGGACCACGCCGTCGGCGAAGAACCACTCGAGCGGGAGTTCGTCGATCGTGGCGGCCCTTTGGCCCTGAATCGTGCTGTTGTAGTGCCACGGGGCGTCGACATGGGTGACACTGTGAGTGCCCAGTCTCGTGAACTCTTCGACGGCCCAGCCTTCCCCGTCGCGGAGGAGGCCCGGGGGGACGTGAAGCATGGCCTGGACCTGGGCTGCCCCCTCGGCGTGAGAGGTCCGTTGGATCTCGACTCGCGAGAAGGGAGGAGCGTCCGGCGGAGTGGGAGCGATCAGTGCCGACAGGTCGATGATCCGCATGGTGATGGCTCCGTTCTGCAGTGACACGATTCCTTACATGGCCAGAGTCCGCCGTATGGATTGCCCGAAAGCGGCTTGGGCGGAGACTCGGCCTGGGCTGATGAGAAGTTGGTCTTGCACAAGCAGCGCGTTAATCCCGATTTCGGCGCGCGTTTTTTCCCCACCTTGCGAAGGGGGGGGCAGGGGGGTGGACTCGGCAGGTCATAGTGTACTTCGACAGCGCTCTCAGGCGGATGTGGCATGGGCCCAGCAGTCCAGCTCGATTTCCGAGGGGGTGGCATTCGTCCGGACGAAAGGCCGATGCACCGACTCCTTGTCTCCAAGCTCGCAACCCCCCTGGCCCTCCCTTCGCAAGGTGGGGAAAAAACACCACCGCCCCGCCCGCTCGGCGCAACAGAAGAGTCTGTGGACCTGCGCTCGATCCGGCCCGATCAAGCCCAGCCTTTCATCACCCCAGCCTCGCCCAAGGCTGATGAGTACTTGGTCTTCTACAGCGGAACTCTTCATCCCGTTTCCGTCGATGGGACGGTGATGCCGGTCTTCAGAGCCCCCGGAGCGGGGCGAGATCATATAGCCTGGTGGCGTAAGCCCCAGGACCACGCAGACAGCCAATTGTTCAGAGCCCCCAACGGGGGCGACATCCGGAAACAGACCAGCGCACACTCTTGGTTCAAACCCGGTGACCCGTGCTGCCCCTGTAGCATGCGAATCGTTCGATCGGGTCGGAATCACGGCCCATCGTTTTCCGTCGAGTTTTTCGGCCGGGGAGTCAACCTATGATGCCGGTTCTACGGCCAGTCGGCTATTAGGGCGACTTTGTCGCATCCACTCAGTCATTGCTCTCGTCCCACAAGAATCCTCTGAGAAAGCGCGTGACAATTGCTTCGCGACGCTGTCTTCTGTTGATGGGGAGTACCGGGTTTCGCGAGAGATTCCCCGCCCATAACTCCGAAGGTATCCACCTAAGCTTCGGAGAGACCGCTCATGTCGGCGCATGTCACCCAGTCCTTCGACATCCTCCTGAAACAAGCGAGGGCTGGCGACGCTGACTCCTTGGGCTGCCTGCTCGAATCATACAGCGCCTATTTGAGACTGATCGCAAGATCTTTGCTCCGCACCGCCTCTCGTGGGTCGGTGGACGTCTCCGACGTCGTTCAGGAGACGAACCTCAAGGCCTGCGGAGACTTCCCCAACTTTCGGGGGAGCGACGAGCCGGAACTGGTCGGTTGGTTGCGTCGGATCCTGAAGAACCTCGTTTTCAACCTCCTCAAGAAGCAAGGAAGCCCGAGCCAACGTACTGAGTCGCTGGAGGCGTTACTCGAACGGGCAAGCCAGGAGGCCCACTGGGCCCTGGCGACCCCGGGGTCCACTCCCAGCGCCCAGGCATCCCGGCGGGAGCAGGCGGTGTTGACGGCCAACGCGCTGGATTCGCTGAAACCGGAATACAAGCAGGTCCTGATCCTGTGTTATCTGGAGAAAGCCCCGCACGAGGAGGTCGGCGGACTGATGGGCCGCTCCGAAAAGGCGTCGCGGATGTTGCTGATGCGTGCGGCGAAAGCACTTGAACAGAGACTACGGGAACAGTCATGAACCTCGATAGTGGCCAGAATCTCGAAGGCGACGAGGCCTTGGACCCGGAGGATATCGAGGCGACGCTCGTCCACGACGCCTATTTGGCAGGCGTCAAGGCAGGCCATCGACCCGATCCGGAACAGTTATTGGCCGAGCATCCGGCGCTCGCCGAACGCCTGAGGATTCTCATGACGGCCAACAACCTGATCGCGTCCATCGCGGGCGAACTCGTTCCCGACTTCGAAGACTATCGGATTGTCCGCGAGATCGGCCGGGGCGGCATGGGGATCGTCTACGAGGCCGACCAGATTTCGCGAGGCCGGCACGTGGCCCTCAAGGTCTTGACCGCGGCATGGGCGATGGATCCCCAGCAACTGAAGCGGTTCCTCCAGGTCGAGATCCCGGCGGCGAAGCTGCTGCGTCATCCCCACATCGTGCCGATTACTGATGTCGGCTGCGAGCATGGGGTGTACTACTATGCCATGCAGTTTATCGACGGTCAGAATCTGGCCCAACTGATCAAACACATCCCGAAGTCTGATGGGGTCCAAATCGCCGCAGACGAGACGGCCTCCGGTTTTGGTGTCACTGGCAGAAACGGCGCGGCTTCGTCGCCGCTACTCGAACCGTCGCGTCCCCCGTCGTCAACGGATGCCCACGATTTGTTCCGGAAAGCGGCGCGGTGGGGGCTCCAGGCGGCCGAGGCTCTGGACTTCGCCCATCAGCAGGGCGTGGTGCATCGCGACATCAAGCCTTCGAACTTGTTGCTCGATGGCCGGAGCAACGTCTGGATTACCGATTTTGGCCTGGCGCACATCCAGGGGAAAGCCCACCTGACGGGGTCCGGAGACCTGCCCGGGACGCCACGTTATACTCCGCACGGAGGTGAATGAGGCATTTCCTCTTCTCGAGGATTTTGGTACATCTACGTCGAATTCGGCAAGGAGGTCACACCCTGGGGTTGCACCGCAAGGAGGCGGACGATGGCTTGGTTTCGTGTAC